>JASJDE010000041.1 GCA_030065195.1 Erythrobacter sp. | reverse complement strand
CGCGCATGGTTCAAGCTGTGCCACCGCGATATGGGTCCGAAGGTCCGCTACATGGGTCCGGAAGTTCCGGAAGAAACGCTGATCTGGATGGACCCGGTTCCGGCTGGCACCGCTCCTTCGGCTGATGCTGTCTCGGCGTTCAAGAGCGCGATCCTCGGCAGTGGCCTCACCACCAGCGAGTTGGTCAAGGCGGCCTGGGCTTCGGCCTCTACCTATCGCAATTCGGATCACCGTGGCGGCGCCAATGGCGCGCGTGTCCGTCTGGCTCCGCAGAAGGACTGGGCGGCGAATGATCCGGAAGAGCTGGGCAAGGTTCTCGCCAAGATCGACGAGCTGCGCGGCGATATGTCGATGGCAGACGCGATCGTCCTCGCCGGTTCGGCGGCGGTCGAAGATGCAGCTCAGAAAGCCGGTTTCGAAGTGACTGTTCCGTTCACCGGCGGTCGCGGCGATGCCACCGACGAGCACACCGATCACGCCAGCTTCGAGCCGCTCGAGCCGTTTGCCGATGGCTTCCGCAACTACCTCAAGACCAAAGCCGACGTGAAAACCGAAGAAATGCTGATCGACCGTGCGCACCTGCTCGGTCTGTCGATTTCCGAACTCACGGTTCTGGTCGGCGGTTTGCGTGCACTCGGCGCAGTCAGCGGAAACACCGGCCACGGGGTCTTCACTGATCGCGTCGGCACGCTGACGCCCGACTTCTTCACCAACCTCCTCGACATGAGCACCAAGTGGGCTCCGGTCGAAGGATCGGGCGACGAAGAATATGTTGGCACCGATCGCAAGACGGGCGAAGAGAAGTTCCGTGCCACCCGTGCGGACCTGATCTTCGGCTCGCACTCGCAGCTGCGCGCTCAGGCAGAGCACTATGCCGAAAGCGGTAACGAAGCGCAGTTCGTCGGCGACTTCATCGCTGCGTGGGCCAAGGTGATGAACGCCGATCGCTTCGACGTATCCCACGCGAAGTATCACGCATAACGACCGCGAAATCGGTCCGGCACCTCACCCTCAGGCCGGATCGCAAGAAGGCCCTCGGCATCGCTGCCGAGGGCCTTTCCCGTTTTTGGATCCTCCGGTGAAAAGAACAGGGGCCGCGGATCGCTCCGCAGCCCCTGTTCTTTTCGCTCCGGCAGTATGCGCCGAAGGTCAGGTCACTTTTTCTTTTTCGGCTTCTTGTTCGCGCCTTTGAACATTTCCTTGTCGTAGGTTTCCGGCGCCGGCGCGGTTTCACCTTGAACGCCGGCAGCGATCTCTTCTTCCGTCAGGAACTTGATCGCAAAGCCGAGAGCGCGAGTCTTGCCCCAGCTGTCGAGACTGACCTTGCTTTCGCCATAGGTCACGTTGATGACGGCATCGGCACCCATCTTTTCGCCGCGTTCCCACACTTCATTATAGATCTTCTGCTGCGAAGGTTCCTTGCTGAAGATCGTTGCCTTGCGGACACCGGCGGAAACCGGACCGACAATCTTGTAGGGCTTGTCGGTGATGTCATACGGGAAGACAGGCACGCCCATCTCCTCGTTGACGACCACATATTCTTCATGGTCGTCTGCCATTACAGGCAGTGCTGGCACGCTGAGCGAAGCCGCGACGAGTGCGGCAGTAAGAATCTTGGTTTTCAAAACGACCCCCAATTCAGTCCAAACGAGGATTGTATATTTCTGGGATTCGCGGCTAGTGTCAATCGATTATGACGTGGCCACAGGATCTTGCGCCGCGGCATGGGGCAACTGGGGGTTCGCATGATTTCAACCATGGTTCTTGTATTGGCGTTGCAAGCGGCCGAGCCGCTTTCGGAAGGGGAAGTGGTTGGCTCGGTGGAGGAAGCGGCCATCGGTGTCGAAGAAACCGCAGATGCGTCCGATGGTGTTGAGGTCGCCGTCGCGACAAGCGACGAGGCCTCGATTGCGATTCCGGAAACGCCGCAGCCTGTTGCGGAAGTGTTTCCCGACATACCGCGCGACACACCGGTTCGCCTGATGGTGCTTAACGAAGTGTCGACCAAGGACCATGAGCCAGGACACAAATTCAAGCTGCGGGTCGATAAGCCCGTGCTGGTCGAAGGCAGGGAAGTAATCCCGGTCGGTGCGATCGCCTGGGGGGAATTGCTGACTGCAGAAAAGAGCGGCAATGTCGGCAAGAGCGGCAAGTTGTCGGCCAAGCTCCTTTATCTCGACCTCGATGGCCGCGAGATACCGATTGAGGGCGAGACCAGCTCCGACGGCAAATCGGGCAAGGGCGAAACGATCCTTGGCGTTATCGGCCTCGGTGTTTTCGGCCTGTTCGCAAAGGGCAACAACGCGAAACTGAAGGCCGGTGAGAAGATCACGGCCTTTGTCGCCGAAGATGTGATGCTCGAAGATGCGGCTTCTTGATATCGCCCTTCCGGTCTTCGCATTGGCTTTGTCATGCGGACCGGCCAGCGCTCAGACCGAACAAGAGCCAGAGCAACGCCAATCATCTCTTGAAGGTGCAAGCGTGCACGGCAATGCACTTGTCGTTCCGGCCGAAACCCGGATCGCGTTTGTCGTTGTGGAAGAGGTATCCAGCAAGAAAGCGCGGAAGGGCGACCTCGTTCGCCTGGCCCTGAGGGACGACTTGCTCTTCGACGGTGACATAATCGTCCCAGCCGGTGCGCCGGCTGTCGGCGAGATAACCGTCGCCGCAAAGAAAGGCTGGATGGGCGAAGGCGGCCGGTTGGCTGCGCGCATGCTCTACTTCGATTTCGACAGCGGTCCGGTACGAATTTCAGGGCCGCTGGGCGGGACCGGCGACGACCAGACCGAACTGGCGACGCTGACGGCGCTGGCAACCGCCGGCCTGATCCCCTTCGTTACGGGCAAGAGCGCCGTGATTGCCGAGGGCACCGAATTGGCCGTGGTGCTCGATCGCGACGCGCGGATTCCCATAAGCGCGGCTTCGACAGCAAACTAGATCCAGCCCGCATCCCGCAACTCGCCGACTTGTGCCCTTGCCACCGGCGCTTCCAGTTCCCGCGCCAGCTTCAGGCGAACGTTCCGACCTTCGCGCACCACATCTTCGACCGCCCCGCGCGCAACCCACCAGCTGCGATGGACCTGATGACCATCGATTCCTTCCAACTCGGCGATGGCGTCTCGCAGGCGCATAAGCACCAGTTCCGACCCCAGCGCCGTGTGGACCCGGACATAATGGTCTTCCATCTCGAGCGCGATAACGTCGCTGCCCAATGCCGGGGGCAATCGCTCGATCAACCGGGGCATGCCCGCGGCTTCGATCGGAACATTGACGTCCTGCCGCTGAGAGGGTGACGGTCCAGGCAAAGGTTCGTTTCCGTTCGAGCCTTTTCCAGTTTCGATCATGTAGAAGAAGGCCGTGATACCCCCTCCGACCAGGAACACGTAGAAATATGAGGTCATCGCCTGTTCGAGCGTCGGTAGCGGAACCGGACGCGGCAGGAATCCCATGCTCCAGACAATCGCGGTCATCGGGATCGTCGCGACCGCGACGCCAACGCCCCAAAGCGCAGGGCGAGGCAAATCGAGCGCGGCCTGCAGCCGGTCTACCAGCCAGTTCATCGGACTGTAGATCGCATAGCCGACCCAAGCGAAGGTCACCCAGCTGAACAGTCGGTAGGCCAGCGGCTCCTGGAAGCTGCCAAACGGCCCGATGAAAGCGAGCACCACGCCGATAACAGTCATGATCGACAGATCGATCACCAACTTGCGGGCTAACCGATTGTGCGGCGGTGTCGCTTGAGCGGTCATGGCGCATTCCTGACTGCCCATTCACGCTTCGTAAAGTGGCAAAGCGGCTGGAATCCTCGTCTTTCGGGCAGGAAAAGTGCCATTTCGCGCATGCGCGTGCCCGAATGCGCAAGTGCAATTGCCGGCGAACGGGCTCGCGGCATTCTTGCTCCAACAGACATGCACTCAAGCGTTTCGAGGAGCCAACCATGACAAGCCTGATCCATTCTCTTCCGATTTCCCTGCTCGGCGGCGATGCCGAAAGGGGCTCGGCAAGAAACGCGTTCGACCTTTCCCCGCGGATGCGAGCCATCGTCGCACTTGCAGCCACCGCCATGTCGCTGACGGTGCTCTATGCAATCGTCCGCGGCATGCTGGGATACGCGCCGGACCATGCCGCGACGCGTCATCTCGCTGTCGTGATCCATGTTTCGACTGTCATTCCCGCGATCCCGCTCGGCGGTTTCCTGTTGCTCGCTCCCAAGGGGACCCCGATGCACAAGCAGCTGGGCAAGCTCTGGGTCGTGTTGATGGTCACCACGGCGCTGTCGGCCATCTTCATCCAGACCAGCGGCGGCTTCAGCTTCATCCACATATTCATCCCAATGACGCTGTGGGCGTCCTACAAGCTGATCGCCACCGCCCGGCGCGGCGACATGAAGGGGCACAAGAAGGAGATACTCAGCCTCTATCTCGGCGCGCTGATGATCCCGGGAATTTTCAGCATGGCGCTGCCGGGGCGACTGATGAATGTCTGGCTGTTCGGGTGAGTCTGCGCGACACGCTCTCCACGCAAGGCGGCGGCGTTAGTCGAAAGGTCAGCGTCGCCGTTTGAGCACCAGGTAAAGCGCCCCTTCCCCTCCATGGCGCCGATGCGCCTTGCGCACGGCTGCCACGGCATCGGCGTGATGGCTGGCGGCGATCCAGTCGAGCAGTTTGGCGCGGATCGCTCCGCGCTTGGTTGCACGGTCGGCCGGATCGACCGGCCTTTCCCGACCTGCAATCACCAACACGACCCTCGCGCCCATCGACTTCGCCTGATCCAGGCCGGTCGTGATCCGGTGATAGGCCGTATCAAGGCTGTGTCCATGCAGGTCGAGCGTGAAATCGGGAGCGACCTGACCGGCTTTGAGCTTTCGATCCCAATGCGAATCGAGTTCCGACGACTGGGCTGGACGCTGCGGCGACCGGGATGGATTGAGTTTGCCGGATCCGGGGACCGGAAGCGAGCGCTTTGGCGCGAGCGGCCGCGCCTCCGCGAGCGTCGACGATTTCGCTTCAGCGGCCTTTGGCAGTCCGGGTCTCGACCGTCCTTCGAGCGGTGTTACGCTCTGTGCCAGCTTGGCCCAGGCGGTCTGTTCTTCGGGCGACAGCCCGCGCGGAATGCTCATCTTTCGGCGGCATTGAGCCGCTCGACGGTACCCTTTGGCAGGAGCAATAATGCACTGCCTCGGCCGCTCATCCCGCCTGCGATCGTTCTCGCCTGCGGCCCTGCTCCCCAAAACGTATCGAACCGGTTCGCGCCCTTGATCGCACCGCCGGTATCCTGCGCGATCCAGAGTCCATCCGCCTCTTCGCGATCGAGATCGAGCCATACCGGCGCACCGAGCGGCACGAAGCGCGGATCCGCCGCGACCGAACTCTCAGCGCGAACCGGCACGCCCATCGCGCCCAACGGGCCATCGCCGGTCAATTCACGGAAGAATATCCAGCTTTTGTTGAGCCGCATCAGGTCGCGACCTTCCTCCGGATTCTCGCGGATGTAGGCCATGATGCCTTGCATCGATCCCGGATATTGACCCGGCCCATCGCCCAGCAGACCGCGTTCGCGCATCACCCCGCCGATCCCGGTGTATCCGCGCCCGTTCTGCCCGGCATAGCCGATCCGGATCACTTCGCCTTCGGGCGTCCGCAGGCGGCCCGATCCCTGGATCTGGAGGAAGAAGAATTCGACAGGATCGGCAGCCCAGCCGATCACCGGGACGCGTCCTGCCAGCGCTCCCTGCTCAATCTCGGTCCGGTCGAAATAGCGTACGAACTCGCCGGTTTGATCGATCCGACCCAAAGGCGGCCGCCCGGTGCGCTCGGATTCGGGTACGTCGGCGGGCCATCCGCGCGTCAGGTCTTCGGGCAGGACATAGACCGGCACGTCGTAGCCCGGTCGGCGAGTGCGACTGCCCGCAATCTCCGGCTCGAAATACCCCGTCGCGAAGGCGACACCGTCTCCGATGCGGGCGGTTTCGAAGAAGCGGTCGAAGAACTCGCTTGCGCGCGAAGCCGGCCAACTCGACGCCGTGCTGCAGACGCCGCGCCAATCGGCGAAACCGCTCAGGCCGCTTTGGTCTTCCCGCCGGAGAAGCTGCGGGCACGATTCTTTGAAGCTGGCCAGCGCTGCGCTGGCATCACGAGAGCCGACGCTGAGCGAACGAACCTCCGGACCAAGCCTGACTCCTGCCATCGCTGCAGTCGTCGCGGACGCAGGCGTAGGAGCAACAGTCGCGCCGGGAGGCACCGATTTCGGAATTAGAGTACAACCCGTCAGCATCAGGGTGACCGCAAGGGCCGCGCTCGCACGGACGGGCGCCTTCAAGCCGGTCGAACGACCTTTCCCCGGCGCGCCTAGCCGGATGACATCGGGCGCGCAGGACGACCCTATCAGCAAGGATCAACCTTCGTCGGTTTCGTCGAGCACCCAATTGGGATCGCGCGCAGCCACATTGCGTGAGAACGTCCACACGTCCCGGCTTTCGACCGCATCGTCGAGCGACCCGGCTATGACATTGTCATCCTTGTCGCGCGTCACGGCGGCGATATCGGCGACGAACAGAACTGCAATGCGCGCCAGCTTGCCGTCAAGAGACGCCGAGTGGATCCGCGTTTCCTCGATCCGCACCAACGAATTGTCGAGTGTCTGTCCGGCATCCTCACGCGCGGAAATGGCCGCATCGAACCCAGCGTAGACATCGTCGTCGCACAGGTCGCGCAGGGTCTCGCGATCGCCTTCCCAAAAGGCTTCGAGTACCATCTCATAGGCACCCTTCGCCCCTTCCATGAAGGCTGGCAGGTCGAACTTGCCGTCGGCCTGAGCGATTTCGCGGATGCCACGCTCGACTGCCGGCATCATGCCGTCCATCTGCACCACGCGCGCGGGCGCCGCCGGTACCGATTTGGGAGGCTGGGCGGCGGGAGGCATGGTGTTTTCGCCGGTCTCGGGTCTTTGGGGTACCGATTCCTCTTCATGCTCGGCGCGTCGGCCCAGCACAGAATAGAGCCGCAATCCGAGGAAGGCGGCAACCATGGCGAGAAGAATGATTTCAAACATTCGATATAAACCCGATACATTCTGCGGAAGGCACGCCAAAACGGTGCGCCAACCTGAGCACCCCTCCGTGCCTTAAATAGGCGCTAAATACAATTGGACAACGGCCTTTCGCGGCGACTTTGCGCGTTTTTGGACCTGTTTCGTCCGGTTGCGAGCACGCCCTGCGCCTGCTAGGCGCCCCCGCGATGTGCTATCGAGGGCATAGCACACTTTCCGTTACCTATCATCGAAAGACTCAAAGACATGGCCGAAGAAGGCGACGTTCTCACAGATCTCAACAACGCTGCCGGCGCGGGCAATGGTGCCGACAATCAGCCTGCCGCCGGAATCATCACGCAATACGTGAAGGATCTGTCGGTCGAGAATCCCAACGCCCCGGATTCCTTTCAGTGGCAGGACCAGCCAAAAATGGACGTCCAGTTCAACATCGGCGCGGAGCCGGTGAGCACGGAAGTGACCGAAGTGACGTTGAAGATGAACATCAACGCCACCACCGAAAAGGGCACAATCTACATCGTCGAGCTGGATTATTGCGGCCTCGTCGGCATTCGCAACGTGCCGGAGGATCAGGCCCATGCGTTCATGTTCGCCGAAGCCCCGCGCATCCTGTTCCCCTTTGCTCGCCGTGTCGTTGCCGACGCCGTGCGCGACGCGGGTTTCCCGCCGCTGATGGTCGATCCGGTGGATTTCAATGGCCTCTACATCCAGCAACTCCAGGCAAAGCGAGCTCAGGAAGAAGCGGCAGGCGGCACTCCGCCTCCTTCCGGCGACGCCTGAACAATGACCCGGTCCATCCTCGCTGGACCTGTCGAAGCTTGACCCGGTTGCATTGACCGCCAGTCCGCCCTTCGACAATCTGGGTGCGGACCTTGGGGGCCTCGTCTCGTCATGAGCCTGCTCAAAAATGTTGGAACGATCGGCGGGCTAACCATGCTCAGCCGCATTGCCGGAATGGCGCGCGAGATGATCTTCTCGCGTGTTCTCGGCGCAAATGCGATTACGGATGCGTGGTTCCAGGCCTTTATCATTCCCAACGTTTTCCGCCGGTTGTTTGCCGAAGGCGCATTTTCCGCTGCGTTCGTGCCGATGTTCTCGAAGCGGCTTCACGGCCGCGACGATCCCAAAGAGGGCCTGGAGGAAGCACGACGTTTCAGCGACGATGTCCTGAGCGTCTTCCTCCCCGTTCTGATCGCGCTCGTCGCCGTGTTCGAGCTCGCCATGCCGGGCGTGATCTGGCTGCTCTCGGAAAAGCCGGTCGATCCGCAATCTTACCCGCTCGCAGTCGATTTCGCGCGGATCATGTTCCCCTACATCATCCTCGTCAGCCTAGTGACCCTTCTTACCGGGATGCTCAACTCCGTCTCACGCTTCGCCCCAGGAGCCAGCTTTCCGATCATCCTCAACCTCGTCCTGATCGTGGCATTGCTGGCTGGCGAGTGGTTCATCGAAACCACCGGGGCGAGTATTCAGAAGGTGGCCTACGGGATTGCCTGGGCCGTGACCGGGGCGGGCGTCATGCAGCTTGCCTGGCTGTATTACTGGTCGCGGGTCGAGGGATTTCGACCTAAGCTGCTCTGGCCGCGCATCACGCCGGAGGTGAAACGGCTTTCGATCATCGCCCTGCCCGCGGCGATCGGCGGCGGCGCGTACCAGATCAACACGCTGGTGCAGCTCTATTTCCTCAACCAGCTTGAGGACGGTTCGGTCAGCTACATGAACTATGCGGACCGGCTGAACCAGCTGCCGCTCGGTATTATCGGTATCGCCCTGTCAACCGCGATCCTTCCGGCGCTTTCCAAGTTCGTGGGAGGCGACGACAAGGACGGTGCGGACCGGATCCAGACCGATGCGATCGAGCTCGCCATGCTGTTGACCATTCCGGCTGCGGTCGCCTTGGCAATCTGCGCGACGCCCTTCGTTACGATGATCTTCCAGGGTGGACGCTTCGCGCTCGACGATGCCGAAGTGACGGGCAACGTATTGGCCGCACTGGTAATGGGCCTGCCGGCCTACGTGCTGGTGAAAGTGCTGGTCCCCAACTTCTACGCGCGTGCGGACACCAAGACGCCGGTCGTCGCGGCGTTCATCTCGCTGGGCGTGTTCATTGCGTTCAACATCGCACTGCTCGACCGCTACGGCGTGATCGGAGTGGCCTATGCCAGCGTGATCGGAGCCTGGATCAACGTCGCCTTCCTGCTGGTGGTGCTTGCCCAGAGAGGGTTCTACCGCGTGCCGGGCGTGCTTGTCCTGCGCATCGCGCGACAGGCGCTGGCCGCTGCCGCCATGGGAGCGGCCTTGTTCTACGCGCGCGACCTGCTAACCGACTGGTTCGCCGCCGGGTTGTTTGCGCGGCTCGGAGCGCTTCTGGTGCTCGTCGGAGCGGCGGCCATCGTCTATTTCGGCATTGCCTTTGCGATCGGCGCGATCGACCGTCAACGCATTGCCGCCCTTACGAAGAAAGCAAGTTAGAACCATGCGTGTCGTCTCTGGCATCCAGCCCACCGGAAAGCCGCATCTCGGCAATTATCTCGGCGCGATCGTCAATTACGTGAAACTGCAGGACGAAGCGCACGCAGCGGGCGGCGAATGCTTCATCTTCCTCGCCGATCTGCATGCTTTGTCGCAGCCGCACAATCCGGCAGAGCTATCCGCAGCAACCCGCGAGATGGTCGCGACCCTGGTCGCATGCGGAGTAGACCCGGCGAAGACGGTCCTGTTCAATCAGGCGCAGGTCCCGGCCCACGCCGAACTGCAATGGCTCCTTAATGGTACTGCACGGATGGGCTGGCTCAACCGTATGACGCAGTGGAAGGACAAAGCCGGCAAGAACCGCGAAGGTCAGTCGGTTGCGCTGTTCACCTACCCGGTGCTGCAGGCCGCCGATGTGCTGCTCTACCAGGCGACGCATGTGCCGGTCGGCGAGGATCAGAAACAGCACTTGGAGCTGGCGCGCGACATCGCACAGAAGTTCAACAACGATTTCTGCCCCGAAGACGCGCCGCTGTTCACCCTGCCCGAACCCTACATCCCGCCTGCTGCCGCGCGGATCATGTCGCTGCGCGATGGCTCCGCGAAGATGAGCAAGTCCGATCCGTCGGACATGAGCCGGATCAGCCTGACCGACGACGCCGATACGATCATGAAGAAGATCAAGAAGGCCAAGACCGATCCGGAACCGCTACCGAGCGAGGAAGCCGGCCTGGAGGGCCGTGCCGAAGCGTTGAACCTCGTCGGGATCTTCGGCGCACTGACGGGCAAGACAACGGAAGACGTGCTGGCCGAATTCGGCGGTCAGGGTTTCGGTGCTTTCAAGCCGGCATTGGGCGAATTGCTCGTGGAGACGCTCTCCCCGATCAACGCCCGGTTCGCGGAATTGAAGGACGACCAGGAAGCGCTCGACGCCATCCTCGCCCGCGGCGCCGCACAGGCCCGCGAACGCGGTCTGCCGACGCTCGATGCCGCGTACAAGGCGTTGGGACTGGTGCGAGGCTGAACTAGCGTTCAATGGGCGTTCAGACCGCTTCCAATAGAAAACGCGGTAGCAGTGACGAGATGACGTTAAGGTCAGACTGCTCGATCCGTATCGCCTGTCAGGCAGTCATACCGTGCGGAACGGGCGCTCATGCGAGGGGTACGCACGAAGTCGCTGGCTAACTGACAAAGGGTATGCCATGATTATTTCAGAGATGAAGAAACGCACGAAAATCGGACGGATTGCCTTGCCAATCGCGCTTGCTGCAGGCCTCGCCGCTTGCGCGCCATCTTTCAAAGCCGACGTTTCTCGCTTTGCCAGCACGCTTCCTGCACCGCAGGGCCAGACTTTCGCGGTCGTTGCCGAAGATCCCAAGCTTGCCGGTGGGCTCGAATTCGCGCTCTACGCCGATATGGTTGAGGCCGAATTGGCAAAACTCGGCTACGCCGAAGCATCGCCGGAAGATGCGAACCTGTTGGTGCGCTTCGATTACGGTGTCGACAATGGCCGGGAGCGAGTGCGCACCACCGGCGGGCGGTTCAACGATCCCTTCTTCGGTCCGTGGGGCCGTTTTGGCGGGTTCGGCTTCCGCCGCGGATACGCTTTCGGTTTCTATGATCCGTTCCTCGGCGGCCCGGACGTTCGCAGCTACACTGTCTACACCAGCGGGATCGATCTGAAGATCGACTCGGCGGCAACCGGTGAGCGCCTGTTCGAAGGCAAGGCTCAGGCCGTTTCGCGATCGAACCGCCTGCAAACGCTCGTGCCGAACCTGGTCGACGCGCTGTTCACCGATTTTCCCGGGAATTCCGGCGAGACCTTGCGCATCACGATAAAATCGGATGAAAAGGTGGTGAAACGGACAGACTAGGGTCGAGCGAATGATCTACCCTTGGATGGGACGGAAAGGCGGCGCAAGGGATCAGCGCCGCCTTTTTGCGTTTTGAGGAAACCGACCGGAATGGCCCGGCCAGCAATTGGATCGACATGATCGCCAAGCATTTGCACAGTCTCAAAACCACACTCGGCACAATCGTGCTTTGCGGGGCCCTGGTGCTGACCACCGGTGCGGCCGCGCAAAGCCGGCAGGACGAGGAAGTGTTCGTCGACCTGGGCCGTTGGACGATCGTCCAGCGACCGGCTTCGCGATATTGCGAACTCCGCCTCGCACCGGAAGGCTACGGCAGTCTCGTTTACACCAAAGCGAAGGGGCGCCCGGGAGCACTGCGCCTCGATAGCCCGAACAGCGCCTATTCGGCCGGTGGTAGCGTGGCGTGGTCTTTCGACGACACGCAGTTTGCCGGGCAAGTCCTGAACGGTCGCACCTACGTACCGTCCAGCGACAGTTCGGCCATCGAACAACAGTTTCGCCAGGCAAAGTTCCTGACGGTGAGGGATGGCGACCGGACGGTGGCGCGCATATCGCTCAAGACCAGCTCGGCTAGCTTCAGGCTCCTGAACCAATGCGCCGAACAGTGGCGCGACGGCGTACGAACCTTACCAACCACCCGCGCTGCGCCGATTGCGCGGCGGACGGCTGCGCCTGCACCGCAACAACGCCTTCCGCCTCCTCCGCGCCCGCAGCCTCGGTCCAAGCCACCACCGCAATCGCCTTCGCAACCGGTCTTTCAGCCAACCGGCCCCTACCCTCCCAATCGCGTGGCCAAGCCGATCAATCCCGGAGGCTGGGTGCGATCCGGCGATTTCCGCCGCCTCAACCAGCGACAATTCGGAAACGGCACCTTGCGTTTCACACTGGTCGTGAACGAGCGGGGACGCGCCGAAGAATGCATCGTCAACACGTCGAGCGGATCGCGCGATTTCGATTCCAGGGCCTGCCGGACGCTGCAAAAGAGGGCACGCTTCGAACCTGCCACCGACGCCAATGGCGACGCGAAGTCATCCACCTACAGTTCGAACGTCCGTGTCGCGGTGGAGGAATAGCGCATTCGGATTCACCAAGCGCGGGGCGAGTTGGATAAGCTCTCGCAATAGATGGCGTCCGGTAAACCCTTTCGGTGGAACGCAGTCGATCCGGTCACAGTTTTTCATGCCCGCCGGTCGACCCGAAACCGCCGCTGCCACGCTCCGTCGCATCCAGCACCTCGACTTCGGACCATTTGGCCTGAACCACCGGTGCCAGTACCAATTGCGCGACACGATCCCCACGCCGGATCGGGAACGGTTCGCCGCCGTGATTGATCATGATGATCTTCAGCTCGCCGCGATAATCGCTGTCGATCGTGCCAGGCGTATTGGGAACGGTGATGCCGTGCTTGAGCGCAAGCCCGGAACGCGGGCGAACCTGGATCTCGTATCCTTGTGGGATCGCCAGCGCGAGCCCGGTCGCAACCGGATGCCGCGCGCCCGGTTCGAGTGTGACGTCCTCGGCGGAAATCACGTCCATGCCGGCAGCCCCACCGGTTGCGTAGGCCGGCAGGGGCAGACCTTCACCATGCGGCAGGCGCTTGATCTCTACGGCGATTGTCGAACTCACTCGGCCGCCTCGGCCTTGAGACTGGCTGCGATTCTCTCGGCCAGCGCCAGCGCGACTGCACGCTTCGGCATCTTGGTCAGGCTCTCGACACCGTCGCCGCTGATAATGTGGATCGTGTTTTCGTCTCCACCCATGACGTCGCCGGACACGTCGTTTGCGACGATCCAATCGGCGGCCTTGCGTTTGCGCTTGGCCGTCGCATGCTCGATCACCTTCTCGGTTTCGGCGGCAAATCCGATCACGAGTTCGGGGCGGTTGCTGCCCGCTGCAATGTTTGTCAGGATATCGGGGTTCTCGGTCAGCATCAGGGCCGGCGGAGCGGAGCCGCGTTTCTTGAGCTTTTCCGGTTCGTACATTTTCGGGCGCCAATCGGCGACCGCAGCGACCATCACCGCGACATCCGCCGGCAGAGCCTTCTTCACTGCCGTGTTCATTTCCTCGGCGGATTCGACGTCGATCCGGTTCACGCCATCCGGGGTCTTGAGCGACACCGGTCCGGCCACAAGCGTCACTTCGGCGCCTAGCGCCGCAGCCGCTGCGGCTATGGCGAAGCCTTGCTTCCCGCTCGAACGGTTGGCGATGTAGCGAACCGGGTCGATGGCTTCCCAGGTTGGGCCGGCCGTTATCAGGACATGGCGACCGAGCAGTGGCTGGTAGTCTTTTGAAACGCCGAAGCCGTTTCCGCCCAGCGCGTCTTCCTCGAGCACTTCGACACCGCTGTCATCCGATGCGGCCTTGGCGACGGTTTCAGGCGCTGGCTTGCGCTCATCAATTTCGTGATTGATCGCTTCGGGATCCATTGGCGGCGCGGCGCTTGCCTTGCCTTTGGTCGCGAGCGGCGAGCCTTCAAGCTCCGGATTGAACTCGATCTCTTCTTCTTCGCCGGTCGCTTCGACTTCTTCGGGAGCTTCAACGGCCTCGTCGGCCTCCGCTTCGCAGCCTTCCTCGGTCGGGCCCTCTGCTTCTTCTTCCGTTTCTGCCTCGCACAGTTCGGCTTCGATCTCTTCGTGCGTGCGCTTGGGAGTTGAACGCGGAATGATCATCGACAGCAGGCCGCCCAGACCGCCGCTCTTTGCATCCTCTTCTGCCCCCGCTTCCTCCTCTGAACCGAGAGCTTCGACCGCTTCTTCTTCGGCCTCTTCTGCCTCTTCGGACCGTTCGTCATTGGCTGCGGGCGCAGGCACGGCAACAGGCTCGACCGGTGCGACTTCGATCCCGAAATGCGCGGCGATTTCGCGCCAGATAGCGTCGGGTTCCGGCAAACGACCATAGCCGAACTCACCGCAGGCCATCGGCCCCTCATCGGGATGCAGGACGGTGACGCCGGCCTCCTTCAGCTGCTCTACATTGCGCTGGGTGGCTTCGTGCTCCCACATCCGGACATTCATCGCTGGAACCGCCATCACGGGCTTGTCGGTCGCAAGGATCAGAGTCGTCGCAAGGTCATCCGCGATACCTTCGGCCATCTTCGCCATCAGATCGGCCGTCGCCGGGCAAACAACGATCAGATCGGCTTCGCGCGAAAGCTGGATGTGGCCCATCTCGACTTCGTCCTTGAGGTCGAACAGGCTGGTATAGACCTGCTTCTCCGACAGCGCGGCCAGCGACATCGGCGTCACGAATTGCTGCCCGGCCTTGGTCACCACGCAGGTGACTTCGCCTCCGCCTTTGCGGATCAGCCGCACAAGCTCGCAGGATTTGTAGGCAGCGATACCGCCACCAACGACCAGGAGCACTTTTGGCCCTGTCTTGCTCACCGGTGGTGTCCCACCCGCGTGTCAGAATTCAGGAGAACCCTCCGGCTCATCGTGTCCTCAACTCCCTTGCAGCACCAAAACAATGGGATAACTCGCGCAGAGCCTAGCTGCCCTGCGCGTTCCCGCCAAGTGTCCTGCGCTTTCATGATCGTGGTTGGTTAAAATTGCGCTTAAATCCCCGCTTGAGCGGACCGGCCCTGACAAGGCATAAAGCGCCTGATCGTGGGATTATAGATGGGTGGAAGATGATCTTGATTGTGCGCGCGGCATTGTTTCTGGCGGGTCTGCTGTTTGTCATCCTGGGAGGGACATTCCTACTAGACCCCGTCGGGCAAGGCACTGATTTCGGATTGACCGCCAACGGCAACCGGGGCCTCTCGACTATTCGCGCCGACTTCGCCGCCTATTTCTGGATTGCCGGCGGCACGCTCATCCTTGGCGCGTGGAGGCGCGATCGCACCCTGTTACTGGTCGCCGCTGCGCTGATGGCGATCACCTGCGTCGTCCGCGGTTTGAGCCTTGCATTCGACGGATTCTACGAAGGGTGGAGTATGCCGATGGCCGTCGAAGCATTCGTCGTCATTATCGCGCTGTTCGGAAGCCGGGCGCTTCCGCAATCGGCTTCCGTACAAGACCAGGGCGAGACGCTTTAGAGCAGTCCCGCTGCGACGAGGGCAAGTATGGTCCCGGCGCCAGCCAGGCCCGCGACCAGATAGCCGAGCAGGCCTCCGCCGCTTGTCTCCTTGCGGTCGGTGATAAGCGGGATATCCGGTAGCGGCTGCTGCTCCGGCGCGCCGCCTTTGGGGGGGAATTTCTCCTCGATCCGCCGGATCAGGCCGGGCAAGCGAAGCAGCGTGTCCGCATCTTCCTTGATACGCTCCGCCACTGCCGCTTCCGGCCCCAACTCGTCGCGGATCCAGCTGCGGACATAGGGCGCGGCAGTGTCCCACATATTGATCTCGGGATTGAGCTGGGTCGCGATTCCCTCGACCATAACCATCGTCTTTTGCAGCAACAGCAGGTGAGGCTGGGTCTGCATGTCAAAATCGCGGGTAATGGCGAACAGCCCGTCGAGCATCTGTCCCACAGAGAGTTCGCTGACAGGTTTGCCGCGCATTGGTTCTCCCACCGCGCGCAGGGCGGTCGCGAATTCGCCGACCGAATGGTAGCTCGGGACATATTGCGCTTCGAAATGAATTTCCGCCACGCGCTGGTAGTTGCCGGTCGTCAGGCCGTAGAGGATTTCCGCCAGCCATTGGCGCGCGCGCCGGTCGATCCGTCCCATGATCCCGAAATCGATCGCGACGATCGTGCCATCATCCTCAATGAATAGGTTCCCCTGATGCATGTCGGCATGGAAAAATCCGGCGCTGATCGCCTGAGTAAGGAAGGATATGACCAGCTTGTCGGCGATGGCTTTGAGGTCGTGACCCTTGGCCACCAGCTCGTCGCGTTTGGAAATCTTGATGCCGTCGACCCATTCGACTGTCATAACCCGGCCGTTGGTGCGGTCCCAATCGATCGCGGGAATACGATAGCCGCCGACACCCGACATCTCTTCGGCGAGTTCCGAAGCCGAAGCCGCTTCGCGCCGCAGATCGAGCTCGGAATTCGTCCAGCGCTTGAAATTGGCGATGGTCGCGCGCGGGCGCAGACGGGTCGCTTCGCCGCCCATAGCCTCGACGTGCGCGGCAGCCCATTCATAGGTCTGGATATCGCGCGCAAATTTCTCGCGAATTCCCGGGCGCAGAACCTTGATGGCGACGTTGCGGCCATCCGAAGTGACGGCCTTGTGGACCTGGGCGATTGACGCAGCACCCACTGGCTCCGGATCGATTTCCGAGAACAATGCGTCAAGCGGTTGCGCAAAGCTCGATGCCATCGATGCCTCGATCTCCCGGAAGGGGACCGGAGGCAGGCTGTCCTGCAAGCTCAGCAGGTTGTTCGCCGCTTCTTCGCCGACCAGATCCGGCCGGGTCGCGAGCGACTGTCCCAACTTGATCGCCGCCGGGCCGATAGCGCGGAATGCCCCGGCATAATCCGGCTTGCCCCGCTTGCTCGTAAAGGTCGCCCACCGCGCCAGTTTGACCAGCCGCTTCACCGGCGTCGGCGCATTGGGATCGTTCTCGATCCCCACCAATGCGCGCCTTCGCGCGAGCGTGACGCCCCAGCGCGCAAGCCGCGTCAGGTGAACAATGGGAGCGGTCATGCGCTCAGATTTTCCAGCCTGAGTGGATGGCGACCGCGCCGCCAAGGATCGATTCGAACTTGGTGTTCACGAATCCAGCCGTTGCGATCATGCGCTCGAATTCGGGCATGGTCGGAAACTTGCGGATCGATTCGACCAGATATCGATACGAATCCGCGTCGCCCGCGATCATCTGCCCCATCCGCGGAAGCAACTGCTCTGAATAGACGTCGTACACTTCCTTGAAACCCGACCATTCGGTGGTCGAAAACTCCATGCAATAGAAGCGCCCGCCTGGGCGCAGGACGCGATGCGCTTCCGCCAGCGCCTTGTCCTTGAAGGTAACGTTCCGGATTCCGAACACGATCGTGTAGGCGTCGAAAGTGTTGCTGGCGAAAGTGACCTCTTCCGCGTTTTGCTGCGTGAAGACCAAGCTTCCCGACTCTTCGCTTTCCTGTCGTTCCATTGCGCGCTCGGCGCCGACATCGAGCATGTCCTGGTTGATGTCGGCAACCGTGATGTCCGCGCCGCGATCGGCCATGCGGAAAGCGATGTCGCCGGTGCCGCCGGCCATATCGAGGATCTGCTCACCCGGCTGCGGCTTCACCCGTCTAACGAAGCGGTCCTTCCACCCGCGATGCATGCCGAGCGACATTGCATCGTTCATGATGTCGTATTTGCGCGCGACGCTGGTGAAGACCTCGCCCACACGGCGAGTCTTCTCTTCCGGGCTGACATTCTCGTAGCCGAACGAGACGGTGTTGTCTGAGCTTTCGGTCATGGCGGGTGCCCTAGATGGAATTGTGCGCTGCGCAAAGGGTGTTAGAGAGTTGCAAATGCCCGAGCTCCCAGAAGTCGAAACAACGGTCCGCGGCCTTGCGCGGTTCCTCGATGGCAAACGGATCACCCGGGTGGTCTTGAATCGACCCGATCTGCGGCGCCCATTTCCTCTGGAGCTCGTGCAGGTCTTGACGGGAGCGACAGTCACCAGCCTGTCGCGCCGCGCGAAATACGGGCTGATCCATCTCGACCGTGGGTCCTCCATGGTCTTTCATCTTGGAATGAGCGGTCGCTGGCGGATCGATCCGCATGAGCCCGACAAGCACGATCACCTGGTGATGGAAACCGCCGGGCACCGTTTCGCCCTGTGTGACCCGCGCCGCTTCGGCTCGGTCGATCTGATCTCTACCGACGCGCTCGATCAATGGCCGCAATTTGCCGCACTCGGTCCGGAGCCGCTAAGCGAATCTCTCACGGCAGTGCACCTTAAGTCCGCGCTCAGCGACAAGACCCAAAGCATCAAATTGTGTCTGCTCGACCAACGCGTCGTCGCGGGGCTCGGCAATATCTATGTGTGCGAAGCACTCTGGCGGTCCGGTATCCACCCGCGCAAGGCTGGAGGAAAAGTCACGCGCCCCCAGCTCGAACGGCTCGTCCCGGCAATCAAAGAGGTGCTCGAAACGTCGATCCGCGACGGCGGTTCGACTTTGCGAGACTACGCCGCCCCCGATGGCGAGCTGGGCTATTTCGCAACACGGTTCGATGTATATGGCCGCACGGGCGAGCCTTGCCGACGGTCCGATGGGGGAACAATCCGCCGCATTGCCCAAGGCGGGCGAAGCACTTGGTACTGCGCGAAGTGCCAGCGCTAACTCCAGTCCGAGCGGCCCGCGCAAGAGGAATGAGAGGGATTTCTTGACGATTCGACGACTGGGCCCTATGTGCCGCGCTTTCCGGACGGACGGCGCCTCGCGCTGACCGCCGTTTTCGAGAAACAACAGATACTTTTCAGGCGCGCCCAAGGCGGCCCTACAGAAACGCGAGACAGACACACCTATGGCCAACACGCCGCAAGCCCGTAAGCGCATCCGCCGCAACAACCGCCGTGCCGAAATCAACACGGCGCGCGTCAGCCGCATCCGCGGTTTCGTCAAGAAGGTCGAAGCCGCCTGCGAGGCCGGCGACAAGAAAGCCGCCGCCGAAGCGCTCAAGGCCGCGCAGCCGGAAATGGCTCGCGGTGTCGCACGCGGTGTCATGCATAAGAATACCGTGGCGCGAAAGATGTCGCGTCTTTCGAAGCGAGTCGCTGCTCTCTGATTCGCCGATTCGCTTCAGTCGGCTATGCAAAATCGCTGTCGCCGACCACACATTGGGGATAAGGGTCGTTCCGAAAAGGCGCGGCCCTTTTCTTTTGCGACAATTGTGACGAGCGCCTGCCGCAAAAATGTAAGGATTCCTCGCGATTCGCGTGGTCCTAAACCAATTTTTAACGATAATTCAGGTGCTTGAACGCAAGCCTGCGGGTTGCACGCGAGTCAACAGGAATATTTCAGTTTTTTTAAAATTCATCGCTTGCGCTGAGCGCCAATGCGTCGTTTATTCGCATCTCACTCGGGGCGGGACAGCCCGGGTTCTTACAGTCTGATCGACAGGGGGCACCCGCGAACGGCGATTCGCGGGACAGGGAAAGATTTGCCTGTCACAGGTCAATAATTGAGCGCTTCGGATTGCGGCTCCGGGGTGTGAGAGACAATTGGGGAACGAATGGTGCATAAAATGGACAAGGCGCGGGCCACGCGCCGCAATTCGGACGACGACTTGATGGAAGATGCCGAAGCCGTAAATCTCGCAGCCGACTGGGCCGATATCAGTCAGGGGCTTCGTAAGGATCTGGGACACCAACTGCACAGTCAATGGATCAAGCCGATCCAGGTTGGGGGCATCGACAAGGAAACGGGTCGCCTCGATCTTTTCCTTCCGACCGAATTCTCCGCCAACTGGGTGAAAGATCGATTTCACGATCGTCTGCAGCTCGCATGGAAGATCGCACGCAGTGAAGTGCGCGAAGTCAACATCCAGGTCCATCCCGGACGTCGCCAACTGCCCGAATTGCGGATCGACGATGGACGACGCCCCGCCAATGACGGCGCCAGCGCGATTGCGGTCGCCGCAGGCACGATCGGCGATGCCGGATTCACTTCTTCGGTGGGCCTCGACCCGTCGCTCACTTTTGCCGCCTTTATTACCGGAGAAGCCAACGTCCTCGCGTGCAACGCGGCGCAGCGCATGGCCGCCACCGAGCAACCGCAGTTCTCGCCGCTCTATCTGAAGGCGGCAACCGGACAAGGTAAGACCCACCTCCTGCACGCGATCGGTCACGGCTTCCTGCAGGCGCATCCGCGCGCACGCATATTCTATTGCTCTGCCGAACGCTTCATGGTCGAATTCGTCCAGGCGCTCAAAGCCAATCAGATGATCGAGTTCAAGGCGCGCCTGCGCAGCTTCGACCTGCTGCTGGTCGACGACATCCAATTCATCATTGGCAAGGCGTCGGCGCAGGAAGAACTGCTTTACACGATCGACGCGCTGCTCGCCGAGGGCAAACGGCTGGTGTTCGCCGCCGACCGCGCGCCACAGGCACTCGACGGAGTCGAACCGCGCCTGCTCAGCCGTCTTTCGATGGGCCTCGTGGCCGATATCCAGTCGGCTGATATCGAACTGCGCAAGAAGATCCTTGAATCGAAGCTGTCGCGCTTCGCGCCGCTCAGCGTCCCCGAAGACGTGATCGAATTCTTGGCTCGCACCATTACGCGCAATGTTCGCGAGTTGGTCGGCGGTCTCAACAAGCTGATTGCCTATGCGCAGCTGACCGGACAGGAAGTCTCGTTGCAGCTGGCCGAAGAACAGCTGACGGATATTCTTTCGGCCAATCGCCGCCGGATCACGATCGACGAAATTCAGCGCACGGTGTGCCAGTTCTACCGGATCGACCGGAGCGAGATGTCGTCGAAGCGGCGGGCACGCGCTGTGGTACGCCCGAGGCAGGTGGCGATGTACCTTTCCAAGGTGCTGACCCCGCGCAGCTACCCGGAAATCGGCCGCAAGTTCGGCGGTCGCGACCATTCGACCGTAATCCACGCCGTGCGATTGATCGAGGACCTGCGCCAGCGCGATGCCGATATGGATGGCGATGTGCGCAGCCTGTTGAGACAGCTCGAAAGCTGAGAGGATAACTCGCAGCCCTTTGGGATCGCACCCCCAAGGAAGTCACAACGACTCCACCACGACTGCACCGTTTGTCGACAGGCCTCGCCACAGGCTTGTCGACAGCGGGTGCACAGGCTGTAAACAGCCAATCCATGGGTTCTGCACCGCTCTCTCCCGCTCGCCTCGATCGCTTTGCGCGCCACATCGTGCTGCCTGAGATCGGCGGGGCCGGACAAGTCGCATTGGCCGGCAGGCATGTCGCCGTCATCGGCCTGGGCGGGATTGGATCGCCCGCTTTGCAATATCTCGCAGCTGCCGGAATTGGGCGTTTCAGCTTAGTCGATGACGATGTTGTCGACCCCAGCAATCTCCAGCGCCAGACGATTTTCACCGAGCGTGATATCGGCCACGGAAAAGCCACCAGCGCGCGCCGCTGGCTAGCGAATTTCGACGACACACTCGAGGTGACGATCAGCGATGCCCGGATCGCCAGCGAGAATGTCGGCGAACTGATTTCCGGCGTCGATCTGGTGGCTTTTCCGTGGCCGATATCACGCTCGGTGAAAATCGTCTGGCGCTGGAGATTGCTGGGGTCGACAACATCGTCATCGACTAAGC
>JASJDE010000040.1 GCA_030065195.1 Erythrobacter sp. | reverse complement strand
TGATCAAGGTCGCGGTAGAGGCCGCGCTCGGCAAGCGCGACAGCGTTGCCATCTTTGGCAGTGACTATGATACGCCCGACGGCACCGGCGTGCGCGACTACATCCATGTGAGCGATCTCGCTGCGGCCCACGTTCTCGCACTCGACGCATTGACCGAGCAGCCCGATCGCTCGCTCACGATGAACTGCGGATACGGTCGCGGGTTTTCGGTGCTCGAAGTTCTCGATGCGGTCGATCGGGTAACGAATATGACGATCGACAGGCGAATGGAGCCTCGACGCGCCGGCGATCCGGCTTCGCTGATCTCCGATCCCGGTCGTATCCGTGCGACACTGCCGTGGCAGCCGCAGCATGCCGATCTAGACGCGATCATCGGCCACGCCCTCGCATGGGAGCGGAAGCTCTCGCAGATCCGAGGAGAAGGTTGACGAATCTGCGCCTTACCCATATGTGCGCCGCAGAAATTCCGCGCGTCGGAGCGATTCCGGCGCGCTTTTGTATTTGAGAGACCGACCATGAAGATCCGCAACAGCCTGAAGTCGCTGAAGAACCGCCACCGCGATTGCCGCGTCATTCGCCGTCGCGGACGCACCTATGTCATCAACAAGACAAATCGTCGTTTCAAGGCTCGCCAGGGCTAATTGATGCGGTGATCGCGCTCGGCTGAGCCGGGCGCTTGCGGCGGCCCGCCTCCATCAGGAGCGCGGGCCGCAGTCGTTTCGGGAGTGTATCTGGTGCAGAAGGCGGTAGTTTTCGATGTCGGGCGGGTGCTGTTCCACTGGCAGCTGCGCGCTCTGTTCGAAAAGCTGATCGACGACGAAGCGGAACTGGAGTGGTTCCTGGCCAACGTCGTCACAGAAGAATGGCATTTCGAACACGACCGTGGCCGTCCGCTCGCCGATATCGTGCCGAAACGCATCGCCGAGTTTCCCGCTTACGAGCGCCACATTCAGGCCTATGCGACTCGTTTCAACGAGACGGTCCCGGGACCGGTCGACGGGACTCACGAGCTCGTCCGCCGGTTGCATGACCGCGGTGTGCCGTTGTTCTGCCTGACCAATTTCGGGCATGAATTCTGGGCCGTCTTTCGCCCGACCCAGCCGATATTCGACCTGTTCGATGACATCATCGTGTCCGGAACCGAGCAGGTCGCCAAACCCGATCCGCGCATCTACGAGATCGTCGAACGGCGCAGCGGCCGATCGGGCGAGGCGCTGTTCTTCACCGACGACAATCCGGACAATATCGTCGCTGCCGAAGATCGAGGTTGGGAAACGCATGTCTTCACCGATGCCGAGGCGCTTGAGGCGCAGCTGGTTGGTGCTGGGTTTTTGTGAGTCTTTGTTTTTCCACAGCGCATCCGCACTGCGATATCCTCGGGCCTATCGGCCCTGCGGGCGGGCGGTCGCCCTTGCGGTCGCTGCGCGACCGTGCTCCGCAACCAGGCCAACTTTGTAGCATTGGTTCGACGCCGCAGGCGTCGCAAGCCCGACCGGGCGCCCGTAGCGATGCGACCTTCAGGTCGCATGAGCGAGGAAATCGCGCACCCGGATGGGTGTGCGAAAGAAAAAACGCCCCCGGTGCAGCTGCTGGGGAACACGCTGCACTGGGGGTCGAAAGGGCCGCCCGATGTGGAGAGATATCAGGCGGTCGTAAAGTCGGGTCGGCTTGGTTGCCCTAAGCTTCAGTTACCGTTGCACTTGGCCAGCTTGTCTGCGTCCAGTTGCTTGCCCTTGGCAACGAAGCTGGTGATTTCACCGAACTCGCGGGCGAGGCCGCGGCAAATACGCATCGGGCGCGAAGTTCCTTTGTTGGCGACACATTTGTCGTCCTTGCAGGCCCATGCGACGCCGCCCGCGACAGCGCGGTTTTCGTCGGTCGGGGCGGCCAGGGTTGCGGTGTAGTAGGGGCCGGTCTTCGCTTCGGCGGCCACGGGAGCGGTGGCCGCACCGAATGTCAGGCCGGTGTAAACCAGCGCCATGGCGAAAACGGTGAAGCGGCCGGTGCGGGGGAGGGAGAGGGTCATCGCATTGGTCCTTGTTCGAGCAGTTTCAGAATTCTCGTTTTGTGCAGTGCAAAGTTTCTTTTCGAAACCAGTTGCGAATCACTACCTATGCGATTAGGTTTCAGGTTGCAACTAGAAACTGAAATTTTTTTGGCCCCCGCGAAAATTCAGGCTAAATAGGTTGCGGGGAAAGGACTGATATGGGCGATATAAGAGAACCACTTCGCGAATTGATCGAGTGCGGATTGCCGCAAGCTCTTGAAGTTATGGGGGAACGCTGGTCATTCATGATCCTGCGCGCGAGCTTCAACGGCCTGAAGCACTTCGAAGAATTTCTCAGTGAGCTCGGAATTGCGCGCAATATTCTTTCCAATCGGCTCGCGAAACTGGTCGAGCACGGCATCCTCAAACGCGAGCCATGCGAGGACGATCGTCGAAAGATCGAGTATCGTCTGACCGAAAAGGGCTTCGACCTGCTGCCCGCCATGATCGCGCTGCGGCAATGGGGCCAGAAGTATGGCGCCGAATTCGTGCACGAAGATCCGGTGCTGGTCGACGAAAAGGACCGCCTGCCGATCGGCCCGGTTTCGATTCTCGCGCATGATGGCCGCATCCTCAGCCACGAAGACCTGTGGATGGTGAAGCGCGCCGATCTCGGCAAGCGCACCGACGGGACAATTGCGACCCCCGGCGAGGGATTGGGGCACGGCGACGTGGTCGATCTCGCAACGGCGAAGCGCGCGGCAGGATAAGCCCACCGTTTTTCAACCGGCTCCGGCTGCACTTCCGGTTTCGATCCGTTAAGGCCGCGTCATGGACGCGGTCGCAGCCCCCGATATTCATCGCATACTTCGCAACACCTTCGGCTTTTCGGGCTTCCGCGGTCGGCAGGAAGCCGCGATCGAGCGGATCATGCAAGGGCGACACACGCTGGCCCTTATGCCGACCGGTGCGGGCAAGTCGCTGTGCTACCAGGTTCCTGCATTGGCGCTCGCCGGAACCGCTATCGTTATCTCTCCGCTCATCGCGCTGATGCACGACCAGATCCGTGCCGCTCAAGCCGTCGGTATGCGCGCGGCTTCGATGACTTCTGCCGATCAGGACAATGCCGCGACAGCGCACGCCCTGCGAACCGGCGACCTGGACCTGCTTTACGTCGCGCCCGAGCGCGCCAACACGCCGGCCTTCCAATCGCTCATCCAAACCGCCGATATTTCCCTGTTTGCGATCGACGAAGCGCATTGCGTTTCCGAGTGGGGGCACGATTTCCGTCCCGACTATCGCGGGCTCAGGCCGATGCTCGACCGGTTCGAGCACGTGCCCCGGCTCGCGCTGACGGCCACCGCCGACAAGGCCACGCGCGAAGACGTGCTCAGGCAGCTCGGAATCCCGGAAGACGGTCTGATCGTCGCCGGGTTCGACCGCCCCAATATTCGCTATTCGATCGCCCCGCGCGACAATATCGGGCGTCAGCTGAGCGACTTTGTCGACCGAACGCCGGGGGCAGGAATCGTCTATGCACAGAGCCGAAAGGCAACCGAACAGCTGGCGGAAAGGCTTGGGGCAACGGGCCGTCCGGTTGGAGCGTATCATGCCGGTCTTCCGCCTGAACGGCGCGCGCAAGTGCAGGCCGAATTCGTCCGTTCGGAAGACATGGTGATGGTCGCAACCATCGCGTTCGGCATGGGGATCGACAAACCCGACGTCCGCTTCGTCGCGCATGCCGGTCTGCCCAAGTCGATCGAGGCCTACTACCAGGAGACCGGGCGCGCGGGCCGCGACGGCGATCCTGCCGAGGCGCAATTGTTCTGGAGCGCAGGTGATTTCTCCAAGGCACGGCAGTGGTTGGGGGACGTCGATCCCGAGCGTCTCGCCAGCGAGCGCGAACGACTGAATGCGCTCGCGGGACTGGTCGAAAGCCCGAGCTGCCGCCGCGCCATCCTGCTGAGGCACTTTGGCGAGGACCCGCCGGAATCCTGCGGGAACTGCGACAATTGCCTCGAGCCGCCGCAGGTGCTGGAGGTGACGCAAATCGCCCAGAAACTCCTGAGTGCCGTTTACCGGACGGGGCAGAGTTTCGGCATCGGTCATATCGAAAAGGTATTGCTTGGACGCGACGACGAACGCGTGATCCAGCGCGGACACGATCGGCTATCGGTGTTCGGCATACTCGGCGAAGAAGAAGCGCCCTTGCTGCGCCCTGTCATGCGCGCGTTGACCGCGCACGAAATGCTGGTGAGCACCGAGCATGGGGGCCTCGCATTGGGCGAGATGGCCCGTCCGGTTCTCAAGGGCGAGAAGGGGGTCCGGATCGCGGAACCGCCCCGGAAGAAACCTCGCCGGCGCAGGGGCGCGAACGAGGCCAACCCTGTCGGCGATCCGCTGTTCGACGCGCTGCGCGCCAAGCGCGCCGAACTCGCCAAGGCCAATGGCGTCCCCGCCTATGTCATCTTCCACGACAGCGTGCTGCGCGCGATGGCGGAGATCAAGCCGATGACACTGGAGGCGATGGGCGAGTTGTCGGGAGTCGGAGCGAAAAAGCTGGAGACCTACGGCGCGGCGTTTTGCGAGGTCCTCAGCGGAAACTCTCCTGCTTAGGACCTACCGCACCCCCACGAACTGCCGATAGCTCAGCGCTTCGGCGATATGCACACGGCCCACTTGCTCCGCACCCGCTAGGTCCGCCACCGTTCGCGCCACCCTCAGCATACGGGTGTAGCCGCGCGCGGACAGGCGCAATTTCTCCGCCGCCTGCATAAGCAAGCCCTTGCCCGCTTCATCCGGGGCCGCGTAGCGCTCCAACCTTTCACCTTCGAGCTCGGCATTCGAACGCACCCCACGTGACGTTCCCACCGTGCGTGCCGCCGCCACGCGCGCGGCGACTTCTGCGCTGCCTTCTGCAGGCGGGGGAAGCGACAGGTCCATCGCCGACACGGCGCCGACTTCGACATGCAGGTCGATCCGGTCGAGCAACGGGCCGGAAAGCCGCGCCTGGTATTCGCTCGCACAGCGCGGGCCGCGCGCGCAGACATGGCCCGGTTCGCCCGCATGGCCGCAGCGGCACGGATTCATCGCGGCGATCAGCTGGACCCGCGCAGGGAATGTCACATGCGCATTGGCGCGGGCAACATCGACCCGGCCTGTCTCGAGCGGCTGGCGGAGCGAATCGAGGACCGGTCGTTGGAACTCGGGCAGTTCGTCGAGGAACAAGACACCGAGATGCGCGAGGCTGACTTCACCCGGGCGCACTTTCAGGCCGCCGCCGGTCAGCGCCGCCATGCTGGCCGAGTGGTGCGGCGCGCGGAACGGACGGGCGCGGCTGATCCGCCCAGCTTCGAGAGTACCCGCAACCGATTGCACCATCGAAACTTCCAACGCCTCGCTCGGCGTCAGCTCGGGAAGGATGCCGGGCAGGCAGCTTGCCAGCAGGCTCTTGCCCGATCCGGGCGGTCCTACCATCAGCAGGTTGTGCCCGCCCGCCGCGGCGATTTCGAGCGCACGCTTGGCTGTCTCTTGACCCTTTACCTGCTTCAGGTCGGACGCTGGTGGAAGTTCCACAACGTCGCCTCGCACGGGATCGGGAAGCACTTGTGATCCCTTGAGATGGCCCAGCAATCCGGTGAGATCGCGCGGCGCAAGCACCGGCACGCCGCTCGCCCATTTGGCTTCCGATCCCTGTTCTGCCGGGCAGATCAGTCCGAGCTCCGCCTCGCTTGCGTGCAGTGCCGCAATCAGCACGCCCGGCGATGCTACGACACGGCCATCGAGAGAGAGCTCACCAACAGCGATCCAGTCGGTCAATTGCTCGGCATCGGTCACGCCCATCGCCGCGAGCAGCGCAAGCGCGATCGGCAGATCATAGTGCGAGCCGTCTTTCGGAAGGTCGGCCGGAGACAGGTTTATCGTGATCCGCTTTGGCGGGAGCGCCAGCCCCATCGCCGCCAGCGCCGCCTGCACTCTCTCACGGCTTTCGCTCACCGCCTTGTCCGGCAGCCCTACGATCGAAAAGCGCGGGAGACCCGAGGCGACCTGGCACTGCACTTCGACGCTGCGCGCTTCGAGACCGAGATAGGCAACCGTCCTGACCAGTGCGACCATTCAATATCCCTTGGCGATCACGACCGTACGCTCAGTCGGTGCTGACGAAATGTCGGTACGCCTCGCCGTTTCCGAGCGTGGCGACACAGGTGTTGAGGCTGGAAACAGCTCCGCTCGCATCGGGAATGGCGATGCTTTCGAGGGTGCTGTCATTGCTGTCGATCAGAACCAGTGTGCGGGTGTTGGACAGGTCGCTGGTGAATCTCCGGTGCTGTTCACCAGCGGAGTTGGCCGGACCGAAAATCAGCGCCGACCGTGTCGGGTTTTCGAGCAGCTTCTCGCTCACCGCGAGATTGTGCTGCGCGATCATCGCCCCTTCACCGTCCATCAGCTTGACGCCGGACACTCGCGATGCATTGCGATAAAGCCCGTCATCCGGATAGTAGTTCTTGCGCAACTCGACGGTGCCGTCGGGCCAAAGCAGGATACCGACCTTGATGTCGTAGCCTTCGTCCTGGGCTTTCGGTGTCATATGGGCTGTCATGCAGTGGATGGTGCCTTCGCTCCCGACGACCCATCCGCCGGCGGAGACTTGCACCACGGCGGCACCTATTGCCGCCAATATTGCCGAAGTCATCTTACCCCCTCCCCCGTGTAAGCGTAAACGCTGCACGACCCACGCCATTTTGCCGGGTTAATGGTTAATTGTCGAGCCGCTAGGTTCGACACCGAAAGGGTTTCGCAAGCATAAAAATTCGCGATTCCTAAAAGCTGCAGAATGCATTCCGGTGGCGATGAAGTTCTTTGCCGCCTTGTTTGTCGCCTTCCAACTTGTGCTGTTGCCATTTTCGGCTGCTGCGCAGGTCTATGGCGGCGCCCGGACGGTTTCTACTGAAACGTGGGTTGAAGAATGGGATCCAGCTTCGCAGCGCTGGGTGCGCACCGCACAGGATCCTGCTGAACTGCGCGCTTCGGGTTCGCACAGCGTCGTGACCACGTATATCGTCAACGGGGTGGTGGTCGCGCATAATGAAGACATGGCGCGATATGCCATATCGCTCGACCGACAAGCGCAAGGTACAGCGGTCGCTGCCTATGGCCCGTTCAGGGTTCTCGACGATCGCCGAGCCGCGATCATGGGACCGACCGACCGGATGAGCCCGACCTGGTTCGATGCGATGCTGCGCGATCACCCCGGTCTCGAAGTGTTGGAAATGGTCGAAGCGCCAGGGACGAACCATGACATTGCGAACCTTGCCGTCGGTCGGCGAATCCGCGCTGCAGGCCTGCGCACCCATGTACCGCAAGGCGGATCGGTGCGTTCAGGAGCGGTGGAACTGTTCCTGGCCGGCACTCGCAAGTCGATCGACGAAGGCGCCGAATTCGCCGTCCATTCGTGGCTCGACAGCTATGGACGCGAGCCGGACGATTTTTCGCCCGATCACCAGGCCAACCGGATGTATCTGGATTACTATGTCGAAATGGGGATGAGCGAAGATCGCGCGCGGCAATTCTATGCGATGACCAATTCGGTTCCACATCAAAGCGCGCTATGGCTCGGCGCAGACGATATGCGCAAATGGGTGCGGCCCGAAGCTGGATCGATCCCCGCACGCCGTGTGCTCGATGGCATACGCGGGACGAAACCTGTCCTTGCGCGGCTCGAACAACCTATTGCGGCTCCAGTGCTGGATCTGACCACGGAATTGGCGCTGGCACACATTCCCGAACTCAAACTCGCGCCGAGCATCAATTATGCCGATATCAGCGCTACGTCTCTTGCCCGGCTGGATGTCGATCTGCTTGACTCGTGACAGGGTTTCCCATAACTGCGCGCGCCTGATCAGGGCGCTTTAGACAGCGGCCAGCAATTCATGGTCGCAGCAGCGGGGTGTCATCCAACGCACCGAAGCCGCGCCGAACCAAATACTCGAGGACGAAATGAAGCGGACTTTCCAGCCAAGCAATCTCGTGCGCAAGCGTCGCCACGGTTTCTTTGCACGCAAGGCCACCGTCGGTGGTCGCAAACTCCTGCGCGCCCGCCGGCGTCGCGGGAGGAAGAAACTCACTGCGTGAGTTTCTTCTGTTTTTGATTTCGCACCCCATCCGGGCCGCGATTTCCTCGCTGCTTGCGATCTAAGATCGCGTCACTGCGGGCGGCCGGTCGGCCTTGCGGGTTCCCAATTGGGGACCCGTTGCATTTGCAACCTGATGGCTTGGTCGCGGAGCACGGCTGCGCTGCAGTCACAAGCGCACCCGCAGGCCCGGTAGGGCCGAGGATATCGCACACCGGGAAGCAAAGCTGAACAGCCGCAGGCTGGACATCGCGTACGGAAAACAAAGACTCGGGGAGCCGCTGCAATTCCGCTAGAGAACGCGTAATGATCCAAGTTCTCACCAAACGGGCCGATTTCCTCGCTGCCAACAAGGGGCTGCGCAACGCTCGGCCCGGATTCGTGCTGCTGACCCGGCCCAATGATGGAGAGGGCATTCGCTACGGGATTACCGTTACCAAGAAGATCGGTAACGCAGTGGTCCGCAATCGCATGAAGCGCCGCTTTCGCGAATTGCTGCGCGCCGCGCTGCCGGAGCGCGGGCTTGTCAATCACGACCATGTGCTGATCGGCCGCGCGGGAGGGATCGAGCGCGATTTCCAAACGATGGCCGAAGAGCTCGGCAAAGCCTTGGCCCGTGCCGGCGAAGGGAAGGGCGATTCTTCACGCGGTCGCCGTCCGCGGCGCGGAAATCGCGACAGGCGCGGCCCGGAGTGAAGCACGTCTTCATCTTCATTGCGCGCCTTTGGCAATGGGGTCCGTCGCGGATTCTGCCGCCCACCTGCCGTTACTCGCCATCCTGTAGCGAATACGCGATCCAGGCCCTTGCAAAATATGGCGCGCTCAAGGGTGGATGGTTGGCTGCAAAGCGGCTAGGGCGCTGCCACCCGTGGGGCGGTCATGGCCATGATCCGGTGCCCTAGGGCTTTGAATGCCAACTGCCATACCTATATAACACACCTTCGGAATCGTCACGTCAGGGTTTAATCTTGGACAATCAGCGCAATCTGTTGCTCGCCGTAGCGCTTTCGGGCTTGCTCATCCTTGGATGGGATTTCGCCATGCGGATTTTCTATCCGCAGGCCTCGATTACCGCTCCCGCCGAACAAGTGGAACCGGCTCCTGGTGCCGATGCGGCCGGCACCCCGGGCACCGGCGCGAGTTCGGGAGATCTGGGCGAGGGCGTGCAGCCCGCCGGTCCTGTCGATCTTTCCGAAGCGCTGGCCGATCCCCAGCGGGTCGTGATCGACACGCCCAAGCTCGCCGGTTCGATCAACCTCGTCGGTGCACGGATCGACGATATCGTGCTCAAGGATTACCGCGAGACGGTCGACAAGGACAGCGGCCCGGTTCGCCTTTTCGCGCCCGAGCGCACGGACGAGCAGTATTTTGCCGAATTCGGGTTCATCGCGGGCGGCGAGCGCATGCCTTCGAGTGCCGTGTGGCAGGCCGATGGAGAACGCCTGGCTCCAGATTCCCCGGTGACGCTAACCCGCGAGGCGAACGGGCTCACCTACTCGATCGCCTTGTCGATCGATGCCAACTACATGATCACGGCCGAGCAGTCGGTCGCCAATACGTCCGAAGCGGCGGCGATCGTCCAGCCCTTTACCTTCATCAAACGCACCAGCGCCAATGCCTCGCCGGACGAATTCATCGTCCATGCCGGGCCGATAGGCGTGTTCGACGGCACCCTGCACGATCCCAACAGCTACGAAGAGCTGGCCGAAATCGGTCGCGATATGCCCCAGGGGGCTGCAAGCTGGCTAGGCTTTACCGACCGCTATTGGCATTCGGCGCTGGTCCCCGGCGAAGGCGAGGTGAACAGCGTCGGTTTCCGCTCGCTCGGCGAAGAATTGTTCCGTGCCGATGTGCTCTACCAGCCCGAAACCCTCGCCCCCGGCGCAAGCCTGACGCAATCGACCCGGCTGTTCGCAGGAGCGAAGGATAGCGTCATTCTCGACCGGTACGAGGACAGCGGGATCACCTACTTCGGCAAGGCGATCAGCTGGGGCTGGTTCGAATGGTTCGAAAAGCCGATGCTTCTGCTGCTACGAACCCTCAACGGATGGATCGGCAATTTCGGCCTCGCGATCATCGCGCTCACCTTCATCATTCGCGGGCTGCTGTTCCCGATCGCGCAAAAGCAATTCGCGAGCATGGCGCAGATGAAGGCCGTGCAGCCCAAGATGAAAGCGATCCAGGAACGCTACAAGGACGACAAGCAGAAGCAGCAGCAGGAAATCATGCAGCTGTACAAGGACGAGAAGGTCAATCCGCTCGCCGGCTGCCTGCCGTTGATCATCCAGATCCCGATCTTCTTCGCCCTCTACAAGGTGCTGATCCTTGCGATCGAGATGCGCCACGAGCCATTTATCCCGTTCTGGATCCGCGACCTGTCCGCACCCGATCCGTGGACGATCCTGAACCTGTTCGGCCTGCTGCCGTTCGAAGTCCCCGGTTTCCTCGGCATCGGCGTGCTCGCGGTGCTGCTCGGCATAACGATGTGGCTGACCTTCAAGCTCAATCCGAGCGCGATGGATCCGATGCAGCAGCAGATCTTCAACTTCATGCCGTGGATCCTGATGTTCGTGATGGCGCCGTTCGCGGCCGGCCTGCTGCTCTACTGGGTCACGTCGAACATCCTGACGCTGGCACAACAGAAGTATCTTTACTCCAAGCACCCGCAATTGCGCGCGGCAGCGGAGAAGGAGAAGGCCGAAATGGCGCAAAAGGCCGAACGCGAGAAGGCCGAGAAGGAAAAGGGCAAGGCGTGACCCAGCCCGATCCGTCGGAGCTGGAAGAGCGCGAACAGCAGCGTCGCGAAGACTCGGCGGCGCGGCTGTTTTCGGGCCGGGTCGAATTCCTGCTGTCCGCGCCGCAATTGAAGTTCCTGCCCGATCCGACCGTGCCCGAAATCGCCTTTTGCGGGCGGTCGAATGTCGGCAAGTCGTCGCTGCTGAATGCGCTGACCGGGCGCAAGGCGATTGCCCGCGCTTCGGTAACACCTGGCCGCACGCAGGAACTCAATTTCTTCGAAGTTGGCGATCCCACGCAGTTCCGATTGGTCGATATGCCCGGATACGGCTTTGCCAAGGCTCCGGTGAAAGTGGTCGAGCGCTGGAAGAACCTCGTGAAGAGCTATCTGCGTGGTCGGCAAGTGCTGGCGCGTACCCTTGTGCTGATCGACAGCCGCCACGGGCTGAAGGATGTCGACCGGGATATGATGAAAATGCTCGACGAAGCGGCAGTTGGATACAGGATCGTCCTGACCAAGACCGACAAGGTCAAAGCGAGCGACCTTGAGCGAGTAGCGAACAAGGTGGCAGACGAGGCGCGCAAGCACCCCGCCGCCTATCCCGAACTGCACCTTACCAGCAGCGAGAAGGGTATGGGCATTGCCGCCCTTCGCGCCGCGGTGGTGCAGGATGCGCTGGGTTAGCGCCTACCTAATGTTGCGGTGGCCACAGGCCTCCACGAAGATTCCCCAGTTCTCCGCATTGTTCTCTGCCTGACCGGCGTTGGCGGCGGCGAGCTGGGACGCTCTCTGCGTGCCGTAGGCGTCTCCTGTCGCGCCGACAACGTCGTCGGTCCCGAGCAGCAGGTGCGTCAATTCATGCACGAGCGTGTTGAACTTGCTCTGGTGCCAGCCGTTCGCTGCCACGCGTGGCGGCGGGGGCGGAGGAACCGGTGCTCCGTTTGCGGGCACCACGGGCGGCGGTGGGGGAGCCAGCGGCAGGAGATCGGGCAGTTGCATGAAATTCTCGTCGAGAAAGACGCTGCGCTGATCCTGGTTGCCACCGCCCATCGCCGCGCCAAGGGTCGCGACATTTCCGCCGATACCGACAGGTGCGTTCACTGCAAGCGACATGGCATTGGTGTTTGCGTCTCTGGCGACAGGGGAGTTCATTGCGCCCGCGCCGGCATAGTCGGCGAAACCGATCGTGATCGAATTGACGTTTATGACCGACCGCATCGTGCGCAGCTTGCGTGCCAGCCGCGTGCGATCGGCGACCGCCGCGGTCCCGAACCAGCGCAGACTGGCCATGCTGCCTGCGCCCGATGTCAGCCGCGCAGCCGCGTTTGCGAGCGCTGCCATGACCTGCGGGCTGAGCGCATCGATGGTTGGCTTCAGATACCGATCATTTGTCTTCAAACCCATAACTACCTCCTGAAAATGCAATGACATGCAAACCCGATCAGCGATCGGTCAGGAATGGTGCGGGCTTTATCCGTCTGTCCTGACCGGCTTATGCCCCTTGATCGGAGGAGGCCTAAGGAAGGTTCATTTTGCGCAGGGATTTTTGGATAGGCCATCGCGGCGCACCCGATGGCTCGGCGACCAACGCTCGTCGCGGAGGAGTTCAGCCTCCGGTTTGGAGAACGGCTGAATCGAAGATCACATATTCTTCGATGGCCATACCTTGGGCGATGCGAAAGCGGTCGACCCCGACATATTCGATTTTCTGGTTAGCGATCGTGACCGATGTCCGCCAGTGAATGTACAGGAGTTCGCCATTGCCCGCGCAATCGAGCGGTGTGACTTCAAGTCCGGGCATCGAATCCAGCAGTCCCCGCATCACGTTGACATATTCCGCGCCCGAGAAGGTCCCTTGGCCCGAAAAATGGATCGTTGCGTCCGCTGCGATGATTTCGGCAACGCGCGCGCCCGTCGGATTGGCCCAGAACGATTTGAACCGTTCGAAAAAGTCGCGATGCTCGGGGCTGAGGGGTTGCGGGGTGTGTTCGGACATGGGCTGCTCCATCGTGAATTGCCGGCACCGGAATCGCGTGCACGGCAATTATGTGCGCAGCGCACATATCGTCAAGTTGAAAAACGTGCGGAATGCACATATTGTCCGGATATGATCGATCGCACCGCCAACTTGCTGGGAGTCGTGGGACTTGCCGTCGCAGATCGCATTGAGCAGACCGCCCGCGAGATACTGAGCCATTCGGGAGAGACTCCGGCGGCGCTTGTCGTCATCGGATATGGATTTGGTCCGTCGAACGATCAGTTGCGACGCATCCTGAGGCTTTCCCATCCGGGAACAGTCCGCCTGGTCGACAGGCTGGTGGCGGACGGGTTGCTCGAACGTCAAAGGGGCAACGACAAGAGGGCCGTCGCCTTGTTCCTTACCAAAAAGGGCATGGAGACGCGGCATTCGCTGCTGAAGGGGCGCCTCGCGGCTATCAGGCCGCTGCTCGAGCCGCTTGCAGAGCATGAGCAGGACACCCTGGCCGCGCTCTTGCACAAGATGCTTTCATCGATGGGAGCCGACGATCAGCAGCGGTGCAACCTGTGCCGTCTTTGCGATGACAGCGTATGCAGCGATTGTCCCATTCCTGCGGATTTTCGGGGCCGCAAGGACACCGTGCATTCGTGATGCCACGGTTCAAGTGGCAAACAACTGCCCCCTATCCGCAAACGCCTTGAACTCAAGCGCGTTGCCCGCCGGGTCGCGCAGGAACATCGTCGCCTGCTCGCCCGCTTGACCCTTGAAGCGGATCGTCGGCTCGATCACGAATTCGGTGCCTGCCGCCTTCAGCCGCTCGGCCAGCGCTTCCCATCGCGCCATGTCGAGCACCAGTCCGAAATGCGGCACCGGCACACCGTGTCCATCGACGAGGTTGCTGGCCGTATCTCCCGCTTTGCCAGGCGCGAGGTGGGCGACGATCTGGTGACCGTGAAAATCGAAGTCGATCCATTCTTCGGACGAGCGCCCCTCCGCGCAGCCCATCACACCGCCATAGAAGGCGCGGGCTGCAGCGAGATTGTCGACCGGGAAGGCGAGGTGGAAGGGCGGCAGGCTCATGGCCGAGGTGTCTATCCGCAATCGCCCCAACGCCAAACCGATTTCCTACACGGCGCAAATCCGGCATGTAACGAGCCTGTGCCCGGCGCCGAATTCGGAGATAGAGCTGGAGATGTGTCAATTTCGATTTTCGCACTCTAGAGAATGAAAACAAACGCAAAACGCGCGAATGTCCCGGGTGGCACGGTGTCAGGTGTGTCAACTTTGCCGTTCAGCCTCGACAGCGAAAGGCTGAATATCTAGGGCATTGGCGAAACCCGTCCCGCAAGGTGGAGCTGACAGGTATGAAGCTGATTATCGGCAACAAGAACTATTCGAGCTGGTCGATGCGCGGCTGGCTGGCCGTCAAGCAATCGGGCCTGCATTTCGAGGAAATCACCGTGCCGATCCTGGGCGAACACTGGGACAGGCAGAAAGAGGAAATGGGCGACGTTCAGCCTTCGAGCGGCAAGGTCCCGATCCTGTGGGATGGCGAGATCGTGGTCTGGGACAGCCTCGCGATCCTCGAATATTGCGCCGACAAGGTAGGGCGCGACAGGTTCTGGCCGAAGGATGAATCCGCACGCGGCATGGCGCGCTCGATGGTCGCGGAAATGCATTCGTCATTTGCCGCCTTGCGAAGCGATCTGCCGATGAACGTCCGGCGCCGGGTGCAGCTTGAGAATATCTCCGATCAGGCCAAGCACGACATCGTCCGAATCCTTGGCCTTTGGGCCGAAGCGCGCGCGCGGCATGGCAAGGCGGGCCCGTTCCTGTTCGGCACTTACGGCGCGGCGGATATCTTTTTCGCGCCTGTCGTCTCGCGGTTCATGACCTACGGGATCGGGGTTCCCGGATTCGCGCAGAGCTATATGCAGGCGGTCTGGGAGCATGCCTGGACCCAGGAATGGATCGGCGCCGCGGAGGATGAGGAATGGGTGATAGAGCAATACGAGACGGTCGGCTGAGAGCCTTCGTAGCGAGCCTTTGCGCCGTTGCCTTGCTGATCCCGGTTCCCGCGCAGGCTTGGGGTTTCTACGCGCATCGCAAGACCGCTGAGATTGCGGAAGCGAATGTGTCGCCCGAAACGCGCGCAAAGATCCGCCGATTGATGCGTGCCGAAAAGATGATCGGCACGCCCGAATGCGATCTGGCAACGATCGAAGACGCAAGTGTCTGGCCCGATTGCGTGCGCCGGACGAGTTGGCGTTGGGGCTACACCGCCGCATGGCATTATCGCACCACGCCCATTTGCGAGACCTATAGCCCGAGAGCCAATTGTGCGGGCGGTAATTGCGTGACGGCGCAAATCGAGCGCAATCATCGCTTGCTCGCCGATGAGAGCCTGCCCGACCACATCCGTCTGCAAGCGCTCGCGTTCCTGGTTCACTTTGCGGGCGATATTCACATGCCGCTGCATTCCGGTGACAAGAACGACCGGGGCGGAAATGATCGCCGGACGGATTACGGGATCGTGCCCAATCTCAACCTCCATTGGATTTGGGATGGCCCACTGGCCGAGCGTGCGATCAGCAATCCGGCCGAGCCAGTTGTGCGGCGATACACGCCGGCGGAGCGAGCCGACTTCGGCGGCGGCGTCCCTGCGGATTGGGGGCGGGAGAGCTGGAAGATCAGCCGCGATTTCATTTACCCTACCGCTTTCGATACGGAGAATGTCTGCGGGCAGGAATTGCCGATGAACACAGCGCTGACGCAGGAAGATATCTTGCGCGGTGTGCCAATTGCGAAACGGCGTGTGCAACAGGCGGGCATCCGAATCGCCGAATTGCTGGAAAGCGCTTTTGCTCCGGGGCCACTCCAAGAGCCCGTGCCGCTCGATCTGAGACGACGCTAGCCTCGCCGCTTGCGATTAAGCTTCGGCCTGCTACCCCAGCATCGATGTCCGACGTTTTCGATTTCGCCAAACGCCTGATCACCGCTCCCAGCGTCACTCCTGCCACCGGTCGGGTGTTCGACGAACTGGAGTCGATGCTTTCGCCGCTGGGTTTTGCCATTCACCGCTTTCGGCGCGGCGATGGCGACGAAGGCAGCGACGAGGCACCGGTCGAGAACCTGTTCGCGATCAGACCAGGGCCGGACGGAACGAACCACTTTGCCTTTGCCGGGCATCTCGACGTCGTCCCGCCCGGTGAGGGCTGGGCTAGCGATCCGTTCGAGCCGACGGCGCGCGGCGAACTGCTCTACGGTCGCGGCGCCGTCGACATGAAGAGCGCAATCGCGGCGATGGTCGCTGCCGTGGCCGACGTTCCGCAAGACGCGGGGACGATCAGCTTCATCATTACAGGCGACGAGGAAGGCCCGGCGCTACACGGAACGCGGGCGCTGATCGATTACATGAATGCCGAAGGCATCCAGCCGGACCTGTGCCTCGTGGGCGAACCGACCAGCGTCCACCAGCTTGGTGACATGATGAAGATCGGGCGGCGCGGCTCGGTCAATATCTGGATTACCGTCGAGGGTATGCAGGGTCACGTTGCCTATCCGCACCTTGCGGACAACCCGATCCCCAAGCTGGTCGCGATCCTTGCCGAACTCGACGCGCTGGTGCTCGACACGGGGACCGATTGGTTCCAGCCGAGCAATCTCGAAATCACCGAACTCGAAGTCGGCAACCGCGCGCACAATGTCATTCCGGCGGAGGCCAAGGCTCGGATCTCGATTCGATTCAACGATCTCCATACCGGAGCAAGCCTGTCCGAACGGGTTTGCGCCACCGCCGAGAAGCACGGCGGGCGTGCGCTGCCGATCATTTCGGGCGAACCGTTCCTGACCGAACCGGGCGAATTCTCGAACATGCTCGCCGACGCGATCGAAGCCGAGACGGGCAACAGACCGGAGCAATCGACGAGCGGAGGCACTTCCGATGCGCGCTTCCTGCGCGCCGTTTGCCCGGTGATCGAATTCGGCCTGTGCAACGCGACCATGCACAAACGCGACGAAGCGGTTGCGATAGCCGACCTCGACGTGCTCAAACGCATCTACACACGCGCGGCACTGGGCGCGTTGCAAGGAAACTGACATGAGCGACACTGCACCACCGACTTCGAGCACCGCAGAGGGCACGACGCCTCCTGTGAAGCGGGGCGTGTTCGGCAGCTGGTTTGCCATCCCACTGTGGCAGCGCGTGGTCGCAGCGCTGATCCTCGGCATCATCGTCGGCTACATCTGGGGGCCGGGCGCCGCGAGCATCAAGATCGTCGGCGACATCTTCATCGCCTTCATCAAGATGCTGGTCGTTCCCCTGATTTTCTTCAGCCTCGTTGCGGGCGTCGCCTCGATCGGAGACCTGCGCAAGCTCGGCAGCGTCGGCTGGCGCGCGCTGCTGCTGTTCGTGGTCACGGGGCAGATGGCGGTGTGGCTTGGCCTTGGCATCGGTACGATTGTCCAGCCGGGTTCGGGGCTCGACGCCTCGAACATGAACCTCGACGCCGCTGCGCTCGAACGCGCGCAAGACCGTCAGGAAGAGGCCGTCACCGTGCAGCAGATGGTGCTGGAGATGGTGCCATCCAGCCCGGTGCAGGTGATGGCTGACGTCAACGTCCTGCCGCTGATCATCTTCTCGCTCCTGATTGGGATCGGCATTCTGATGGCGAAGGAAGAGGGCGAACCCGCACTCAAGATCTTCGAAAGCGGCAGCGTCGTCATGCAGAAGGTCACGATGGTCGTGATGGAGCTGACGCCGTTCGGCGTCTTCGCGCTGATGGCATGGGTGGCGGGGACGCTCGGGGTGGAGGCGTTGCAGGCGCTCGGGATCGTCGTGATTCTCAATTATCTCGGCTGCTTCCTGATCATCGGGCTGATCTATGGCGGCATGATCAAATTCATCGCCAAGCTGCCTGTCATCGACTTCTTCCGTGGCATCATCGATGCGATCGCGGTGAGCTATTCGACCGCGAGCTCCAACGCGACGCTGCCGGTGACCTTGCGCTGCGCAAGGCGCAACCTTGGCGTGTCGAACTCGGTTGCGAGTTTCGTCATCAGCCTCGGCGCGACGATCAACATGAACGGCACCGCGATGTATCTCGGCCTGGCGACTCTGTTTGGCGCGCAGGTGTTCGGCGTGGATCTCAGCTGGGGCGACTACGTGCTGATCTCGGTCCTCGGCACGCTCGGCGCAATTGGCGCGGCGGGTATTCCGGGATCGGGCCTGATCATGATGGTGCTGGTGTTCGGTGCGGTCGGCGTACCGCTCGAAACCATCGCGCTGGTCGCAGGTATCGACCGGATCATGGACATGATGCGGACCACCACCAATGTCAGCGGCGATGCGGCGGTGGCGACGACGGTGGCGAGCCTCACGAACGAAATCGACCGCGCTGAAATGATCTCGGCTGACGATGTTTAAGGCCTTCTCAGCCGGGTTCGGTCTTTTCGCGGCCGCGTTTCTGCTGCCAGCCCACCCGGCTTCGGCTGAGGAGCCGGCGCGCAGCGAACTGCAAATCGCCGTGGCCTATGTCGAGGCCTACAACGCGCGAGACCTTCCCGCGATGCTGGAGCTCATGCACGACGACGTCGAATGGCTAAGCATCGAGGATTCCAAGGTTGTGGCATTCGCTACAGGTAAGGCGGACCTTGCGGCACAGATGGAAGCATACCTCGCCTCACCCAGCGCGACTTTAAGCACGGTCGAAGGCAGCGTCACGGACGGTCGCTTTGTGGCTGTTCGAGAGGTTGCGCATTGGACAGATGCCGAAGGCAACGCACGCTCGCAATCGGCCCTCGCTGTGTACGAGATCGAACACGGGCTCGTGCGCCGGGTGTGGTATTATCCGGCGACACGCTAGGTTCCTTCTCCGCGCGTTCCCTAAGACGTCTCAGTCGAGAATGGACCGTTCCGTGGGCGCGCGAATTCCTAGCTCTCGGCGTCTTCCTCGACGTACTCAACCGGCACAAACCGGCCCATACCGCATCCCGCGCCGCGCTGGATCTGTCCGCCGAAGTTTTCGACTACATAGATGATCTCGGTGTTGCACAATTGGTTGATCGAGGTGCTGTAGGAGAACGCCTCTTCGAAGCCGAGGCGCGGGCACTTGTTCGGCAGGACGTTGCGGTAGATCTTCCCGCCGCGCATCTCGAAATCGATCACCTGGTCGCTGCGCACCCGTGTGTTGCGGATCTGCGAGCGCATGATGCAGCTTCGCTCTTCGCCGAGCACCTTCACCGGCGGTCCTGCCAGCGCTGGGTCGGCGCGGGCTTCGGGATCGACCGGCGCGCAGGAGGAGGCAGCGAAAGCGGCGGCCATCAGAATGGGTGTTCGGATCATCGGATGTCTCCCTATGAAAGACCCCGACGAAAGACTAAACGCCTGCGGACCTGAACCTTTGCTTTAGGTCGTGTCTCGCCGCATCAAGATCTCGGTCCCGTCGATGCGGTTGCGCAGGGTCAGCTTGTCGCCTCGCACGCGGTAGTCGAACACAAGGCCGGTGTCTTCGATATGCAGCTGGTGTTCGTTGACGGCGAATTCCTGGTATACTTCCTCACCCTTTTCACGACCGCGCGTGCGTTCGGTGATGAACTCGCCGTATTCGTTGATTTCGACGAGATCGCCGCGCGAGATATCTTCGACCCCGCGATGACGGACCACTTTCCAGTTGCCGTACAGGTCGGACGGGAGCGTTCGTCCAGCAAGATGCGCAAGCTTGGTCGCTTTGGCCGCGAGGCCATCGACCAATTCAATCTCTCCGTCCAAGCCGGCGATGCCCGACGCTTCGATCCGCTCAGACAGTCCCGCGAGCAGCTTCGAAGCCCCCTTGGCGTCACCCTTTTTGTGGTAGCGGGCGAGAGCGGCGGACGTCGTGACGTACTGATCGACCAGCAATTCGGCCTTGGCTAGATTCGCTGGAACGCCTTCGGACGACACTATCACCGTGTCGGTATCGGCTTCTCGTTTCTGGCTGACAGCGTCGGTGTAGGCGACCGAGATTTCTGCCAGTGCAGCGCCGCTGCTCTCGCCTTCGAGCGTTGCGTAGATTCCGCCGCCTTTGCTGGAGAGAAACGCGCTGCCTATCGTGACGGTCACAGTGCCCGATCCGGCATCGGTGATCAGGTCGCCGGGGACGCCGTAGATTGCACCGACCTTCATTCCATCCGTCGGATCGATCGAGATGACGAGGTCCTGTGCGACTTCGCCGACCATGTTCTCGAATTCGGTCTCGAACAATTCACTGGCAGCGCCCTCACGCGGGACGAAGAAGAGGTTGCCGCCGCGCACGCTCGATACCTTGGTCGCCAGTGCGCCGTCAAAATGCGCGCCGACACCGATCGTGGTCATACCCACGCCTTTGCGTGAACTGTCTATGGCCTGGCCCATGAAGCCCTCGGCGCTGGTATCGCCGACGTTGGGGTTCTCGTCGGTGAACAGCATCAGACGCGTCTTGCCTCGACTGTTGGGCAATTCCGCGAACGCGGTTGCGAAGCCGAGCTTCATCCCCGCTTCCATATAAGTCGAACCGTTGATCCCGATTGTGTCCACGGCAGCGTGCAAAGCGGGCTTGTTGCCTGCAACATCGATCACTTCCTGATGCACGCGGGTGTCGGAACCGTAGATCACGATCCCAAGCCGATCGCCTTCGCGCATCTTGCCGACGATCGCGTGGAGCGCTTCCTTGACCCGCGCGATGGGTGCGCCGTTCATTGATCCGGAGCGATCCACCACAGCGATCAGGCTCAGCGGTTCGGCGCGATAAGCGTCTGCATCGATTCCGCTTTCGAATCCGATCCCGACAAAAGTCTCGCTTTCTGCCCGCGTGGCCGGCATGGCATGGGTTGAGACGCAGAACAGTTGCTCGCAATCGCCCTTGCTAGGCAGGATCAAATCGTGTTCGCTCAACAGTCCTTCGACCGTAAAGCTGGACGCGCGCGGAAAGCCTTCTTCGTCGAACTCGTCGAGCGCGATCGAGCGGAAGTGTTTCACATCCTGCGCGCCGCCCTGGGTAATGCGGGCACCGGTGACAATCACTGTGTTTTCGAGCGCTTCGTCGTCTTCGGGAGGGGCTTCGTCCTGCGCGAAGGTCGGTGTTGCGGCGAGCGACAGGCAGGCGCTCACCAAAAGAGCGCGGCGGGACGACTTCGAGACCTTCATGGTTCTTCTCCCCTGTAGTGTGAGTCGCAAGCCTAAGCGTTGATACGCAGATCTCCTAATAGTATGTTTTTGCAACGGAATTCCGTTGCGAAGCGGAACTTATCGTCCCTTCGGCTTCTCCAGCACTTTCTTGCGGTAGCTGCACAGGTCGACCAGTTTGCAGTTCCAGCATTCGGGCGTGCGTGCCTTGCAGACATAGCGGCCGTGCAGGATCAGCCAATGATGCGCGTGCAGACGGAAGGGCTGAGGGACGCGCTTTTCGAGCTTCTCCTCGACCTTCTCCGGCGTCTTGCCTTTGGCGAGGCCGGTGCGGTTGCCGACCCGCAGGATGTGGGTATCGACCGCGAAGGTCTCTTGACGAAACCAGCAATTGAGCACGACATTGGCCGTCTTGCGACCCACACCCGGCAATCGCACGAGGTCTTCGCGGGTATCGGGGACTTCGCCGCCATATTCGTCGATCAGCAGCTGCGAGAGCGCGATCACGTTCTTGGCCTTGGAGTTGAACAGGCCGATCGTCTTGATGTGTTCGATCAACCCCTCGAGCCCCAATTCGAGCATCTGCTGCGGGGTCTCGACCTTGGCGAACA
>JASJDE010000039.1 GCA_030065195.1 Erythrobacter sp. | reverse complement strand
GTATTCCAATCGCCCGGCGTTTCGATCGAGGCCTTGGCAAGGCGGAAATTGATATGGTCGTCATTGGTCCAGACGAACAGCTCTCCATCGCGGATATCGACACTGTATTCGACGCCCTTTGTGCGCGGCTTGACGAGGACTTGCTCGCCCGTCGGATCGGAGGCCGAAACGAAGCGCACCTCGCTGGTCTCGTTGTCGCCAGTCGAAATGATCAGCCAATCGTCCTGCGCAGACAAACCTGCGCCGACACTGAAGCTCTCGTCTTCTTCCTTGTAGAGGATCACATCCTCTTCCACCGACGTGCCGATAACATGCAGCTTGGCTTCGAGCGTACGCCAGTTTTCGTTCGCCGGGCCGTAAACGAGCGCGGTATCGTTCGCGACCCAGGTCAGGTTCGTGCGAATGCCGGGAATCTCGTCGGACAGGAGCTCACCGGTTTCGAGATCCTTGATCCGCGCGGTGTAGCGCTCCGCCCCGCTCGTGTCGGTCGAATAGGCGAGGAATCGCCCGTTCTGGCTGACCGAGGCTGCGCCCAGGCGGAAGTATTCCAGCCCTTCGGCCAGCTCGTTCTCGTCGAGCAGCAATTGCGGTTCAGCGCCCTCGGGAGCACCAACAGGCTTGCGATAATGCTTGCGATATTGCGAGCCTTCTTCGAATTCGGACCAGTAGAGGAAATCGCCCCGCCTCTGCGGGACAGTGCTTTCATCTTCCTTGATGCGGGCCTTCATCTCTTCGAACAGGGTTTCGGTGAAAGCCTTGTAGGGACCCATCTGCGCTTCGAACCATGCGTTTTCCGCCTTCACATAATCGAGCACATCCTCGTCATCGACGGTCGGATAGGACTTGTCATAGAGCCAGTCGTAAGGGTCGGAGATCGTAATGCCGTGATGGGTGTAGCTGTGCTCGCGCTTCTCCGCGATCGGCGGAGCGGTGGGGACGGCATTGTCGGCGGTGGTCACGCTTTGATTGTCCTTGTGATTATCGGCCTGTGCGGCGCTGAAGGGTACGAGCGCCAGCGATGCGGCAAAGGTCAGGTGGGCGATACGGGAGGTCTTCATCGAAAGGGGCGTCCTGTCGGCAGGGGGTGTGGCTGGAAAGCGGCCTTGATCCGACCTATGTTGCGACTCAACAAGAAACAAGTCTGCACACGATGTTGCAGCGCTGGCTCACAGGATACCGACCCATGCTCATGCTCACCCACGAAGCCCGCCTGCAGGCCCTGCGCGAGGAGCTGAAGCGCCGCGATTTGACCGGTTTTGTCGTGCCTCTCTCCGACGAACACATGAGCGAGTATGTTGGCGAGTATGCCCAAAGGCTGGCCTGGCTCACCGGGTTTGGCGGTTCGGCGGGATTTGCCGCGGTGACATTGGATCACGCGGCGATCTTCGTTGACGGACGCTACACGGTGCAAGTGCGCGAGCAGGTCGACGGCAACCTGTTTGAGTATCGGAGCATTCCCGGCGACAGCCTGGGTGACTGGCTCAAGGAAGTTTGCGCGGGAGAGGCTCGGATCGCCTACGATCCGTGGTTGCACACGTGGAATTGGGTCGAAGCACTCGAAAAGCAGATCGAACCTGCTGGCATCGCGATGGTGCCCGCCGACGGCAACCCGATCGACGCGGTGTGGGCCGATCAGCCCGCGCCGTCCGATGCTGTGGCGATCGTGCACGAGGAAACGCTTGCCGGCCGTTCCTCGGCCGACAAGCGTGCGGAAATCGCCGATTGGCTCGCTCGGGAAGGCCACGACGCAGTGGTAATCCCGGCGCTTGATTCGATTGCCTGGCTCTTGAACATTCGCGGCGGCGACGTTGCCCATACGCCGGTCGCCCTGTCCTACGTAATTGCGCACAGGGACGGGCGAGCCGAGCTGTTCATCGCACCAGAGAAAGTCACACCGGAACTGACGCAGCATCTCGGCAATGCCGTGGTCATTCGCGATCGCGATGAATTCCAGGCAGCGCTCGGTGAGTTTTCGGGCAGGAGCGTCAGCGTCGATCCCAGCTTCGGCGTGGTCGGAATTGCCCAAGCGTTGCGCGCTGGGGGCGCCAGCTTTGTATTCAAGCAGGATCCGACCATCCTCGCCAAGGCCGTGAAAAACGAACGCGAACGCCAGGGCCATCGCGATGCGCAGGCCCAAGACGGCGCGGCTGTTTCACGGTTCCTCTGTTGGCTGGAAGAAACCGCTCCGTCGGGCGAAGTCGACGAATTGTCGGCTGCCGCCAAGCTGGAAGGTTTCCGGCGCGAACACGGCGATTTGCGCGACACGTCTTTCGACACGATCTCGGCGGCTGCCGGACACGCCGCTCTGCCGCACTACAAGGTTGACGAGGACAGCAATATCCCGATCCCGCCCGGGTCGATCTACCTGGTTGATTCCGGCGGGCAATATCCGGCGGGCACAACCGACATCACGCGCACCGTCTGGATTGGAACCGCTGATGGATCGGCGCAACCGACAGCCGAAATGCGGGATCGTTTCACCCGTGTGCTCAAAGGGCACATCCAGATCGATCGGGCGATCTTCCCGCAAGGCACTAGCGGCGGGCAGATCGATGCGCTTGCGCGGCAATATCTGTGGGAAGCCGGGGTCGATTATGCGCATGGAACCGGGCACGGCGTGGGCAGCTTCCTGGGCGTGCACGAGGGACCGCAGCGCATTGCCAAGCCGTCGGGCGGCCAGGCCGGAACGAACCAAGAGCTATTTGCAGGGATGATCCTTTCCAACGAACCGGGCTATTACAAGCCCGACTCATTCGGAATTCGGATCGAGAATCTGGTTCTCGCAGAAGAGCGCGAGATCGATGGTGCCGAAGGGCGCTATATCGGCTTTGAAACGCTCACATTCGTGCCGCTGGATCGCAAGCTCATCGACAAGAAGCTGCTGACCGATACCGAGATCGCGTGGGTGAACGACTACCACGCCAAGGTTCGCGCTCTCATCGCACCGCAGCTGAGCGGCGGCGATCTGGAGTGGCTGGAGCGGGAAACCGAAGCTCTCTAAGCACTTAGTTCGGGCGCTTGCCGCAATCATTTTGTTCTACTAATGTTCTCATATTGCGAGTCGCGCAAAGCGGCGAATTGAGAAGAGGAACGGACATGATCGGCTATGTGACACTTGGCACCAATGACCTCCCGCGTGCAGCGAAATTCTACGATGCGATCGCCGAGCATTTCGGAGTCGGTCGGATGATGGATTTCGACACTTTCATCGCGTGGGGGGCTGTTGGTGGCGCGCCGGGAGTGGCTGCAACCCAGCCTTTCGACGAGAAGGAAGCGACCGTTGGCAACGGGACAATGGTGGCGCTTGAGGTCGACAGTCCCGAGAAGGTGCAAGCGATCTACGAAACCGCGCTTGCAAATGGCGGTAGCGATGAAGGCGCGCCGGGTCCGCGCGGCAATGACGGGTTCTATGCCGGGTACTTCCGCGATCCGGACGGGAACAAGCTGAATGCCTTTTGCATGACGGAGCCGCCTGCATGAGCGCGCGCCGGCTAAGCGAAGCCTTCATCCATCTCGGTCTGGGGGCCACCGCCAAACCCCAGCCTCCTTTCACCGGCCTGGAATGGTATGAGGAATACGGCGCTCGCAACGGTTCCGACGGAGCGGAAGGCCGATTGGTATCGCAACACACCTTCACCGAAGGCTGGCCGAGCTGGGAAATGCATCCCAAAGGCGCGGAAGTGGTGATTTGCACGGATGGCGCCATGGTGCTCACGCAGGAATTCCCGGACGGTTCCCATGAGGAAGTGACGCTCACGGCGGGCGAGTATGCGATCAATCCTCCCGGCGTGTGGCATATTGCCGACGTTGAGACGGAAGCGACCGCGATCTTCATCACTGCGGGCGAGGGAACACAGCATCGCCCTCGCTAACGCCTGAAAACCCTTGGTTTCTTGCACGTAGATGAACCGATCCGGCGCTCCGCTTTCCCGTTCGTGAACGCGCGCCTCGCCGCGATACAAACCGCGACAAAGTCGCACCGATCCGGGATAGTTCTGCGACACACCGACGCTAGAACCATTCTCGTGAGTTGCGGCGAGGTGTCTGGCGACATCCCTCTCCCTTGATGATCGGTGGCGCGACGCCCCAAGCGCCGCCCAACTTGTCGCCGCTGTGTCCCCCTACACGGCAATTTGGTGCCTCGTCGCAACTCTTCTAGAGAACCGAACTTGGAGACATCGAATGCGTAAACTGACACTCACTCTTTCTGCTGCGGCGCTGGCACTTGGCGGGGCCGGCATTGCTGTTGCCGCCCACCACGCCGGCAATCATTCGCCCGACGCGGACGGCAACGGCGTGGTCAGCTTGGACGAAGCCAAGACCCATGCGAATGATCGCTTTGCAAGAATGGACGCCAACGGAGACGGCCAACTCGACAGGACCGATCGCGAAGCCAAGCGTGCCGAAAAGTTCGCTGAAGCCGATACCGACGGAAATGGCGAACTCAGCGCTGCGGAAATGACTGCGGCTCGCGAGGCGCGTCATGCCGAGCGTGCCGAACGCCGCGCACAAAGACAGGCCGCAATGTTCGAACGCGCCGATACCGACGGCAGCGGCGGATTGAGCGAAGCCGAGATGACCGCCGCTCGCGAAGCTCGCGGCGAGGCGCGCCGCGGTCGTCGCGGCGGCGGCGACCGCGCCATGCGGATGCTGCGCCAGGCCGACACCAACGGCGACCAGGTCGTATCGCGCGCCGAATTCGACGCCGCGGTCGAAGCCCGGTTTGCGCGGGTCGACACAGACGGCTCCGGCACGATAACGGCCGAAGAACGCGAGGCGGCCAAGGAGGCCCGCAAGCAACGCAGAGAAGAGCGCCGTGGACAGCGACGCGACAACCGCGGCGTTTGAGGCCTGAACCTGACCCCTTTGAAGACCCGGTACAGCGGCTATGCTCGCTGGGCCGGGTCCTTCATTCCAGAGGCAATCATGACCGACACTTCGACTTCGATCCTGCTGGTTGACGATGAGCCGACATTGCGCGAGCCGCTGGCGGAATATCTCTCCGGCCAGGGGTTTGCGGTTATCGAAGCCGAAAGCGCCGCCGCCGCTCGCAGCATCCTCAACGATGCCGCTCCGGACCTCGTCTTGCTCGATATCATGATGCCGGGCGAAGACGGGCTGTCCTTCTGCCGACATCTCGTCGAAACGCGCCAGATTCCCGTCATCTTCCTGACCGCCCGCGGGGAATCGACCGATCGGATCGTCGGCCTTGAACTGGGTGCGGACGATTATGTTGTGAAACCTTTCGAACCGCGCGAGCTGGTCGCTAGAATTCGCACGGTGCTGCGCCGGGTTGCACGCGGTCCGAGTCCCGAAGCGCAGGCCGAAGATTGGCACTACACATTCGAAGGCTGGACGCTCGATCCCCTGAAACGAAAACTCACCGATCCCGAAGACGTCAAGGTGCCGATCTCGACCGCCGAATTTCGCTTGCTGCGTGCTTTTCTCGACAACCCGCGCAAAGTGCTCGATCGAGACTGGCTGCTAGACACCGTCCAGGGTCGCACGGCCCATCTCTTCGATCGCGCGGTCGACAACCAAGTCAGCCGATTGCGGCGCAAGGTCGAAGCCGACAGCCGCAACCCGCAATTCATCCAGACGGTGCGCGGCGGTGGCTATCGCTTTTCCGCGCAGGTTAAACGCGTCGCTCCCCAAGCGGAGATCTGATCGCAATGGTGCGGCGCTTCATCCCGCAGAGCCTGCTGGGTCAGGTCATGCTGGTGCTGGCCGTCGGCCTGATGGTCGCCCAGCTCATTTCCGCCTTCCTGTTGTATCAGGCGGCCGAGCAACGGCGCGAAACCGCCTTGATCAGCTCGATCGCATTCCGGCTTGTCGCAGACGGGGCCAATCCGGGACGTGAGGAACGTCGCCGCGCACGGTTGGCAGAACTGCGCGAGCGCGGTTTCGAACCTGGCAGCCCGCCGCGCGACAGACCGCTGCCGCGGCGGCCCAGATTCGGTATCGAGCGGACCGCCCAATCGCCCGTCGAACCGGGTGAGTCGCGCCTTTCCAGCTTCGAGACCGGCCTGCGGGATGTTCTCGACCAGCAAGGAATCGAATCCGGCGAGATCCTCGTCACCAGGCGCATCGCCAGCCAGGACCCGTATATTCGCGACTTGGCCGAACGGCGGCCGGCGCTGCGCACGCCGGACTGGAAGGAGCGCGGAATCCTTGTGGCTTCGGTGCAGCGAGCGGATCGCAGCGGGTGGATTACCGTGCGCTTGCCGGAGCCGCGTCGACCTACCGGCGGACCCGTGACGCTGATCTTCCAGACGCTCGTGATCTTCACCGTGCTCGTATTGCTGCTCTACTTGGTGCTGAGACGGATTACGCGCCCGCTCGCGGTGCTGACCGATCGTGTAGGCGATTTCTCCCGCCAGCCCGACAGAGTGGTCGAAATCGAGGAGAGCGGCCCAGCGGATACTCGGCGGCTGATTGCCGCGCATAATGCGATGGAACGGCGGATCGCGGCGCTGCTTGACGAAAAAGACGTCATGCTCGGCGCGATCGGGCACGACCTCAAGACGCCGCTTGCCGCCTTGCGCGTGCGGATCGAAAGCGTGCCCGACGAGGATCAGCGCGATCGCATGGCGAGCAGTATCGAGGATATCACGCGCACTCTCGACGACATTCTTTCGCTGGCACGAATTGGCAGGAATGGCGGCCAGGCCGAGGCACTCGATCTCGGTGCTCTGGCGATCGGCGTGGTCGAGGAATTCGAAGATCTGAACCAGCCGGTTTCCGTCCAAGACGCCCCGCGGGTCGTGGCAGAAGTTCAGGAAACCTGGATCAAGCGTGCGCTCAGAAACCTCGTTTCCAACGCCGTCCGCTATGGCGAATGCGCCAAGATTTCGGTGCTGGAAGAGAACGGTCACGCGGTGCTTCGAGTCGATGATACCGGACCGGGGATCCGGGCGGGACAAATTGCCGATATGATGGAGCCGTTCACGCGCGGCGAAGCTTCGCGAAACCGGGCCACCGGCGGAGCGGGCCTCGGCCTGACTCTGGCACGCGCGATCGCCGAACAGCACGGAGGCGCTCTGCAGCTCGCCAACCGCAAGAAAGGCGGATTGCGGGCGGAAATCCGCTTGCCGATGCAATCCGCCAAACGGTAACCGTGCGGTTCTTCCTCGCGAAAGGAACGGCATGAAAGACCTGATGTATGGATCGCCCGCGTCGCTGTTTTCAGGCAAGGCGCGCGCCTTTCTCGATTGGAAGGGCGTCGATTACATCGAGATCGCGCCCAATCTCGAAATCCGTAACGAGGTGATCGTGCCGGCCGTTGGCCGGATGATCATTCCCGTCATGAAGCTTGGCGACGGGACCATCCTTCAGGATACATCTCTGATCATCGATCACTACGAAGCTGCGATCGGCGGCCCCTCGGTCTTCCCCGAGACGCCGCGCCAGCACTTTGCCGCGCGGCTGCTCGAATGCTTCGGCGACGAATGGCTGGTGATCCCGGCGATGCACTATCGTTGGAACTACAACGAAGAGTGGATCTATGGCGAATTCGGTCGCAGCGTTGCACCCGACGCGCCGGCCGATCAGCAAGTTGCCGCCGGGAAGATGGTCGGGCAGGCGTTCAAGGGTTTCGTCCCGATGCTGGGGATCAAAGAGGCGACCATCCCAGGCATCGAAGCGAGCTATGAGGCCTTGCTGGCCGATCTCGATGCACACTTTGCGGCGCACCCCTTCCTGTTCGGGACCCGCCCGTCGATCGGCGATTACGGGTTGATCGGCCCGCTCTACGCTCACCTCTATCGCGACCCGGAATCGGGAAAGATCATGGAGCGGCTGGCCCCGCGCGTCGCCGATTGGGTGCGGCGCATGATCGACCCGGCAGAACCGCTTCCAGGCGATTTCCTGCCCGATGACGAAGTGCCCGTAACGCTCCAGCCAATCCTGCGCCGGATGATGGCCGAGCATCTGCCCTTCCTCATCGAAACGGCGCGGATGCTGGGCGAATGGCACGCGAAGAACCCGGATACGGAGCTACCGCGCGGGTTGGGCATGGCCCCTTTCACGATCGAAGGCGTCGCCGGTGAAGGCGCGGCGCGTACCTTCAGCCTCTGGATGCTCCAGCGCGCGCTCGATTATCGGGATGCGTTGGATCGCGACGATCGCGCAGCATGCGACGAATTGCTGCGATCCGTCGGCGGCGAAGCGTTGATAGACTTCACGATGCCCGTTCGACTGGCCTACGAAAACCACACGCTGACAGTGGCCTCCGACTAGCGCCTAACGCATAAGCCCGCCGATCAGATTGCGGACAAACCGGCCTGCCACCGGTCCGGCAAGATCGGTCGCGATGGAGCCCGCAGCCGATGTCAGGCCCGAACGCATCGGGTTTGCTCGGCTTTTCTTGCCGAGCACGGCGGCTGCGGCAATGCTGGCCGCCGAGCCAGCGGCAACCTTCGCTCCGCGCGACATCGCTTTTTCCCACATGCTCTTCGATTTGCGCGGCTGCTTGCGTACCTCTTCCTCGCCCTTTTCGGCCACTTCCTCGGCGGTCTCGGCGGCATCGGCGGTTTTCTGCGCCAGAACCTCTTCGGCGCTTTCGCGGTCGACCGCCTCGTCATATTTCCCTTCGAACGGACTGATCGACTGGATGATCGCGCGTTCCTTCGCGGTCACCGGCCCCAGCCGCGAGCGCGGCGGCTTGATCAGCGTGCGTTGTACCACGGTGGGCGCGCCCTCTTCGTCCAAAGTCGAAACCAGCGCCTCACCCACTTTGAGTTCGGTGATCGCTTCCTCGACATCGAGATCAGGGTTGATGCGAAACGTCTCGGCCGCCGCCTTGATCGCGCGCTGATCGCGCGGGGTGAAGGCGCGCAACGCATGCTGGACCCGGTTGCCAAGCTGTCCCGCGACTTCCTCGGGAATGTCGATCGGGTTCTGCGTCACGAAGAACACGCCGACGCCTTTGGAGCGGATCAGGCGCACGACTTGCTCGATCTTTTCCTGCAAGGCCTTGGGGGCGTCGTCGAACAGCAGGTGCGCCTCGTCGAAGAAGAACACTAGCGTAGGCTTTTCGGGGTCGCCCACTTCCGGCAGTGACTCGAACAATTCGGCCAGCAACCACAGCAGGAACGTCGCGTAGAGTTTCGGCCCGCGCATCAGCTTGTCGGCCGCCAGCACATTGATGTAGCCGCGGCCCTGATCGTCGGTCTTCAGGAAATCGTCGATCTCCAGCGCCGGCTCTCCGAAGAAATGGTCCGCCCCTTGCGCTTCGAAGCTCAACAGCTGGCGCTGGATCGCCCCGACCGACTGCTTCGAGACGTTACCGTATTTGCCCGACAGCTCCTTGGCATTCTCATTGGCCCATTGCAGCATCGCCTGGAGATCGCCGAAATCGAGCAGCAGCAGACCGTTGTCGTCGGCATGGCGGAATACGATCTGCAGAACCCCTTCCTGCGTTTCGTTAAGGTCGAGCAGACGGGCCAGCAGCAGCGGCCCCATTTCCGAGATCGTCGTGCGGATCGGGTGACCCTGTTCTCCATAGAGATCCCAGAAGATCACCGGATTATCTGAGTATTCGTAGTCGTCCATGCCGAGTTCCTTGGCCCGGCCTTCCAGTTTGTCGGCATGCTTGAACTTGGGGCTGCCCGGCATGGCTATACCCGAAAGGTCGCCTTTCACATCGGCAACGAACACCGGGACTCCGTTGGCGGAGAAGCTTTCGGCGAGGCCCTGCAGCGTCACCGTCTTACCCGTCCCGGTCGCACCCGCAATCAGGCCGTGCCGGTTCGCGCGCCCCAAAGCGAGGCTCTGGTTCTCGCCGTTGCCGCCCAATCCAAGAAAAATATCACTCATTCTTATAGGCCCCTCAGCCGCTTATTGCTTGGCGCTTGGTGTGCAGAGCGAAAGCCGGGTGGTCAACCTCTCGACTTGGCCGAAGGATGGGCTAAGGCGGAGGGAATGGGAGACCGGTCGCCATTCGTGCTGCTCGACGATGCCCGCGCAGGAGACGGCGCGGCCGACGCCTTGCTGTACGAGAACCCCTCACGGGTTTTCGCCGCCTATCATCCCGGCGATGTCGAAGGCGTGCTCGCCGCTGCCGAGACGGCGCGAGGCGAGGGGCGTGGTTCGCTGGCGGGATACATTGCCTACGAAGCCGGACTTGCCTTGGAGCACAGGCTTGCGCCCTTGGCCGATCGGCGCAACGGCAGCGCTGGTCCGCTGGTCTGGCTCGGCCTGTTCGACGACCCCCAACCCATTGCCGCCGCCGATGTCCCGGCCTGGCTTTCCGCTCACTCGGGTGATGATGCCCGCCTCGGCCCGCTCGATCCCCAACTGTCGCCTGGCGGCTATGTCGAGGCGTTCGAAACCCTGCGCGAAGCAATCCATGCAGGTGACATCTACCAGGCCAATCTCACCTATCCGCTTGCCGGTTCGTATCGCGGCGATCCGCTGGCGCTCTACGCGCAACTGCGACAGGCGGCGCAAGCGGGATATGGCGGCGTCCTGTTCGACGGATCCCACTGGCTGCTGAGTTTCTCGCCCGAATTGTTCGTCGCACTCGACGGATACCAGGCCAAGGTCAAACCGATGAAGGGCACGCGGCCTCGCGGTGGCGACGAAGCCAGCGACGTGGCTTTGGCCGAAGAACTGGCGAGCTCGGTCAAGGACAAGGCCGAAAACCTGATGATCGTCGACCTGATGCGCAACGATCTTTCGCGCGTCGCGGTGCCCGGAACCGTGCTGGTCGACGCACCCTTTGCGATCGAAAGCTATCCGACGGTCCACCAGATGGTCTCGACCGTCCGCGCGCAGCTGGCACCAGCAAAAGGAGCGGGCGACCTCGTCCGTGCGATCTTCCCTTGCGGTTCGATCACCGGTGCACCGAAGATTCGCGCGATGGAGTTGATCGACCAGGTCGAACGCGATCCGCGTGGACCCTACTGCGGAGCCATCGGGCGGATCGATGCCGATGGCAATGCCGCCTTCAACGTCGCTATCCGCACCTTGCGCCTCACCCCGATAGAGAATGGCCAGGGGACCGCGGTGCTCGGAGTTGGCTCTGCCATCGTCGCCGACAGCGAGCCAATGGCCGAGAAGAGGGAATGTGAAGTCAAGGCCAGCTTTGCGCGCCGTGTTTCGCCCGATCTTACCGCCCCGGCATGCGACCTGATCGAGACGATGGCGTTCACGCCCGAAGACGGGATCGCCCTGCTCGAATTGCATCTCGAGCGAATGAAGAAGAGCGCCGGCGAGCTCGGTTTCGAATTCGACCGCCATGCGACCCGCAACCAGATCCACGCGCTCTGTTTCGAGCTGGAGGAGCCAGCGAAGGTCCGGTTGCTGGCCAGCCGAAGCGGAGCGACCGCGCTTGAGACGGGGCCGATGCCCCAACCGGGCGACGCCCCCTGTAAGACGATTGCATTGCCCAATCCGGTCGATCCGTCCGACTGGCGGCTGCGCCACAAGACGTCGGACCGCGTGTTCTATGAAGAGGCTCTGGCCGCCGCCAAGAGCATGGGGGCAGGCGAAGCGATCCTTGTGCGCGACGATGGCCTCGTCACCGAGGGTAGCTTCACGAACGTATTCGTCGAGCGCGACGGTGTGTTGCTGACACCGCCTACGTCTCTTGGCCTCCTGCCCGGCGTATTCCGTGCCTTTCTCATCGAAAAGGAGCGTGCGCGCGAAGCGGAGCTGACTCTGGCCGACCTCGCGGACGGCTTCACGCTGGGCAACGCAGTTCGGGGCCTGTTCGCGGCGGAACTCGTTTGAGCGATTGCCAAGCTCCCCGCGTCAGGAACACGAGAAACAAGAAGCTATGAACATCCCCATCCTTTACGAAGACGGCGAGGCGCTGGTCATCGACAAGCCCGCCGGCCTTCCCATCGACCGCCCGCGCAGGGGCGGTGAGTGTCTCGAAGATCATCTCGATGGTCTCAAACTGGGCTTCCAGCGCCGACCAATGCCGGTCCATCGCCTCGACACCGATACGAGCGGATGCCTGCTGCTCGCCCGCAATCCCAAAGCCTTGAAGCGCTTCAACAAGGCGTTTGAAGATCGTCTTGTCGGCAAGACCTATCTGGCCGTGATCGATATCGAGCCGCACGAACAGTCGGGTACGATCGAACTGGCCTTGTCGAAGATAAGCTCGGGGGAAAAAGGCTGGCGGATGATCGCTGCGAAGAAAGGGAAGCCGGCGGTTTCGCACTGGGAATTGCTGCAGACGATCGCGGACGGCGATCGAAAGCGCTCGCTGATCCGCTTTCGGCCCGAAACCGGACGCACGCACCAGCTCAGGGTTCATGCACTCCAGGGATTGGGTGCGCCCTTGCTCGGCGACCCGGTCTATGGGCCAGTGCGAGGCCAGAACAAGGGCGCTCCTCGGACGATGCTGCACGCGGAGACGATCAGCGTTGACCGCGCGGGGAAGCCGACCATAACGGCCTTCGCGCCTTTCCCCGAGGACTTCGTCCGCGTCGGCCTGACCGCTCCTGAACAACCCGACCCGCCAGAATCTCAAGCCGATCCCCTCGATGGATAGAGCGCTCCTCGACCGCGCCCACGCGCTCGCGGAAGAGAGCTTCCTGGCCGGCTCCGGTCCGGGCGGTCAGAACGCCAACAAGGTTGCGACCGAGGTGCAGCTGCGCGTCAACATCTATGCCTTGCGCCTGCCTCCGCCGGTGTTTGCTCGCCTGCGCGAGATCGCGGGCTCGAAACTGACCGCCAGCGGCGACCTGCTGATTACCGCGCGCCAGCACCGCACGCAGGAAGCCAACCGCCAGGCGGCGCGCGCGAAGCTGGAGGAGATGCTCGAAGCTGCGCACCGCCAGCCCAAGAAGCGCGCCAGGTCGCGCGTGAATCGTGTCGGCAAGACCCAGCGCCTGAAGGCCAAGAAAGCGCGCGGGGCGGTTAAAGCCAACCGGAGCAAGCCCAGCCGTTCGGACTGGTAAGCTAGACAGGCTCGCAGCCGGTGAGCCCATTGACCAACGCAACGAAGGAGATGAGAATCTCGTTGTCCGACAGTTCCGTGTCGAAGATTGGGAAGTCGGTCGGGTTTCCTCCGGGGCGTCCAGGTGCGTTGCACCGGACGACATTCAAGTAGCGACCTGTGTTCGCCCAATCCCGATCATCGGCTTTGTATTGTATCCAGGCGCGTTTCCAGCCGCCTTTGTATTGTTCCCACTCGATGAACGGCGACCCGTTTCCGTCTTGCTGGATTTCCATCTCTGATCTCCCGAACCTTGGTTCTCTTGCTTGACTTTTCCCCGTGAATCGGCAAATGGGCGCGGCTTGAACGGCGGCGCCGCTTGCGCCGCCTGTTGTTTTTCCGGCCTTCACGGCCCCACCCGATCTTAGGAAACCGCCATGGCGAAGCCCGCAACCGTCAAGATCAAGCTCGTCTCGACCGCCGACACGGGCTTTTACTACGTGACCAAGAAGAACCCGCGCAACATCACCGAGAAGATGACGTTCCGCAAATACGATCCGGTCGCGAAGAAGCATGTCGAGTTCAAGGAAGCCAAGATCAAGTAAGGTCTTTGGCAAGGGCGCCGCGTTGCGCCTGCGCACCTTTCTGCTTGCCAGATGCTGGATTCAGCCGCAGTTCAAGGCTCCGGACCTAATCCGCGAGGCATGATGACGCTGCGTTCAATCCTATCCAACCGACCTGCTCGCCTTGTTGCGGCGGGCTTTGCCGGCGCTTTGGCGCTCGCCTTGCCGGCCGGATCCCCCTTGGCCCCGATCGCTCCCGCCCAGGCGCAGAGCAACGCCGCCGATCTCGATCGTGCGGTTCAGGCGCTCCGCGGGATTTCGACCATGCGCGCCGATTTCACGCAAACCGATCGGATGGGAAACGTCGCGCGCGGAACCATGACGCTCAAGCGACCGGGCAAGATCCGATTCGACTATGGCAAGGATGCCGATCTGCTGGTGGTTTCGAACGGCCGGTCGCTCTACATGGTCGACTACGAGGTCAACCAGGTCCAGCGCTGGCCGATCAGGAATTCGCCGCTGGGGGCGCTGCTCGATCCCAATCGCGATGTGAAACGTTACGGCACGCTGGTCCCGACCGGCAGTCGGGATGTCCTCAGTGTCGAAGTACGCGATCCGAAGAAGCCCGAATTCGGCACCATTACCCTGATTTTCGTACGCAATTCGAGCGCACCCGGCGGATTTCAGCTTACCAACTGGGTCGCTTTGGACGCGCAGAATCACCGCACGACCGTAAGGCTGTCGAATCACCGCTATGGAATGTCGGTTGCCGAGAGCGCTTTCCGATTCCGCGACCCACGTCGCTCATCTCGTCGACCGAGGTGAACGGTTGGACCGCGTGAGGTTGTAAGGATGCGACAGAATTCGACAGGTATTCATTTACGCGCAAGCTGAAACAGCGTATTTATTTCAAACAAGGCGGTCGAAGGTGGGTTTCCCCCCTGTTGCCCTTTCCTTCGCAAAGGCTGCCTTGTAAAAGCGTGACGAACGCTCACAAGGAGCCCCTGTCCCATCGCCCCCGGGACAGGGGTTTTCTTTTGGATTGGGCTTATGCCCGCCTGCCGGAGCGCAACCCGAATCTCGCTTCGGCGAGGATCCCGCACGCCGGTTGCCGTGCGAACAATTGACCCCTCACTCCCAGCCGAATGCGCTCCGGATGATATCGTAGATTACGTTCTGCTCGATCACGCCCCGCGCCCGGTGAGCCCCGGGGCCGTAGGCGTAGAGCGCGACATCCTCGCCGGCATGGGTCTCGCTGCGCAGGGGTACGGCCGCCTGTTGGCGAGCATCGATGCCGGTTTCCGGGACGGGGCGACCTTCTTCGTGATCGTGCGGAATGGCGCCGGGGCCGTTCCAGTAGCCAAGCGTCGTGTAGGGTTTGCCATCGCTGGCGGGCATGGGTTCTTCCGTATTCACCAGTTCGCCTTCAGGCGGAACCACCAGGCCCAATATGTCGTTTCCACGGCGCGGATAGCCGGCAATGGTGAAGACATGGCTGTGATCGGCTGTGACCAGGATCAGCGTTTCAGCAGGATCCGTGTTATCGCTTGCGTATTGGATCGCCCGCGCGAATTCGACCGTCTCTTCCAACGCCCAGCCCGCTCGGCCCGCATGGTGTCCATGGTCGATACGGCCGCTTTCGACCATCAGGTAATAGCCTTCCGGGTCGGTCTTGAGGCGGGAAATGGCTTGCGCGGTCATATCGGTGAGGGTCGGTTCGTCAGCGCCCTTGGTGCCGTCCTTCTCCGCTTCGTAGGTCATGTGGCTGGGAGAGAAGATGCCCAAGACCGGCCTGTCAGTCGCGGCGGCATCCAGTGCAGATCGGTCCGTTACGAAGCTTCCTCCGGTGCGCGCCACCCATGCGGAAGGCAAGTCGGACCCGGCTTCGGTTCGCCACCCCCCTTTCTCGCTGCCGAAAAATGCGCCGAGCCCGCCGCCCAATGCCACGTCGAATTCGCTTTCGACGAGCTGCGTTGCAATGTCCTTGCAGGCGGACGTATCCTGCCCATCGGCAGCTTCGACAAAGGCTTCCCAATTGCGATCCGCGCTACGGGCATAGACGCTCGCCGGGGTCGCATGGGTGAGCCGCGCGGTCGAAACGATGCCCAAAGCAAGGCCCCGTTCCTTCACTTCCTCCCCCAGCAGAGGCAATGGGTTGGCCAAAGCGGAGGCGCAATCGCCGCGCGTCACGCCAGAGCCAACGCCCAGCACGCCGATTTTGGTCTTTTCGCCCGAATGCATCGCGGTCGCGGTACCCGCGCTGTCGGGCACCTGAGCGTTGGTGTTATAGGTCTTGACCAGGGCGACATTGTCGAATGTCTCGAAGCTCAACAGGTTTTCCTCGCCGCTTTCGCCGCGTTTCTGCCCTTCATAGATTCGCGCCGCAGTTATGGTCGAAATGCCCATCCCGTCCCCGATGAACAGGATGACGTTCTTTGCCCGCTGCGGATCCTCGCTCATGACCGCCTGCGGCGCCGATACACTGCCGACGGCCGGGGGCGGACCGCCCGCCATAGTGCATCCTCCGAGCGACAGCACGGCGCCGGACAGCAATACGGTGAGCGAACGGTTGCGGATCATGAACGGGTCTCCAAAGTGATGGCAGCTTCGTATCGGTTGGAATTGTGACGGGAAAGGGAAAGGTGGCGTTTTGAACATCGGCGCCCTAAATCGCTGCGCATGATCTCAATCGCCACCTGGAACATCAATTCGGTCCGACTGCGGATGCCGATCGTCGAAAAATTCGTCGCCGAGGAATCGCCCGACGTGATCTGCCTGCAGGAGATCAAATGCGAGAACGACAAGTTCCCGGCCGAAGCGCTGGCGAAGCTGGGGTACGAGCATCAGGCGGTGTGCGGTCAAAAGGGCTATCACGGCGTCGCCACGATCAGCCGCATTCCCCTGAAAGAGGTGTCGCGCCACGACTGGCAGGACAATGGCGAAGCGCGTCATGTCGGGGTTGAAGTCGGCAAAACCGGGATGGTGTTGGAGAACGTCTATGTCCCTGCGGGCGGTGACATCCCGGACCGCGAGAAGAACGCGAAATTCGGCCAGAAGCTCGACTTTCTCGGGCGGATGACGCGCTGGGCTGAAAAGGTCGATGCACCAACCATGATCGTCGGCGATTTCAACATCGCGCCGCTCGAAAGCGACGTCTGGAGCCACAAGCAGCTGCTCAAGGTCGTCAGCCATACGCCGATCGAAGTCGAGACGCTGGACAAGTTCCGAGATGCGCATGGTTGGGTGGATATCGGGCGCGAGTTCATCCGCGATCCGGAGCGCTATTTCAGTTGGTGGTCGTATCGTTCGCCCGACTGGCGCAAGAACGATCGCGGGCGACGGCTCGATCACATGTGGGCCAGCCCGCAATTGGCACGGCAGGCAACTGGACACCGCATCCTCGAAGACGCGCGCAGCTGGGAAAAGCCTTCGGATCACATCCCGCTGATCACGGAGTTCGATCTCTGACTCAGGCTTCGCCTTCGCGACGGGCCGCACAAGCCGTCGATGCGCTGCGCCATGGCTGGCCGCTGGCGTTCGAGGGGGGTCCGGTCCTGCTACCGGTTGAAACGGCTGTCGCCAGCGGTGCCAATGCAGATCGGATGCTGATCTCGGCGGCGCGGGCGACGACCCTGAAGCTCGCCAATCAGCGCGATGCCGCTGTCCCGCACGCTCCCGTGCTCATTCGCGGAGGGGAGGCGTTTTCGCTGGCTGAAGCGGTGCCGATTGCCGATCCCGCGCTCGACCTAAAGAACCCGCTCAAGGGTCCCTTTCGCGCCGAGGCGATCGAGTGGCTCGCGATTGCCGAAGCAGCAATGGAGTTCGCGCGAATAGCGGGCATCCTCCCGGCCTTCCTCGTCGACCCAGTCGACGGGGGAGAAACGCACCCTGTCTCCGCAAGCGATCTTGATCGCTACACCGAAGCGGGGGCCCTGCGCATCATCACCCGCGCCCGCCTGCCCGTGACCGCCAGCGAAGACGCCGAGATCATTGCTTTCCGCTCGACAGCAGACACGCGCGAGCACGTCGCCCTGATCATCGGCGAGCAATGCGGGGATCGCCCACCGCTCGTTCGCTTGCATTCCGAATGCCTCACCGGAGATATCTTGGGCAGCCTCAAATGCGATTGCGGGCCGCAGCTTGACGCCGCACTTCATGCGATGGCCGAACATGCGCGCCGGGATGGCGGTTGGGGCGCGCTGCTCTACCTTCGTCAGGAAGGACGCGGGATCGGACTCATCAACAAGCTGCGCGCCTACCGCCTTCAGGATCAGGGCTTCGACACGGTCGATGCCAATCAGCGGCTGGGCCTGCCGGACGAAGCGCGGGACTTTCCTGTCGCGGCGCGGATGCTCGAACTGATTGGCGCGACGACGATCCGGCTGCTGACCAACAATCCGGCCAAGGTCGATGCTCTGACGGCGGCCGGGATCGCCGTTGCGGAGCGGGTCCAGCACCAACTGCCCGACAACCCGCATAACGCGCGCTACCTCGCGACGAAGCGCGACCGTTCAGGACACTTGCTTACATGACCGATTACGTCATCAGGCCTGAACGGCCCGGCGAGGAAGCCGCAATCCATGCCATGGTGACGCGCGCTTTCGAGGGGCACCCGTATTCCGATGGCGACGAGCAGGACGTGATCGATCGCCTGCGTGACGATGGCGATCTGGTCCTGTCGCTGGTCGCCGTGGAAGGCGACACAATCCTCGGCCAGATCACCTATTCACCCGCCATCCTAGCCAGTGGCGAGGATGGTTGGGTCGTTCTTGGACCGGTTGCAGTGGAGCCTTCGTATCACGGGCAGGGCATCGGACGAGCGCTGATCGAAGCGGGCGAGACGGCGATGAAAGAACGCGGCGCCAAAGGCATTACCGTGCTCGGCAACCCGGACATCTACGGCCGGTTCGGCTTCGAACAGAACACGCCGATGTGGCTGGCGGGCGAGCTTGGCTGGGCGTTTCAGGTCAAAAGCCTGGGCGCGCCGATTCCCGCCTGCGAACAGAAATACGTCGGGGCGTTCGATCCGGTAACCGACTAACGCCGCTCGTACTGCTTCAACCCATTGGCCAGAGCATTGTCCGACATTGCGATGCTTGCCCCGGTCCAATCCGCCAGGAACACGCTTGAACGGCGCAGGCCCGGAACGAATCGGGCTTCGTTGCCCGTAACCCGTAATCCGTCGGAGGAATGCAGGTTGTCTTCCGCCCCCACGGCGATGAACGCCGAATAATTCTCCTTGTCGCGGCCCTGGATGAACCAGTTGTTGGCGATCCGGCCCCGGCTGCCTGCCGGCAGGTCGATCATGTAGTTGGTCGCCCGGCCATTGGCGTCGTCGAAACTGTTGTTTTCGATCGTCACTTCACCCGCGCGCGCCTTGAGGTAGTGACCGCCCTGCCCGCGCTCGAAGCGACTCTCCTTGACGGTGAGCGACCCATAATTTCCGGTGTAGATCGAATGCGCGCAACCAGCGGAGTTCTCGCAGGTGCCCAGCCCGCTGAATGTCGAACGAACGATGTAGATCCGGCCACCCGGATCGTTGGCCGTTAGGATGCCTTGCTGGCTATCGAGAAACCAGGTGTTCGCAACGTTGAGGCTGCCCTTTTCCAGGCGGATGCCGGCTCCGTTGCCGTCCGGCACATAGATACCCCGAAATACGAGACCCCGAATTTCGGCTCCCGCCCCGCGCAGGACCAGTGCGGCCTTTCCTTCGCATGCCTTGCGCTCGAAGACGGCACTGCCGGGCTTTGCCGACACGTAGGTAACCACACCCGCCTGCTGGACCGCACATTCGCGATAGGTTCCCGGCGCAATGGAAATGGTCCCCCGCCGGTTACCGATCGCATTGATCGCCGATTGCAGGCTCGAATAGCTGCGCCCGGTTTCGGTAACCGTGAAATCGCCGCGCGGCGATTGCGCCAAAGCGGCACTGGCAGCGCCCGAAATGGCCAATGCCGCTATCGCGAGCGAGAAGGCTTTGCGGATCGGGTGGACGTGCGACGTGCTTGGAACCTGATTCATATGTCAAAATTATCATGACAAGGACCGGGCCAAAGCCGGATATTCTCGCCTGTGCCGTTTCGGTCCAGCAATTCACGCTTGGCTTAACATGATCGGCATGGCTAAACCGCCTGGCGCCGGATGCTCGCAGCCCGGCCAGGAATTGGGTCACATGAGGAGGAAATCCCAATGAAGAAATTCACCACGCTCGCCATTCTCGGCGCTGCATCGGTCACGCTTGCGGCATGCGGTAACGCCGAAGACGCGTCGGTCGAGGCGACCGCAGACACGGTCGAAATGCCCGCCGATGACGCGCTCCAGGCAGTCACCGACGAGCCGGTCGAGGATGCCGCCGCGACCGAAGCGACCGGAGAAGAGGGAACGGACGCGACCGCCGCCGTGTCGCAGGAAGATGCGGAAGCCGCCGCCGACGATGCCGCAAGCATCGCAGAACAGGTCGAAGCTGCCGCAGCGGAAGCCGAAGCGGCAGCCAACGCCGTCGATTCCGCTGCCGATGCGGTTTCCGACGCAGCCGAAAATGTCGATCAATAAGCTCAGGCACGGGAAGTCGACGAACCGGCAAGGCCTTGCCATCCGGTTTGTCGGCCCCTTGCTCGCCCTGTCGCTCGTTGCTTGCGAAGAGACAGGCGGTTCCGGCCCAGGCGGAGTAAGCGAAGGCGAGGCCCGCGCTCTGGACGAAGCGGCCGAAATGCTTGATGCCAGGCGCCTCCCGGAAGAAGCCCTCCCGCCTCTGGACGGACCGCCCGCAGAACCACCTGGGCAAGAGAGCGAGCCCGGCGAGAATGCTGCTGAATTGACAGGCGACAACGCCGAATAGAGTCGCGCAAAGAGCCGACCGCACAAGAGGATCTGTCCGCATGAATGCCCCCGCCGACGCCAACCAGTTCAATCAGGGAATGGACCCCGACACATTCGAGCAATTTGCCGAGCAGTTGGATCGCTACGTCAAGGAGCGTTTGATCCCGGCGGAGCAGGACGTAATCGAAACCGATGCGGTGCCGCCCGAGATCGTGCAGGAAATGCGCGACATGGGCCTGTTCGGTATCTCGGTGCCCGAAGAATATGGCGGCGCGGGCCTCAACACATCCCAATATGCCCGTGTGGTCAAAATGATGAGCTACGCCGCGCCCGCATTCCGCTCGATCTTCTCGATCAACATCGGCATGTTCGCGAGCGCGCTCAAGAACGGGGCGACGGAGGAACAGCGGGCCGAATGGTATCCCAAGCTGGTTGAGGGCAAGATCGCCTGTTTCGGCCTCACCGAGCCGGGTTCGGGCAGCGACAGCGCGGCTATGCAGACCACAGCCGTGCCCGACCCCGACGGCAATGGCTGGATCCTTAACGGCACGAAGCGATACATCACCAACGCGCCCCACGCCGATGTCGCGCTGATCATGGCGCGCACGGAGAAAGAGGCCCTGCCCAAGAACGCCCATGTCAGTGCGTTCCTTGTGCCGATGGACTCCCCCGGCGTTTCGACCGGCTCGCCGGACAAGAA
>JASJDE010000203.1 GCA_030065195.1 Erythrobacter sp. | reverse complement strand
CCGCGGAGTCACCATGGTGACTCCGCGGGCTGCCAGCGCGTTCTGAACTTTGCCAATGCTGATTTCGTTGCCCGGTATCTGGCGGGAGGAAAACAGGACTACGTCACCGCGCGTAAGCTCGAGCGGATGGTTCTCGTCTGCAATTCGCGACAGCGCCGCACGAGGTTCCCCCTGCCCTCCGGTCGCCAGGATCAAGACTTCGCCGCGCGGCAAGGACATCGCGGTGTCGAAATCGATCGGGGTCGGGAAATCGGAGAGGTAACCGTTGTCCTGCGCGACCTCGATGATGCGGTCGAGCGAACGGCCGGCGACGCACAGCTGCCGTCCCGTCTCGCGTGCAACTTCGCCAAGGGTTTGGAGCCGCGCAACATTGCTGGCGAAAGTGGTGACCAGAACCCGCTTGCCCGTATGCTTTGCGACTTCTTCCATCAGACCTTGATGCACGGCGCCTTCGGATCCCGACGGGTTGGGATTGAACACATTCGTCGAATCGCACACCAGCGCCAGCACGCCGTCCTTGCCAATGGCGCGCAGCTCTTCCTCAGTCGTCGGTTCGCCGATGATCGGCTCTTCGTCGAGCTTCCAGTCGCCGGTGTGGAAGATGCGGCCGTAGGGCGTGTCGATCAGCAGCGCGTTGCCTTCGGCGATCGAATGCGCCAGCGGGATGTAGGTAACGGTGAACGGACCGATATCGATCTGGCCATGGTCTTCTTCGATGATGTTGAGTTCGACTTCACCGAGCAGCCCGGCTTCTTCAAGCTTGCGAGCGACGAGATCGGCCGTGAACGGAGTGGCATAAAGCGGTACGCCGAGTTCGCCCGCGAAATACGGCACCGCTCCGATATGGTCTTCATGGGCATGGGTCAGCACGACGCCGAGCAGATCCTTCGTCCGTTCCTCGATGAATTCGAGGTCGGCAAAGACAAGATCGACGCCGGGATACTCGTTCCCGGAGAAGGTCATGCCGAGATCGACCATCAGCCATTTGCCGTCGCAGCCATAGAGATTGACGTTCATGCCAATCTCGCCTGAGCCGCCCAGTGCAAGGAAGAGCAGCTCGTTTTCAGGAGTATAGTTCTTTTTCACGTAGTCTCGATTGTGCGGAGAAGGGTAGTCAGTCGGTCGCCTGGCGGGCGAGAATGCCAAGGCCTTCGATGGTCAGATCTGCATCGACGACATCGAAGATGTCGGTGGCATCGTCGAACAATATGGCGAGCCCGCCCGTGGCTACAACCTTTGTCGGTCGACCGATCTCTGCCTTCATTCGCTCGACCACACCTTCCATCATCGCCACATAGCCCCAGAACACGCCGATCAGCATCTGGTCCTCGGTGTTGCGACCGATGACACTGCTGCTTTCAGGCGCGCGGATGGCGATCCGCGGCAGTTTGGCCGTTTTGCCTACCAGTGCATCGAGCGAGAGGTTGATGCCCGGCGCGATCGATCCTCCTTTGTAGGTTCCGTTGAAATCGATCGCCTCGAACTTCGTCGCGGTGCCGAAATCGATCACGATCAGGTCCCCGCCGTAACGGTGATGGGCCGCGAGGATGTTGAGCGCGCGATCGGCGCCCAGCGAACTTGGCTGATCGACATCGATCTCGAACGGCCAGGCTGCGGCACCCTGCCCGGCGAAGAGCGGTGTGATGCCGAAATATTTCTGAGCCAGCACGGTAAGATTGTGGTCAGCACGAGGCACGACCGAAGCGAAGATGATCTGCGTGATATCGTCGCGCTCGACGCCTTCGATCTTAAGGAGTTGGAGCAGCCAAACAGCGTATTCGTCGCCGGTTCGCCGAGGATCGGTTGCGATCCGCCAACGGGCCCTCAGTGCGTACCCGTCCTCGCCATCCTTTGCGAACAGGGCGAATACGACATTGGTGTTTCCGACATCAGCAGCAAGCAGCATGGCGCGTCCTTAGCCTAAAACCACATCCCCGGCCTGAACCGAGCGCACGGAGCCGTCTGCCATTTGCAGAAGCAAAGCGCCAGAGGGAGCGAGACCCTCGAACGCGCCCTCAATCACGTTCCCTTCCCCATCGTGGACCGATAGTTCGGTCCCCTTTGGATGCGCCTGGCCGAGCCACCGCGCCCGGGTCGCTTCGCTGCCGAGCTGGCGCCATTTGGCAATCTCCTGCTCGACATGATGGATCATCCGCGCGGCAAAGCGATCGCGGGAAGGTGGCTCCTTGGATACGTCGGACAGCGCAATGGTTGCGCGGTCGGGAATTGTCGGTGCGACCGAAAGATTGACTCCGATCCCGACAACCACTTGAAACTCGAACAGCTCCATCAGGATGCCCGAAACCTTGGCGCCTCGAAGCAATACGTCATTCGGCCATTTGAGCAGCAATTCGCTCGCATCGGGAAGGAATTCGGCAAGAGCTTCGCGAACCGCCAAGCTTATCGGAAGGTTGAGCCACGTGCCCGGATATTCGCCGCTTTGCAGCGTGACGATGGTCGATCCCATGAAATTGCCGGCGCCGCCGTGCCATTCGCGACCTTGCCGGCCCCGCCCCGCCGTCTGGCGATCGGCAATAAGCCAATGGCCTTCTTCAAGCTTCTGGTGAGCCTGAAGTGCGGCCATCAGATCCGCGTTGGTGGATCCGGTCTCCGCAACATACTTGATCATGCGCCCTAGATTACACCGCGAGGAACAAAGCGCCAGCGGCCTTGTCGGCGAGATCGGTCAACGACGGTGTCAGCAGGTATCCGAGAGGCGAAATGATCGCGGCCGTAAGGAACAGCAGCGCCCAGTGCGCGGTTCCGCTCTTGCCGGTGACAACGCCCGCCGGTTCGTCGAAGAACATCACCTTGACGAATTTGATGTAGTAGAACGCCCCGATCACGCTGGCGGCGATGGCGATGGCGGCAAAGGCGATAAGGCCGGCTTCGACGGTCGCCTGGAAAACCACGAACTTGCTGTAGAATCCGAGCAGCGGCGGGATCCCGGCAAGGCTGAACATGAGGAGCAGCAATGCCCAGGCAATCGCAGGCTGCGTCTCCGCAAGGCCTTTGATGTCGCCGAAAGTCTCGAACAATTCGCCACCGTCGCTGCGCAGCATCAGCAACGCGACAAAGCTTCCGAGGCTCATGGCGACATAGATGAACAGGTAAATCAACATCGCGCTGGCCCCCGCTTCGCTCGCGACTGCAAGACCAAGCAGGATGAAACCGATATTGTTGATCGAGGAGTAGGCGAGCAGGCGCTTGAGGTTTTCCTGCCCGATCGCTCCCAGCGCCCCGAACACGATGGAAGCGAGCGCGGTGAACATCACGATCTGCTGCCAAGCTGCGACCTGCGCACCGAATACATCGAACACCACGCGTGCGGTCAGTGCCACTGCAGCGACCTTGGGCGCGGTCGAGAAGAATGCCGTCACCGGCGTCGGAGCGCCTTCGTAGACGTCCGGCGTCCACATATGGAACGGCACGGCAGCGATCTTGAACGCGAGCCCGGCCATGACGAAGATCAGGCCGAACAACGCGCCGGTAGCGAGATCCCCGGTCAGACCTTCGCGCACCACATCGAAATTGGTGCCGCCCGTGAAACCGTAGAGCAGGCTCATCCCGTAGAGCAGGATGCCGGAGGCCAAGGCGCCGAGGACGAAGTATTTGAGGCCCGCCTCAGCCGAGCGGGTGTCCCGCCGAAGGATGGCGGCGAGTACGTAGGAAGCAAGGCTGTTGAGTTCGAGCCCGAGATAGAGAGTCATGAAGTCGGTCGCGGAGACCATAATGCTCATGCCGAGCACCGAGAAAAGGATCAGCACCGGATACTCGGCGCGCATTCCGCGCTCCGGCCCGGCGGACGGGCTGGCAAAGAAAGGCGCTGCGACCATCAGGCACCCGATGGCAGCGAGATAGATCAGCGCCTTGGCAAACAGCGCAAAGCTGTCTGCGCGGAACAGCCCGCCGAATGCGACCGTATCCGGGCCATCCGTGCCGAAATGCAAATCCGGAACCAGCATGAAGCCAGCACCGAACAGCGTGGCGGCAGCCGCGATGGCGATACCGCGAGCGGCTTTGTCGCCGCCCCAAGCGGTGACAAGCAGCAGGATCAGCCCGGCACCGGAGAGGAGCAGCTCGGGCGCAATGAGCGCGAAGGAAGCGGCGAAGTCCATCAGTGGTCTCCCTCCGCATATTCAATCGCATTGGCTGCCTCGGCGCGAGGTTCTCCCTGAGCGAGTTGACTGTCGCTTGCGGGGGCCGCCGAAGCGATCCGTGCGTCGAGTGCCGCAATGTCGGCGCGCATCGGTGCAAGGAAGCTCTCGGGATAGACCCCCATCCACAGCACCACGGCAGCAATCGGCGCCATCATCGCCCATTCGCGCGGCGCGATATCGGGCATGGCCGCCGCATCTTCGTTCTTCTGATCGCCGAATGCGACCCGTCGATAGAGGTAGAGCATGTAGGCAGCGCCAAGGATGATGCCGGTGGTGCAGATCAGCGCCACCCATGTGGATGTCTGGTAAATGCCTGCCAGCGACAGGAATTCGCCGACGAAGCCACTGGTGCCCGGAAGGCCAATCGAGGCCATCGTGAAGAGCATGAAGAACAGCGCGTAATACGGCATGTTGATCGACAGGCCGCCGTAACGCTCGATCTCGCGTGTGTGGAGCCGGTCGTAAATCACGCCCACGCACAGGAACAGCGCCCCTGAAACGAGACCGTGCGAGAGCATCACGATCATCGCGCCTTCGAGGCCCTGCACGTTGAACGCGAACAGCCCCACGGTCACGATCGCCATGTGCGCGACGGATGAATAGGCGATCAGCTTCTTCATGTCGTGCTGCACCAGCGCGACCAGCGACGTGTAGACCACCGCCACCATAGAAAGTGCGAAAACGAACCAGGCGAGTTGCGCACTGGCTTCAGGGAACATCGGCAGGCTGAAGCGGATGAAGCCGTAGCCGCCGAGCTTCAGCAGCACCGCGGCCAGGATCACCGAGCCGCCCGTCGGCGCCTGGACGTGCGCGTCGGGCAGCCAGGTGTGGAACGGGAACATCGGCACCTTGAT
>JASJDE010000202.1 GCA_030065195.1 Erythrobacter sp. | reverse complement strand
CTGCCGTTACCCTTGACGTCAGGGGAACGGTCTTCCGGGGCATACTCCGGCGCCAGGCGCTGGCGACCAGCCAATGTACGGTGTGCTTCTCGGTGCCAGTCTTCGGCGATGTCGAACAAGCTCGCAGCAGCATCTGTTTTGCCCATTTCGGTGCAGGCACCGGCTCCGAATGCCGCAAGCCCGGTGAGCAGCGTGCGGCGCTTGATATCAGACATCGGCTTGATCCCCGCGCCCACCTGCAATCATCCCCCAAACTTGCCGAAGCGGTCTCGACAACAGCACCATCGCAATGTGGACCGCGAAGAAGCCGAACAGCGCCCATGCGAACAGGAAGTGAAGCGAGCGCGCGCTTTGGCGGCCCCCCAGGATGTCGACCAACGCCGGTGCGGCGGGCTCAATCCCGGGGCTGATGGCAAGGCCGGTCAACACCATCATCGGGAGAAGTATCCCAAACACAGCCCCGTAGGCAATCTTCTGCAGCACGTTGTATTTTGAGTCGCCCTCGGCAAACCTGCGGTTCAAGTGATCATCGATCGCCCGTTTCAGCACGGAAGGCTTCCAGTCGCCCGGTGACGTCATGATGTCGCGCGCGAAGTGCCGATTGAAGAGCATCGCAATCCAGATGCCGAGCAGTCCCAGCGCGAACACCCAAGCGCCCACACTGTGCCAGTCGCGTGCAGCGGCAAGATCGTAATAACCGGGAAGTGTGGCCCATCCGGGGAAACGGACCACAACGGTCCATGCGTCGGCGGGATCGTAACCGTAGTCGCCCCAGTACAGGTATCGGTGCGCGTTCGAGATGTTCAGGCCCGACATGAACAACACGATCAGAGCGACGGCATTGATCCAGTGCCAGATGCGGGTTGACAGCGCGTGGCGCTTCTTCACGGTCTCGCACCCTCTCGCGCAAGGTAAATCACATCGCGATCCTGTGAGAGAAGGTGTTGCCCGCTGTCGATGAAGAGAGTCGATCCACTCTTGAGCACACCTTGAGAGAGGAACAGCGCTGCATCGACGATTTCGCTGGCCTCGGTCTTGCGGGCAAGGAGATTGAGCCGATGCGAGACTTCGGTCTCTTCCTCCCGCTGGTCGTGGCTCGCAAGAATTGCTCCGGGCGCGATGCCATAAACCCGGTCGTTCTCATTTTCCGATCTCATCGCGAGCATCGGGATCGTCGCCGCTAGCGCGTGTTTCGACATCGTGTAGCTGAAGAAATCGGGGTTGGGATTTTCGAGTTTCATGTCGGTGAGGTTGATGACGCACCGCCGGGCCTTCGTGCGGGCCGATGCAAGAAATCGTTGTGCCATCAAGGCGGGACTTATCGCGTTGACCTGCATAGCTTCCTTGCTCATCGCGAGATCTAGCCCTGCCGCGTCGTCATAACGAAAGACCGAAGCGGAATTGATTAGGCAGCACCAATCGTCGAGACGCTTTGCCAATGCCTCGATCATGTCGACCGCCGAAATGCCGTCCGAAACATCGCATTGGACAGTCTCGGCCGAAGGCAGTTCGCTTGCGAGTTCTTCTGCCGGTCCTGAGGAAGAATTGTAGTGGATGACCACGTGCCAGCCTGCGTCCGCAAACCCTCGGGCTATCTCCGCGCCGATCCGTGTTGCGCCTCCAGTTATCAAAACTTGCGGCTGGTTCATAAATTCTCTGGAGCAGAATTTGTCGGACTTGCCTAGTTGCCAATGTCACGTCAACGGAATGCGAATGAGGAGCTGTGCCCATGCCTATGACCTGTGATCTGATCGATGTGTTTTGCGATGGGCCATTGAGCGGAAACCCACTAGCCGTAGTGCACAATGCGGGCGACCTTTCGGCGGAACAGATGCTCGCGCTGACGCAGTGGCTCGGGTTCTCCGAAACCACCTTCGTCTTGCCGCCGACGGATGAAAGGGCCGACTACCGGGTCCGGATCTTCTATCCTGGCGGCGAACTGCCTTTCGCCGGCCATCCCACGCTCGGATCATGTTTTGCATGGCTGCAATCGGGGGGGCGGCCAGCCGAATCCGCCAAGATCGTCCAGGAATGCGAGATAGGTCTGGTCGAAATCCAGCAGCGTGAATCGCAGTTCGCTTTCAAGGCGCCCGACCTGCTTCGATATGAGCCGTTGACCGAGGAAGAATGTCGCGAAGCCATCCAACTGACGGGAATCGACGAAACCGCATTGGTGGAGGCTGTGCATGTATCGAACGGCCCGCAATGGCAGTTGCTACGGCTGCGAAACGCGGAAGACGTGCTGGCAGCAAACCCCTCAAGCAAGGCGGCCTTGGGAACCGATATCGGCCTTGCCGGCCCGCATCGAAAGGGCGGGCGGCGCGACTGGGAATTGCGTGCGTTCTTCGCCGACGCGATGGGGCGATTTGTCGAGGATCCCGTGACTGGCAGTTTCAACGCCGGAGTGGCGATGCACTTGTTTGCCAGTGGCCTTGCCGAAGAAACCTATCGCGCCGGCCAGGGCCAGAAGATCGGTGCCGACGGATTGGTTGTTTGCCGACGAACCGAAGGCGGCGATGTCTGGGTCGGAGGATCGTGCAGGGCAATCAGCCTGGGAGGCGTCTTAGAAGCCTTCGATTGACAGGCTGGAAGACCGAAAAGGCGACGCCGCCGAACTTCGTGTTCGACGGCGTCGTTCCATCCAGTTGGGTGGCGCTTAACGGCAGCGTGCGGAACCGCGGTCGATTTCGCGTCCCAGGACTGCACCCAATGCGCCGCCAAGAAGCGTCCCGACCGTGCGGTCGCCGCGTGTATCGATCGCTCGACCGATAAGCGCACCGCCGGCCGCACCGATGATCAGACCGGTCGTGCCATTGTCACGCTTGCAGTAGTAACGCCCGTCGCGGCCGCGCCAGATGCGGTCGCCCCGGCGGATCTTGCGAGGCTCGCGATAGCGCCCATAGCGATCGTAACGGCCATAGCGATCTCCCCGATAGCGACGGCGATCGCGATAATCGTCGTCATCGTCCCAGTCGTCGTCACCAAGGCGATAGGGAGCGTTCAGGTCGAAAACCTGAACGCTTGCATGTGTCAGCGACGGGAGCTGAGTTTCCGGCAGTTCTGCAGCGGCGGCAGGTGCGGATAGGGCGGCTAGCGAACCCGCGGCGGCGATCAAAGCAAGTTGTTTCATGACGTTTCCCTCTAACGGCTTCCCTTGCGGGGGTGAGGGCACAATTGTTCATCTAAGATAAGCCGGAGATGAACGTCTTGTTGGGAAAAGGCGACCTGCGCCAGACCGATTGTTTCGGACGCCGAACTGTTGCTCAGGTCAATTTCCTTGCCGCCTTTGCGCGCATTCCTGGACTCAGTCGATCGAGTTCGGCGAGCTCGGCATAGTCGTCGCGACTCGCTTTGCCTGCGATTATCGCGGCGAATGTGCGTGCGACCGTCCATTCTGTGTGCCCCGTCGCGATCCGCTGCATGATGTCGCCGGTTTGACAGTCGCCGATCTCCAGCACTCTGAAATACCATCCGCAGCGACCAGTCTGCACTATCTTGGCCGTCATTCCCTTTACGCCAAATCGATGATCCACTTTCCAACACGGTTGGCGCGGTTGATTCACCTCCAAGACAGCCGTGCCGATCCGAAATCGATCGCCTATATGCACGTTGTCTTCGAGCATTCCCCTCACTGCCAGATTGGAGCCGAAGGCTCCGGGTTCGTCGAGCAGCGCGATTGCTTGGTCATCGTCAAGCTGTTCGCGCCAGAAGGCGTGGTGATCGAGCGGATACAGGTGGACCGCCTTCTCCGGGCCACCATGCACACGGCGATCCGCCTGCTCGTCGGGAGCCAATCCCTCTTCGAGAATCTGCACGACATCCTCTCTCGGGCGCTTGGCGATCGCGCTCGTTTCGGCACCGTTGAACGGCCGGGCCGTGCCCGTGCAGATCGCCTCCACGGTTCGTTTCATTGCTTTCTCACCGTTATCGCCAACCAGTCTCGCATGGTTCCATCGCTACCTTTGCCCGCGAACAAGACTCTGCCTTCTATGGCAAAGCCGGCCTTGCGATAGATTTCAATGAGCCAGCCCGCAGTTGGGAAGTTGTGCAGCCTACCCAGCAGATCGCGGCCTTCACCGTCGCCGAGCTTGTAGCTGCCATAATGCCATCCGCCGGGCTGCAATGCGCGATGGATGCGTTGGAGCACGCTGTGCAACTCGGTGCGTGGGCAATGCAGCAGGCAGGCATGCGCCCAGACCGCGTCGTAGCGATTCTCCACATCCAACTCGTCGAACCGCATCAGCCGTGCGTCCAAGCCGCGATGCTCATTGGCTTTGGCGACCATCGCAGGAATCCCGTCTGTCGCATCGATGTCGAAGCCTCGCTCGGCGATGCGCGCAGCGTCCCGTCCGGTGCCGCACCCCAGCTCAAGCACGGACGCGTTGGGAGTCAGCCGGTCGAGGAATGAGTCGAGGTGGCGGCTGGGGCCGATAGCGGAATTGAGTGAGTAGTGAGGTGCCTGCGCCTGGTAAAATTCGAATGTCGCAGGATCGATCGGCACGCCTCAGTCTTTGAGGTGCTCCTCGAAAAAGCGCAAGGTTGCGGGCCAGATTACCTGTTGGGCTGCAATGTCGGCTTCGCGCGCTCCCTCCCGCGGGGAGCCGTCGCCGGACAGACTGTGACCGGCATCGGTGAAGACGAGGCTTACCGTTGCGAGCCCGGCCGCGGCTCGTCGCTCGGCAATGATCTGCGCCATTTCCCCCGAGTTCCACACCAGGTCGGCATCGCCGCCGGCGACCAGCACTGGCTCATCGATGGATTCAACCGGAATGCGTGCTGCGACGGCCCGAGCCGGATTCGCGTTGCGCCCCTTGTCGTGGGGAAGCCTGAGGCGAGGGCGACCATCGGGACCGGTGGGGTTGGCGAATTCCTCGTTCATCCCGTCGTAGGGGACATAGGGGAGGGGGGTGCCGTTCCAGCTGAACGAACTCACCGGTTCCCCGGCGCCCCAACCTTCCCACACGACGTCGCTCGGCACGATCGCAGCAATGGCTGCGAATCCTTCAATCTTCGTTCCGGCAAGCAGGGCGAACTCCGCGCCCTTAGAC
>JASJDE010000038.1 GCA_030065195.1 Erythrobacter sp. | reverse complement strand
AAGCAGGCCGAGCGGCCGGTCTATTCCTACCGCCTGTCGATCATCCACTTCTGGTCGCTGATCTTCCTCTACATCTGGGCGGGTCCGCACCACCTCCACTACACCGCGCTGCCCGACTGGGCGCAGACGCTCGGGATGGTGTTCAGCGTGATGCTGTGGATGCCCAGCTGGGGCGGCATGATCAACGGCCTGATGACGCTCAACGGTGCCTGGGACAAGGTTCGCACCGATCCGATCATCCGCATGATGGTGCTCGCGCTCGCCTTTTACGGGATGAGCACATTTGAAGGGCCGATGCTGTCCATCAAGGCGGTCAACAGCCTGTCGCACTACACCGACTGGACCATCGGCCATGTCCATTCCGGCGCACTCGGATGGAACGGCATGATTACCTTCGCCTGCGTTTACTTCCTCGTGCCAAAGCTGTGGAAGCGCGAGCGACTGTATTCGCTGCGGATGATCAACTGGCACTTCTGGCTCGCGACGCTGGGTATCGTTTTCTACGCCGCCAGCATGTGGGTCGCCGGGATCACGCAGGGCCTGATGTGGCGCGAATACGGCTCCGACGGCTACCTCGTGAACAGCTTCGTCGACACTGTCACCGCGCTGCATCCGATGTACCTGATGCGCGCCTTCGGCGGGGCGATGTACCTCACCGGTGCGCTGATCATGGTCTACAACATCTGGATGACCATCGCCGGTCACCAGCGCAGCGAAGCGCCGCTGGGAGACACCGCCCACGACGATGAGGCGGATCGCCCGCTGCCGCCACGTGCAGCCCAGCCCGAACCTGCAGAGTAAGGAACAGGGACGATGACCAAGGAAAAGAAAGAAGCCTTTGCCAGCCACAAGAAGCTGGAAAAGAACGTCACCCTGCTCGGCGCGGCTACCTTCGTGACGGTCGCAATCGGCGGGATTGTGGAAATCGCGCCCTTGTTCTGGATCGACAACACGATCGAGGAAGTCGAAGGCATGCGCCCCTACTCCCCGCTCGAGCTGGCGGGACGCGACATCTACATCCGCGAAGGGTGCTACACCTGTCACAGCCAGATGATCCGCCCGTTCCGCGACGAAGTCGAGCGCTACGGCCACTACTCGCTGGCGGCCGAGAGCATGTATGACCATCCGTTCCAGTGGGGATCGAAACGGACCGGGCCGGACCTGGCGCGGGTCGGCGGGCGCTATTCCGACGAATGGCACGTCCAGCACCTCAAGGATCCGCAAAGCGTGGTGCCGGAAAGCATCATGCCTTCCTACAGCTTCCTCGCGGACACGGAGCTCGACATCGCCGACCCGGCGGCCAATCTGGCGGCGCTGCGAATGATCGGCGTACCTTACACCGATGCCGACATCGAAAACGCCGGAAACGACCTGATCGCGCAAGCCGATCCGGAAGCCGACCAAGGCGATCTCGCTGAACGCTATCCCAAGACGCAGATCCGCGATTTCGACGGCGACCCGAGCCGGGTGACCGAGATGGATGCGTTGATCGCCTACATGCAAATGCTCGGCACGCTGGTCGACGTGAACAGCGCCGCCGCCCAGCAGGAACTGGCTGAGGAGACGGGTCGATGAGCTTCTACGAGATCTTGCGCCACTTCGCCGACAGCTACGGGCTGGTGGTGATTTTCGGACTCTATTTGCTGCTGTGCGGTTGGCACTTCCTGCCGCGCGCCAGCGCCCATGTCGAAGATGCCAAACACTCGATTTTCAAGGATGACGATGATGGCGAATGATCAAGACCGCCAAGAAAGCAGGATCGACGAACCCACCGGCACCGAATTTGTCGGCCACGAATGGGACGGTATCGAGGAACTCAACACCCCGCTGCCGCGCTGGTGGCTGTGGACCTTCTACGCCACCGTCGCATGGAGCCTGGTCTATGTCGTGCTCTATCCGGCCTGGCCCCTGGTCGAACGGGCGACCGCCGGAACGCTCGGCTGGTCAAGCCGCGGCGAGCTGGCGGAGGACCTGCAGCGCGCGGAAGCCGCACAGTCCGAATTCAAGGCGCAACTCGCAGGCATGTCGACCGCCGAGTTGCTTGAGAATCCCGAGTTGATGCAACGGGCCGTCGCGGGCGGCGCAGCGGCGTTCAAGGTCAATTGTGTCCAATGCCACGGCGCGGGCGCCGCAGGCTATGAGGAATTCGGCTACCCCAACCTCAACGACGACGACTGGATCTGGGGCGGTGACATCAGCGAAATCGAATACACCCTGATCCACGGGATCCGTTGGGAAGGTTCGGACCAAACCCGGCTCAACTTCATGCCGGCATATGATGGCGTCTTCGAAGATGCGCAGATCGACGGACTGGCGCGCCACGTGCTGTCGTTGAGCGGCAAGGCCGAGTCCGACGCTGCGAGCGCAGAGCTCTACGCACAGAATTGCGCAGCCTGCCACCAACCCGCAGGCGAAGGCGACCAGGCGCAAGGTGCGCCTGCGCTCAACGACGCGATTTGGCTCTATGGCGGCGATCTCGACGATGTGCGCACGCAGATCCTCAACCCGCGTCACGGCGTTATGCCGGGCTGGAGCGACAAGCTCGATCCGGTTACGATCAAGATGCTCGCGGCCTACGTCCACTCACGCGGCGGCGGTGAAGCAAGCGAAGTGCCGGAGGAAACTCCGGGCGACGCCCCGCCGATCATGGAAGACGAACCCGAAGAACTCGCCATGGCAGAACGGAGCGATGAACAGCGCTGACGCCCCCTCCACGGTAGCAGAGCCGCGCGATTGGGGCAGCGCCGTGCCCGCCGCCAAGCCCAAGCCGGGCGGTGGCGGTTCGGGCGGCCCACCCCGCCATCAGGACCTCTACGAGAAGCGCAAGTCGGTCCACAACAAACGGATCGACGGGCCATTTCGGCGATTCAAGTGGGCGATCATGGTCGTCACGCTGGCGATCTACTACGTGACTCCTTGGATTCGCTGGGATCGCGGACCGTATGCGCCCGATCAGGCGGTGTTGGTCGATCTCGCCAACCGCCGGTTCTACATGTTCGATATCGAGATCTGGCCGCACGAATTCTATTTCGTCGCCGGCATGCTGATTATGGCGGGTGTCGGCCTGTTCCTCGTCACCACTGCCGTCGGACGCGCCTGGTGCGGGTACGCTTGCCCGCAAACCGTCTGGACCGACCTGTTCCAGCACGTCGACCGGTTCTTCGACGGCGATCGCAATGCGCGCATGCGGCTCGACAAGGCCCCGTGGGGACCGAGCAAGATCATGCGGCGCGGCTCGAAATGGACGGTCTACCTGCTGATCAGCATGGTAACCGGCGGAGCGTGGATCCTCTACTTCGCCGATGCGCCGACTTTGTTCGTCGACTTCTTCACCGGCGAAGCGGCGTTCGTCGCCTATGCCACCGTCGGCATACTCACCTTCACCACCTTCTGGCTCGGCGGGTTCATGCGCGAGCAGGTGTGCATCTATATGTGCCCGTGGCCGCGAATCCAGGCGGCCATGCTCGACGAACAATCGCTGATCGTCACCTACAAGGACTGGCGCGGCGAACAGCGCGGGAGCCTCAAAAAGGCTCAGAAGGAACCGGATAAGTACGGCGACTGCATCGATTGCCGCGAATGCGTCGCGGTGTGCCCGACCGGAATCGACATACGCGAAGGTCAGCAGATCGGTTGCATCACCTGCGCGCTGTGCATCGATGCCTGCGACCGGGTGATGAAGGACATCGGTCGCCCGCGCGGACTGATCGACTATGCAACGCTCGACCAATGCGAGCGAGAATCTGCGGGCGCTGCGCCGGAACCGGCATGGAAGGCCCTGCTTCGCCCGCGCCTGTTCATCTATTTCGGCGTCTGGGGCGCGATCGGGCTCGCCATGCTGTTTGCGCTTGGAACCCGTGCGCACACCGATCTGACCGTCTCGCCAGACCGTAACCCTCCCTACCTGCTCATGAAGGACGGCGCGGTGCGCAACGCCTACACACTCCGCTTGCGCAACATGGAGGCGCGTCCCCGCGAGATGGAGATTGCGCTTGTGGGCCTGCCCGCCGGATCGGTGATGTGGACCGACGCGATCAATCGCGAAGAGGCGGCTGCGACCCAAACTGTCGAGGTTGCCGCTGACCAGACCCGTGTCGTGCGGGCCTACGTGACCGTGCCCACCGGTGAGAGCGCCAACGAGTTCACTTTTCGCCTGACTTCGCTGGACGAGCAGCGCGAGCAAGACACCGCCACAACCACCTTTACCGGACCGGGAGACCTTTAATGGCCAGCAGACCTGCCAAGGGTACATTCACAGGCAAGCACATGCTAGGCGTGATGGTAGTCGGTTTCGGCATCGTCGCAGCGGTCAACTTTTTCATGGCGAGTCTCGCGGTGGGAGGCTTTCACGGGATCGTGGTCGAGAATTCCTACGTCGCCAGCCAGAAGTTCAACGACTGGATCGATGAAGCGAAGGCGGATCGGGCGCTGGGCTGGGAGGCACGGGCCTCGCGGGCCGAGAATGGACATGTGGTGCTGACGACCACCGGCGTCCCCAATGGTGCGACGGCAAAGGCCGAACTCCGCCGTCCGATTGGCACGCAGGAATATGCCAGCCTGACCTTCACACATCAGGCCGACGGCAGCTACCTCTCAACCGAGCCGGTAAGCGAAGGGCGCTGGACCATGCGTCTTTCGATCAGCGCCAATGGTCAGGACTGGATCGGGGAAAGCGAACTCCGGTGAACGCCCCGACCGCCTTCGACCAGAGCGAGCTCATCGACACGCGCTTCACGGTGCCCGGCATGCGCTGCGCAGGGTGCATCGCCAAGATTGAAAGGGAGCTTCCGAAGATCGACGGGATCGCCGCCGCACGAGTGAACTTCTCGTCCAAACGAGTGGCGATTTCGCACCAACCCGCCCTCGGTGAGACGGAACTCGGCGAAGCTTTGCTCGGTCTCGGCTTCGAAGCTCAGAAGATCGCCGACAATCCGCTGGGGAGCGACGACAGGGAACGCAAGCAGCTGATGCGCGCGCTGGCGGTCGCCGGCTTCGGTATGATGAATATCATGCTGCTTTCGGTCAGCATCTGGTCCGGTGCGGAGGGATCGACCCGAGAGCTGTTCCACTGGCTCTCGGCACTGATCGCCATGCCGGTAATTGCCTATTCGGGGCGTCCTTTCTTTTCATCCGCCTGGATGGCGCTCAAATTCCGCCGCACCAATATGGACGTGCCGATCTCTATCGGGGTGATCCTTGCGACGGCACTGAGCCTCTACGAGACTGCCACCGGCGGCGAGCACGCCTATTTCGAAAGCGCAGTCATGCTGCTGTTCTTCCTGCTCGCTGGCCGCGCGCTCGATGCCGAGATGCGCACCCGCACCCGCGCAGGGATCGGCGCACTGCTCGGACGCATGGGAAAGACCGCGAGCGTCATTGGCCCGGATGGCTCGACCCAACGCCTCCCCGCCGGCCAGCTCGAACCGGGCATGTTGGTCCTCGTGGCCGCAGGTGAAGCGCTCGCCGCCGACGGAGAAATCGAAGACGGGACCAGCGCGCTGGACAATGCCATGCTAACCGGCGAAAGCACCCCTGAACCGGTGGGTGTCGGCAGCATCGTACACGCCGGGGCGATCAACCTTGGCGCGCCTATCCGGGTGCGATTGACACGCGTGGCCGGCGACACGGCGATCGATGAGATCGCACGGCTGATGGACGAAGCAGGCCAGTCGCGCAGTTCCTATATCCGCATCGCCGACCGCGCGAGCCGCGCCTATGCGCCGGTGGTGCACACGCTCGCGGCGTTGGCCTTTGTGGGCTGGATGATGGCCGGTGCCGGCTGGCACCAATCGCTGGTGATCGCCATCGCGGTGCTGATCATTACCTGTCCCTGCGCCATGGGTCTTGCGGTACCAACCGCGCAAGTTGTGGCTTCGGGGGCGCTGCTGAAACGCGGTCTGCTGGTCAAGGACGGGAGCGCGCTTGAGCGCCTCGCCGAATGCAATATGGCGCTGTTCGACAAGACCGGCACACTGACATTGGGCGAGCCGCGCGCAGACGTGAGCGGCTTGGATGCCCAGGCCCGATCCGTCGCGCTGGGGTTGGCGCAGAACAGCCGTCACCCGCTGAGCAAGGGCCTAGTGGCGACTTTGCGCGCCGAAGGGGTCGAACCGGCCGCAATCGAGAGCGTCAGGGAAGCAAGCGGTCAGGGGCTTGCGGGGTCCTGGAATGGGCTTGACGTTGCCCTCGAGCGACCAGAAGCGACCTCGACCGAACTCGCGACCCAGCTGCGAATCGGCCCGGATGTTCACGCACTGACATTCGCCGATCCCTTGCGCCTCGATTCTCAAGCAACGCTCAAGGAGCTTCGTGAGGTCGGAATCGACGCCAGTATCCTTTCTGGAGACCGCAACGAAGCGGTGGAAGCCGTAGCTGCGAAGCTCGATCTTCCCGCCACTGCCTCGGCAAGTCCGCAAGACAAGCTGGCCACGCTCGAAGCGCTGAAGGCTGCGGGACGCAAACCCCTGATGATCGGAGACGGGCTGAACGATGGCCCTGCCCTCGCCGCTGCACATGCATCCATCGCTCCGGGCACGGCTTCCGACGCCAGCCAGCAGGCCGCAGATGCGGTCTTCATCGGCGAGAAGTTGATGCCGGTCGCGCTCGCGATCAGGGTTGCACGGCGCACGATGCAAATCGTGCGACAGAATTTCGCATTCGCCATCGGCTACAACGTACTCGCCGTTCCCCTGGCACTGTTCGGTTACGTAACCCCGCTGATCGCCGCGATTGCGATGTCGCTGAGTTCGCTGGTTGTGGTCGCCAATTCGCTCCGGCTCGCCGGGAGCGCCAAATGACAGGTCTGGCGTTCCTCATCCCCATCGCCCTGCTGATGGGCGCACTGGGCCTGGCAGCCTTCTTCTGGGCGATGCGAAGCGGCCAGTATGACGACATGGATGGCGCAGCCAACCGTATCCTGATCGATGAGGAGGAATCGGAATGAAGGCCTTCGTCTTGCTTGCGCTGGTGCCAATGATCGCCGGTCCTCTCCCCACCGAAGATGAGAGAACTCTCACCATGACGCTGTGCGACGGCGGCTCAATTACGTTTCCGCTTGGCGACGAAGATGAAAGGCCCGCGCGCGACTGCCATCAGAAAGCCTGCCACGCCGCCAGCTGCCGCGAGAAGTCGAAACGTGGCAATTTGATCTGAAGCAAAGACGGGGCAAGGCCCATGCTGTCTATGAGCCTGCATGTGGCCTTACCATCCCGACCTGCTCGAAACGCCGGTCCCGCGCTATACCAGCTATCCCACCGCCGCCGATTTCGGCCCGCTTGAGAGCGGCGTTCTCGAACGACACATCGAGCAGGCCTCGGGCGATGTGTCGCTCTACCTGCACATCCCATTCTGCGAAAAGATCTGTTTCTATTGCGGATGCAATACGGGTGCGTCCGGAAGAAGGCAGCGCGTCGAAAGCTATCTCGCTGCACTGCATCGGGAAATCGAAACGGTCGCCGCATTGCTCCCGCGCGACGCTTGCGTGCGCAGAATTGCATTTGGAGGAGGCAGCCCCAACGCCATCGAGCCGCGCGAGTTCATCGACCTGATCGACGCCATCCATCGCAACTTCTGGCTCGAACACACCGAATTCTCGATCGAACTCGACCCGCGCACCATGACGAGCGTGTGGGGCGAAGCTATCGCCGAAGCCGGAATCACGCGTGCCAGCATGGGCGTGCAAACCTTTGCCGCGCATTGCCAAAAGGCGATCGGGCGCGAACAGAGCGACGCGCTGATCTGCCGTAGCATAGACTGGGTGCGCGGTGCAGGCGTCACCTCGCTCAATTTCGACCTGATGTATGGTCTGCCCGGGCAGTCGCGCGAGGACCTCGCCGACAGTCTCGAATACACCCGCCTGCTAGGTGCCGACCGGATTGCGCTGTTCGGCTATGCGCATGTCCCGCACATCGTGAAACGGCAGACAGTGATCGATGCCAGCACATTGCCGAACCGCGACGAGCGCTTCGCGATGGCTCAACAGGGCTTCGATTACCTAGCCGGCAACGGCTACGAATCGGTTGGCTTCGATCACTTTGCGCTTCCCGGCGATCCAATGGCGATCGCCACTCGCGGAGGCCGTTTGCGCCGCAATTTCCAGGGTTTCACCGACGATCGGTCCGACGTGCTGATCGGTTTGGGATCGTCGGCGATCAGTGGGTTCCCGGGATTGCTGGCGCAGAATGAGAAGAACAATGGCCGCTACCGAATGCTGTCGTCGCAAGCGCGCCTTTCTGCCTCGCACGGCATCGCCCGCAGCGCTCTGGATCGGTTGCGCGGCGGTGTAATCGAGGCCTTGTTGTGCCAAGGCAGCGCGGCGCTTTCTCCATGCCTCCTGTCGAACACGAGAGACCGGTTGCGACCATTCGTGGATCGAGGTCTCGCCAAACTCGATGGCGTGAAGCTTTCGATAACCGATGACGGCCTGCCTTACGCGCGGGTGATTGCCTCGCTTTTCGATGCATACCGTGCGGAGACCCAATACAGGTTCAGCACCGCTATTTGAGTGCGGTCAGGTCCTCCCGCCTGTCGATATCCGCAAGCCACTCGGCAGGGCAGGACACCGTTTCCCCTTGCTGGAGCAGGTTGCGTGCGCCTCGATCGCCGCCCAGTTCGGCAAGATCATCGAAGTAACCGCTTCCGAACACTGCCGGGGGCATTCGCGCGGCACCGTGCGAGGACGCGACAATCACGTCGGATCCTCGCTCTAACCCCCTTTCGGCAAGCGCGACATAATGCGATCCCGGGACCATAGGCATATCGGCCAACGCGATCAGCAAGAAGTCCGACTGGGTCCGTCGTGCCAGGCGCGCAGCCACCGCGACCGATGTGCCCATCCCCTCCTCGGCATTGGGATTGCGGACAACGGAGAATCCGGCGGACTGCCAACCTTTCGCGCAGGGATGATCTTCTTCCGCCGCAATCACGACGCGTTGGTCGGCGTGAACTCGGGACATCGTATCGCTGACATGCAGCCCCAGCGGCTTGTTGCGAAAGATCGCGCAGAGTTTGTCGCCCGGAGCAAATCGTCGCGATTGCCCTGCTGCGAGCACCGCGACCATCAGGCGCGCATTCTCAGCCAAGCGTGGCCTCGAAATCGGTGTCCTGATAGGTGCGGATTACCTCCGCGAGCGTTGAGAGCGCCAATGTCTGCGGATCGCGGGATGAATGGAACACTCCGATAGGAGCGCGGATCCTGGAGAGCTGCTCCTCGCTGATGCCTCTGGTCTTGAGCGCTTCGCACCGCATCGCATGCGCCTTTCGACCTCCCATCGCTCCGAGATAGAAATGTGGCAGATCGAAAGCGTGTGCCATGAGCTCGATTTCCCAATCGTGATCGTGAAACAGGAACACGATGGCGGTCCAGGGGTCGCTTTCGATCAATTCGGTTTGGCCGGTCCGTTTGATCAGTTCTACACCCAGGCCTCGATCTTTCATGGCTTCCAAGAGTTGTTCATCGGGAGTGAGCGCGTTGGTCCCGCATCCTATCGCGCGGGCCAGCTCGGTGAGCGCCATTACGCCGGCACCGTGCCCTATGATTTGAAGTCGAGGCGCAGGCCAGTGGCCAAACACTCCAGAACCGGTAACCGAATCGAACGAAGTCTGTCGCCATTCCGGCGAGTGTCGCACGCCGACTTCATCGATGAGGATCGAAAACGGGGTACGCCCACGGATCGCTCCCAGACAATCAGCAGCAATGTCATCGCCATCGAGCGGCTGGAAGTGCAGATCGAGCCCTCCGCCACAGGGCAGCTTAATATCAAGATAGCGTGATCCGGCACCGAACCTGACCACGCGCGGTGCCCCGGATTTGAGGACTTGCAGCGCCTCGGCGACCACCGCCTGTTCGATACAGCCCCCTGAAAGCGATCCTGCGAAGCTGCCATCTTCGGCAACGCCCATGATCGTACCGGGATTGCGCATCGAGGAACCCTCAACCGCGCCGACAGTCACCATTGCGCTACGCTCACCGCGTAAGCGGCACGCGTTGAGGAACAGCAATACGCGCTGTAGGTCCACCTTGGACGCTTACTCGACTTCGGAAAGGCTGCGCAGGTAAGCCACGATCGCCGCGCGCGTTTCGCCGTCGCTTACTCCGCCCGCGACCATGCTCGTTCCCTCGACATTTCCGGTTGGATTGGCGAGGAAGCGATCAAGCGTCTCATTGTCCCATGTGATGCCCGAACTCGCCAGCGCATCCGAATAAGCGAAATCGCCAAGGGCCCCTGCGTCTCGACCGAAGACTCCATGCAGATTTGGGCCTGCCATCGAAGGCTCGTTCGCCTCGGCTACGTGACAGCCGGAGCAGACTGCGAAGGCCGCTTCCCCACGTGAGACAAGATCGGTCGCAGCTTCGGAGATCGCTTGGGAGCTCGGCGAAGCTTGCCCCGGTTCGCGCACGACAATCTGCTCGATCGGCGGTTCTTCGGAAGTGCCACCGCATGCTGCGAGGAGCGTAAGCAGGCTGGCCGCGAGAATCGCTTGGTTGCGCATTGGAATCTCCCCCTATGGACCGGATCAGGCGAAGCGCTTGGCGATCGGCAATTCGCGAATGCGAGTGCCCGATGCCGCGAAGATCGCGTTGGTTAGCGCCGGGGCGGCAGGGGGCAAGCCGGGCTCACCCGCACCGCCCACCGGCACGTCGCCACTGTTGATCAGTTCGACGGCGATTTCCGGCACTTCGTTGATCCGCAGCATCTTGTAGTCGTGGAAGTTGCTTTGCTTTATTGCGCCGCCTTCCAATTCCAGTTCCCCGTACATTGCCGCCGTGAGGCCAAACACAATCCCACCCTCGATCTGGTTGCGGAAACCGTCGGGGTTCATGACATAGCCCGCATCGCATACGGCCCAGATGTTGGTCATTTTCGGCTTGCCCGATGACATGTCGACTTCGATCACTTCGGTGACGATGGTGCCGAAACTCTCGACCATAGCGACACCCTTGGCGACGCCATCAGCGGTCGGTTCTCGCCAATTGCTGATCTCGGCAACCTTTTCGAGAACAGCGCGGTGGCGCGGCGCCTCCTGAAGCATTGCCAGACGGTATTGCAGCGGATCTTTGCCCGCCGCATGCGCAGCCTCGTCGATGAAACTCTCGATGAACCAGCCCTGCTGCGAATGGTCGACCGACCGCCAGGCCTGGAACGGCAAATGCAGCTCGGCCTCAGCCACTCTGACCGACGTGTTCGGGATATTGTACATCGCCGGAACGCAAGCCTCGGCCGGATCGTGACGTTGGGTGAAGACGCTGTCGTAGGCAACGAGCTTGCCCGCATCGTCGAGACCCGCGCGCAACCGGTTCATGTCCGCACAGCGGTAGAGCGCCTTTTGCGTGTCTTCTTCGCGGCTCCAGATCATCTTGATCGGATAGCCAGTGGCCTTGGCGATCCGCGCTGCCATGGCGACATATTCCGCGCCCAACCGCCGACCGAACGCGCCGCCCAAATAGGGATGGTGGATCTTGATATCGTCGGCGCTGAGACCGACGGTCTTGGCGACTTCGCTTCGCGCCATCAGCGGTACCTGCGTGCTGGTCCAGATATCGCACGTCCCATCCTTGTAGTGAGCGGTGCAATTCAGGGGCTCCATCGGTGCATGTGCCAGATAGGGGGCCTTGTATTCCGCTTCTATGGTGGTCGCGGCACCGGCCAGTGCGCCGGGGGCATCGCCCTTGGCCGCAGCTTCCTTTCCACCGGTTGCGCCCGCTTCATCGAGCGCAGCGGCGAACGCCGCAAACTGGTCGTCCATTGTCTTGATTGGGCTTTCGGACTCACTCCAGCCGATCTCGATCGTGTTCACCGCCTGTTGTGCCTGCCAGTAGCTGTCAGCCACGACGGCGACGAAATTGCCCATATTGAGGATTTGCAGGACGCCCGGCATTTCCTTTGCGCGGGTCGCGTCCATGCTCTCGACCGAAGTTCCCGGCACCGGCGGACGAACCACCGCGGCATAGGACAAGTCGGCACCCTCGGGCACGGCATCGATGCCGAAGTCGGCGCGGCCGGTGATCTTGTCGGGAATATCGGTGCGGGCCTTGCTCTTGCCCATAAGCCGGTATTCGGACGGCTTCTTGAGCACCGGCGTGTGGTCCATCGGCTGCTCGGCGGCCGCCGTGGCAAATTCAGAATAGGGCGCCGACTTTCCAGATGCTTCGTGGAACAACGTGCTGTCACGTGTCGTGATCTCACCAGTCGGCACGCCCCACTCGTCTGCCGCCGCGCCGATCAGCATCTTGCGCGCGGCAGCGCCCGCGACTCGCATCGAATGTTGGCCAGTGGTGCGGATCGAGGAAGACCCACCGGTAATCATCGCATCGGCCAGTTTCGCCATTTGCGTGAACAGTCCGTCCCAGGTCGGCTCGATCCAGTCCGCCGCGTTCATAGTGAACGGAGCGAGGAACATGCGCGCCGTATCGCCGACGACATAGCTGCCATCGGCAGGTGCCTGCATCACATTGACCTTGTCCCACGCCGCGTCGAGCTCGTCAGCGAGCATCTGCGCGAGAACCGAGTGCGCACCTTGCCCCATTTCGCAATGCGGGACGATGGCGGTGACGAGATTGTTGATGTCGATCTTTACCCAGCTGTTCACCAGTTGCTCGCCGTCGCCGGGGGCAACTGTGGATGCGAGTTTGTCGATCGGGTTGCCGGGACGCACCCCAACGCCGATCAACAGACCACCGCCAGCCAAAACTCCGGCGCCGATGAAACCCCGCCGGCTCCATTTGCCAAGCGTGCTGCGTTCCTTTTTCGGAGACATGTCGTTCATGGCTCAGGCCTCCTCGCTGCGCGGTTCAAGCTGGCCGGAGGCGACTTTGATCGCACGGCGAATGCGGGTGTAGGTGCCGCAGCGGCAGATATTGCCCGCCATGGCCGCATGGATCTGTTCGTCCGTCGGTTGCGGAATGTCACGCAGCAGGGCCGTTGCGCTCATGATCTGGCCGGATTGGCAATAGCCGCATTGCGGCACTTGCTCGCTCACCCAGGCCCGCTGGACGGCGGTGAGTTCGCCCTCGGGTCCGGATACCCCCTCGATCGTGGTGATTTCGCGACCCTCAGCCTCTGCGATGGGCGTCGAGCAACTCCGAACCGGCTGCCCGTCGAGATGGACGGTGCAGGCCCCGCATTGCGCGATCCCGCAGCCGAACTTGGTTCCGTTCATTCCCAACTTCTCGCGCACGACCCATAGGATCGGCATTGCCGAGTCGACGTCGGCGGTCGTTTCCTGCCCGTTCAAGATGAAACTTGCCATGCGTATTCTCTCCAGACTCGCGGCTCAGTTGCGGCACGCAACCTATCTTGAAGCGCGCTGTAAGGAAAGGGCGCGGTTCATAGCGTCCCTGCAGCTCTCAGGATAAGCCTGACGCCGAGGCCGAGAGCGATCAATACGACCGCTACGCCCATGAAGTTGGCCGAACGCGTGTTGGTGAAGTCCCCAAGAACCCGTTTCTGGTTCATTGCGAACAACAGAAACGCGGCTACGATCGGCAGCAGCAAGCCATTGGCGAACTGCGCAGAAAGGATGATGGTGACCGGACGGATACCGGTGAGCGCGAGACCGGCGCCGATCGCTATCACGCTGAGCGCGACCATCCGCAGGACACGCTGGCGGTTTTCGGGTGCGATCTCGAAAATCTCACTGACGGCATAGCCAGTGGCAAGCGGCGCGGTGATCGAACTGGTCAGACCTGCGGCAAAAAGCCCCGCCCCCATCAAGTACTTGGCATGCGGCCCGAACAACGGTTCGAATTGCCTTGCCATGTCGGCGGCGTTTTCGACTGGGACCGCAAAGGCAAACAGGCTTGCTGCGGCGGTCGAAACGATCAGAATCCCGATAATTCCGCCGATACCGATCGTTACCATCGTATCGACGCGGGCGGCGGACAGATCTTCGGGTCCGGACCATTTTGTGCGCGCCGCGCTTGCATGGAGGAACAGGTTGTAGGGTACGACCGTCGTCCCGATCAGGGCGATAACGGTGAGCAAGGCGCCGTCTGGAACCCTGGGAAGGACCAATCCTGAAAGGAGCGCCGGTAAGTCGGGCCGTACGATCGCAAACGTGGCCACGAAGGCCAGCGCCATGAATATGACAAGCGCGATTAGCACCTTTTCGATCTGGCGATAACTACCGCTCCAGAGCAGGATGGCGGCGAGCGATGAAATGGCCAGGATGCTCACTTGGAATGCCCCGTCGGAGTCGCCGGAAATCGCTGCAATCCCCAGCGCCGCACCCGACAAGTTGCCGGCTTCATAGGCGGCATTGCCGGCATAGAGTGCAACGCAGACCAGCACGATGAGCGGCCAGCGCCAGACTGACCTGCGGAACAGCTCGGCCAGCGTCTCGCCCAACCCCTTTTGCGTGACCACGCCGAGCCTGGCGGACATCTCTTGGAGGACCATCGTTGCAATCGTCGCGAACAGCAATGCCCAGAGCAGGGCATAACCGAAGCTTGCACCGGCAAGTGTGCAGGCGGTCACGGTTCCGGGTCCGATGAAGGCCGCCGTGACCAGCGCACCCGGACCACCGTTTCTCAGGCGCCGAGAGAAACTCATGTCTTTTCTTCCCCGTATCCACCACCGGTCGGAGTGCGGATGACAATCCGATCACCAACCCCGACCTTGGCTTGATCGCACCCGGCCAGTTTTTCGGTCTTTCCGTCGAACCGCTCGATCCAGTTCTTGCCCAACCGACCTGCATTCGCCCCCTGCAACCCGACCGGTGACGTTCTGCGATGTTCGGACAGTATCGAGACTTCCATGGGTTCGAGAAATCGGATCGCACGTGTCACGCCGTCCCCGGCCTTCCATCGCCCCACACCGCCCGAGCCGCGATCGATCCGGAATTCGTCGAGAACCACGGGGTAGCGATGTTCCAGGACTTCGGGATCGGTCATGCGGGTATTCGTCATATGCGTGTGCACCGCGGCGACTCCGTCGAAGCCCGGCCCCGCGGGCGCCCCCGAACAGATAGTCTCGTAATACTGCCGCTGCGAATTTCCGAATGTCAGGTTGTTCATCGTACCCTGGCTCGTCCCGAGCCGACCGAGGGCCGCGAACAATGCGTCGGTGATTGCCTGGCTGGTCTCGACATTTCCGGCAACCACTGCAGCATCGGCATCCGGATTGAGCATCGATCCTTTGGGTACGATTATGCTGAGAGGCTTCATGCACCCGGCGTTCAATGGAATGTCGTCGCCGATCAGGCAGCGGAAGACATACAGCACCGCCGCCCGCGTAACGGCAGGTGGGGCGTTGAACGCGCTGTCCTGCTGAGAACTTGTTCCGGTGAAATCGACGATCGCCGTCCCAGAATCCCTATCGGGTCGGATTGCCACCTGAATGGCGGCACCGGAATCAAGTTCCAGCCGGAAGGCGCCTTCGTCAAGGCCGCTTACAACCCGGCGGACGGCGGCCTCCGCCGCGTCCTGGATGTGATCCATGTAGGCATGCACCACTGCCAGCCCATATTGTCCGACAAGCTTGCGCAACTCGCCGGCTCCCGCCGAATTGGCAGCCACCTGCGCCATCAGGTCGGCGACATTCTGGGCGATGTTACGCGCAGGATTCGCACCTGCCCCAAGAATGCGTTCGATCCGCTCGCTTTGGAATTCCCCAGCTTCGACAAGTTTCACGTTATCGAGCAGGATGCCCTCATCCTCGATGCTGCGTCCCAATGGCGACATCGAACCTGGACTGATTCCGCCTATATCTTCGTGATGCGCGCGCGACGCGACGTAAAACAGAACCGCAGTCTTCTTCTCGTCGAAAACAGGCGAGACGACGGTCACATCGGGAAGGTGCGAGCCTCCCTTGTGCGGATTGTTGTGTACGAAGGCATCGCCCGGTTCAATCGTTGCTCCGCTTTCGATGATCGTCTTCACGCTCGCATCCATCGATCCCAAATGGACCGGCACATGCGGCGCATTGGCGATAAGGTTGCCAGTGGCATCGAAGATCGCGCAGGAGAAATCGAGCCGTTCCTTCACGTTCACCGATTGCGCGGTGTTGCGCAGGACAATCCCCATCTGCTCGGCAATCGACATGAACAGGTTGGCGAAGATTTCGAGCGTGACCGGGTCGAACGCAGTGCTGCGGCCTTGTGGGGATACGAGAGCGGAACTCTGGGTCAGGACGAGGCAAAGCTCCCTATCCACCATCGCCTGCCAGCCCGGCTCGACGATCGTGGTCCCGGTCTTCTCGACAATGATCGCGGGGCCGCTGATTCGATGCCCGGGGCACAATTCCTCGCGATCATGGAGTTCTGCCTCTCTCCACGCCCCCCGGGAGTAGACATTGACGGTCTCCAAGGCCACCGGAGCGGTGCTGGTGGCTTCTGCGAACGGCAGTCTGCTATGTTCACTGCCGCCTGTCTCGCTTTCAAGGATCAAGGTATCCAGCAGGAGGACCTTGTCGGGCGCAGCGAAGCCAAACTGTTCGCGGTGCCGGTTTTCAAATGCGATTGCCATTTCGCGCGCTTCGGCAAGCGGCACTTTGATCGCCGTTTCTGTGCGAGCGTAGCGCATCAGTGCACTGGCCTTGTGCGTTACGTCTCCAGGCGCAATGCCTTGCTCGCCGAGTTCTCCTTCGGTCCCGGCGCGTAGCTCCGAGACTTCGTCTCGAACTCTGTCGAGCAGAGTCTCGGTCAGCGGCGCATCCATGACTTTCTGGCGCTGTACCTCGGTCTTGGCCAGGCCCATCCCATAGGCGGACAGCACCCCGGCAAGGGGGTGCACCAGAATCTTCGAAATCCCGACGCGTTCGGCGACAAGACAGGCGTGCTGACCCCCGGCGCCGCCGAAACAATTGAGCGCGTAGTCTTTCACATCGTGCCCGCGCGCGGTCGAAATCTGCTTTATCGCTTGCGCCATGTGCTCATTGGCAATCGCGAGAAAACCCTCGGCGACATCCTCTGGAGCGCGGTCGTCATCGAGCTCGGTTGCGATTTCTGCGAAGGCAGCGCGCGAAGCCTCGACGTCCAGCCGTTGCGACTGCTCGGGCCCGAAAATTGCGGGAAAATGCTCCGGCCTGAGCTTGCCCAGGCAGACGTTGATGTCGGTCACGGCAAGAGGTCCGCCGCGGCGATAGCAAACCGGGCCGGGATCGGCTCCGGCGCTTTCGGGCCCCACTCGCAATCGACCGTCCTCGTAGCGCAGGATCGACCCTCCCCCGGCGGCCACCGTGTGAATGTGAAGCATCGGGACCCGCATCTTGGCCCCGGCGACCTCGGTCTCGTAGACCCGCTCAAGCTGGCCCGCATAATGCGAGACATCGGTCGAGGTCCCACCCATATCGAATCCGATGACCTTCTCGAATCCCGCTCTTCGGGCCGTTTCGACGCTTCCAACGACGCCGCCTGCAGGGCCCGAGAGGATCGCATCGCGCCCGCGGAACCTGTCGGCATCGGTCAACCCGCCGGAACTCTGCATGAACAGCAGTTGGCCGGGGGCTTTGGAGTCGTTGAAGCCGGTCGAAACGCGCTCGATATAGCGGCGCAGGATCGGCGTGAGATAGGCATCGACAATGCTCGTTTCGCCGCGTGGAACGATCTTGGCGAGCGGACTGACCTCGTGGCTGACCGAGACTTGGGCAAAGCCCGTCTCACGCGCGATCCGTGCCAGTTCAAGTTCGTGATCGGGGTGAAGGTAGGCGTGCATCAGTACGATCGCCACCGCCCGCAGACCACTGGCATAGGCGCTCTCGAAGGCCAAACGAGCCTGTTCGCCATCGAGGGGCGTCTCGACCGAACCGTCGTCGCGCACCCGCTCGGCGATTTCGATCACATCGGCATAGATCGGAGCGGGCTTTTCGATCTTGAGCGCGAAAGTGTCAGGCCGCGCCTGGGTGCCGATTTCGATGGCGTCGCCCAAGCCCTTCGTGATTGCCAGCAGCGTCGGCTCGCCCTTGCGCTCAAGCAAAGCGTTGGTGGCGACCGTAGTGCCCATTCGCAAGGACCGGATTGTCCGGAAGCTGAGTTGCCGGTCACCGGTAATCTGCCGCATCCCGTACAGTGCCGCATCCTCATACTGCTCTGGGTTTTCCGATAGGTATTTTCGCGACAGCAAGACACCATCCGGTTTCCGTGCGACAATGTCCGTGAAGGTCCCGCCGCGGTCGATCCAGAACTGCCATTGGCCGCTATCCGCCGTGCCGCGCTCGTCATCCATGGCGATCTGATGAAACAGACGAACGCGCTTGGCAAATCATCGACAAACCGCCAGCCATTTTCTACCCGGCGGCATGGATCAAATCACGCCTGAGCAGTTTTTTGTCGCCGACATTCGGTGCGGCACGGTGATCGAGGCGAAACCTTTTCCGGAAGCACACAAACCCGCGATCAAGCTGGCTGTGGATTTCGGACCGGAAATCGGATGCAAGAGGAGCTCGGCGCAGATTACCGACCATTACGCTCCCGACACGCTGGTCGGTCGCAGAGTCATGGCGGTGGTCAACTTCCCGCCGCGCCAGATCGGTCCCTTCATGTCCGAGGTTCTAGTGCTGGGTTTTCATGATGGCGACGGCAAGGTCGTCCTGGTGGAGCCGCGCGACGATGTACCCGACGGTGCTCGGCTCGCTTAGGCTAGCTCGCCCAACACGGTCCTTAGCTCTCCCAGCCACGGCTCGAACGGCTTCCACGCGCCCTGCCCCTTGCGGTTGATCGGCTGGCGCACCTGCTCGCTCGAGGCCGTGCGTACAGCGCGATCGGTCTTGTGGAACTCGAGACACGCTTCCTCGAAAGGCACTTCGAGGAATTCCAGCATTCGCTGCGTCTGTCCTTCGAGATCATCAAGCACATCTTCGTGCTGTACCCGCAGGACCTTACCGGGCAGCACACGGTCCCAATGATCCATCAGCTCGATATAGTCCGCATAGTAGCGCCCGATCTCCGTTAGCCCGTAGGTGAATTCCTGGCCCTGCGCGAACAGCTGCTTGAAACCGGAGAAACAGCAGTCGAGCGGGGCACGGCGGGCGTCGATAATCCTGGCGTTGGGCAGGATCAGGTGGATCAGCCCGATATGCCGGAAATTGTTGGGCATCTTGTCGATGAAGAACGGCGCGCCTTGGCGGTGGACACGGGTGTTCTTGATGAAATGCTGGCCGAACTTGGCAAAATCATCACCCGTCAGCTCGTGAAGATTGGCCGGGTAGAGCGGCGCGCCTGCCTTGCGGCCGCGCAGCTTGTGGGCGAGCGCGAGGATGTCCGGCAGCTCCAATGTCCCGTCGATCTGCGAGTGGCTGGCGAGGATTTGTTCCAGCAGCGTCGATCCCGCACGCGGCAGGCCGAGAATGAAGATCGGATCGGCGGCATCGTGACCGACGCCTTTGTGCTTGTCGAACAGCTCCGCGGTGCAGAATTCCTGCTGTCGTGCCAGCTCTTCGCTCATACCGTCGGCGCTATAGCGGGTTTGCGCTCGCTTGAGGGCATTGCCTTCCTCGTAGTGCCGGAAGGCCTCTTCGTACTCGCCGCGATCCTCCAACGCCTTGCCGAGCGCGAAGGCGATGTGGACGCGGTCCATGAAGGCGAGGTCGGGCCGCGCCGCCTGTACGCGCATGGCGGCGATTTCTTCGTTGGTGAAACGGTAGGTCTTGAGATTGGCAAGCGCATAATAGGCGTCGCCGTGGTCGGGCCGGGCGGCGAAAGCGGCGCGGTAGCTGGCAACGGCTTCATCCTGCTGGCCCATCGTCTTGAGCGCGTGGCCCTTGCTGGTGAGTGTCGAGTGATCGCGCGGCAACTGCTCAAGCACTTTGTCGAACAGTTTGAAGGCGCGTTCATACTCGCCCGCTTGCATGCTTTCGATCGCGAGCCGCGACTGAAACAGCGGATTGTCCGGGTCGCGTTCGTAAAGCGCTTCGGCTTTCTCGCAGGCGCGCTCGAACTTCTGCTTGCGGCGAAGGACATCGATGAGATCGAGCCGAAGCTGGATGTTGTCGGGCTCGAAGGTGACCGCGCTTTCGAGCAGGAATTCGGCATCGTCGAGTACACCCAGTTCGACGCCGATGCGCGCCAGCAACCGCATCCCTTCCACGTCCTTGGGGTTTTGGCGAAGATAGTGGCGGCAAATCTCCTCGGCACGCAGCAGGCGGCCTTCATGGAAGTGATTGGTCACCGCCAACAATTCGCGCGGGAGCTTGCCCAGACGGTTCAGCTGCGCCTGCGCCGCTTTGGCGTCCTCGCTCTTGCCGAACTGCTCCGCCAGTCGCGCCTGTTCCCGCCAACTTGCTACGAGCGCGGAATTAAACCGTGTGGCCTGCGAAAACGCTGCCAACGCTGCCCGATCATCGCCACGGGCCAACGCCAGATGCCCCTCTTCCTGCCACGCGCGTCCATACTCCGGCATGGCCGAATGCAGATTGCGCAGGTGCATCACCGCATGTTCGTAGCGCTTTAGGTAGCGGCACGCCACCGCCGCCATATACAGCGCCTCACCGTTGCCAGCGTCCTCGCCCAGCAATGCCTCAGCCAGCACCAACCCTTCGGCAAACTGGCCAGCCTGCAATGCCTGCTGCGCTGCTTTCAACTGCTCGGTGCGAAAACTCATGCCAGCGCCTCTAACAAGCAAACGGCGAGAGTGAACAGCGCTTGCTCACTCCCGCCGCTAGATTGCGTGCCTGCGAAGATCAGTAGTTGAACGACACCCGCGCCCCGACTGTGAGTGGGCGATTGGTGATGATGCGTTCGCGGTCATTGCCGAAAATGCCGGAGATTTCGGCGCGTTCGTCGGTCAGGTTCTCGCCGAAAATCTCGAAGCCCCACTGCTCGGCCTTCACTCCGACCGCAAAGTCGAACAGGGTGTAGGCATCAAGCTCGATCTTGTTGATCTCGATGATGTCGGTGAATTTCGATGCCGAATGCGTCACCTGCGGCTGGATGTAGGCCTCCAGTGTATCCGACAGGTCCCATTCGTAGCGCACGCGCATGTTGCCCTGGAATCCCGGCGCATAAGCCAGTTCCTCTCCCTCAAGCACATCGTTCGTCGGAATGAGAACTTCCGTGATCTCGGTATCGAGGATCGAGAATGCACCTGCGATCGTCAGACCGGGGACCGCATAGGGTGCGATCGTGAAGTCCGCTTCGAGGCCGTAGATCTCCGCATCGGCCGCGTTGGAAGAAAAGAACAGGTTGGTGATCGACGGATCGAAAATCTGCGTCTGCAGGTTTGCAATGTCGACGAAGAAGGCCGAACCGTTGAAGCGGAACTGGCCGTCGATCAAGTCGAGTTTCCAACCCAATTCGTAGTTCTTCACTTCGTCGGTTTCGAGTTCGAACGGCACGACGAAACCACCTGCGCCTACGGCCCCACCAGGTCGGTTGAGGAAGCCCGGGCGGAAGCCTTCCGAATAGGTCACGTAGAGCAGCGTGTCCTCGTTCGGCGTCACCGTCAGCGTGCCCTTGAAGATCGTGCCGCTGGTAGACGCGGTGTCAGGCGCGCGGATCGCGTTGAAAACTTGCTGCGCCTGCGCCGCCGACAGGCCGGCATCCTGGATGTCTTGCAGGCTGTCGCCAAGATCGAAGGTCTGGCGCAGGGCCGCGTTGCACGATCCGATGAAGGTGAACTGCCCGTCCCCATCATACAAGTCGCTGATATCCGTGCCGAACGCGTTGGCATCCTGAGCCGCGCCCGAGTTGCAGAACGAACCGTTGGCGCTGCCTTCAAAATCGACTTCCACCTCATAGTAACGCGCGCCGAATGTGGCAGTGAGCAGGTCAGGCACGATGTCGAAGCTGGCCTCCCCGAAAATCCCGAACTGTTCGTCGGTCCGGCGAATGTCGTTGCGGAAGATCGTTTCGGCCGGGAATGGCCCCGGATCTGAGAAGAAACCCGACATTTGCGGGAAGTTGGTTGCGAACGGGCCGAACGGCTGCGCTACGACGTTACCAGGATAGGCGAAGTCTACGCGCTCCTCGAGGCTGAGGTCGGAATAGAAACCGCCGCCCTGGAAGCGAAAGCGCCAATCCTCCGGCGTGCTGAAACGCAGTTCCTGCGTGAAGACCTCGGTCTTGGAGAACGAGTTGATGTAGAGGTTCGGCGGCTGGCAAGTGCCACTGGGATCGGCGGCACCCGGATAGGTCACCGATCCATCGCAGATGTAATATGGAAGGTACTGCCCGGCGAACAGGTAATCCGTGTAGTCGGCGCGCTGCTCGCTTTCGCGATCAGTATAGGCACCGGTGTAGATCACATCGAGCATCGCGATGCGGCCTTCGACGGTCCAGCTGGTGTTGGAAAAATCGTCTTCAAGGCGGTCTTCCTCGAAGCGTTCGATCTCAAGATCGTCCAAGCCGCCCAGTTCAGGATCGGCAAAGAACACACCGTCGCTCTCCAGGCTTTGACGCTGGTGCGAAACGGTCACGGTCCAGTCGGGGGTGACTTCCCACAATCCGCTGACGCGGAAACCGGCATATTGCGTGTCGTTGAAATTGTCCTGCGCGAGACCGGCATTGTCGGCCTCCAGAAAGGTGACGTCGCTGAGATCCGACGTCGACTGGAATCCTGCGCGGTTGGCATTGACGGGTACGCCATTGGCGCGGACGAAACCCTCGGGACGGAACCGCGCGCTTTCGGTGAGATCGCGGGTGCCCTGGACGTTGTCGATATAGCCGCCCTGATCGTCGAGATAGACCACGCCGCGCAGCGCGATCGTGTCGCTGACCGGTACATTGAGCGTGATCTCGCCCTGGTAGCTCGCCTCGCCACCCTTAGTGAAGGAAACGCCTGCCGACGCGTTCACGGCAAAGCCGCTCAGGTCCGGCTTGTTGGTGATGAGGCGGACAACACCGGCCTGCGAACTCGCACCGAACAACGTGCCCTGGGGACCGGACAGAACCTCGATCCGCTCCAGGTCGGCGGCGTAAACGTCGAGGTTGCGGCCCGGTTGCGAAAGCGGCTGATCGTTCAGGTACAGCGCAACGTTTGGCGCGAGACCGGCCACACCGGCGACGGTGATGTTCGGAGTGGTCGAAGCGAGACCGCGAATGTAGATCGTGCTCTGACCCGGACCATTGCCGCCAGCGGTCACGCTTGGAATCTGTTCGAGATAATCCTCGAAGGTGTCGATGTTGAGTTCGTCGAGCTGCTCCGCGCCGATCGCCGAGACGGAGACAGGCACATCCTGCAGGTCCTCGCTGCGGCGCTGTGCGGTAACGACGATCGTGCCGACGCCGCCCTGACGCTGCGCCTGTTCGCCGGTTTCGGCATCCTGCGCGACGGCAGGCGAAGCGACGGCAATAGCCAGCGCACTCGCCGAGGCGCAGCTTGCAAATCTAACCATTATGTTTGTCCCCTTAAGACCCTTGGCGACCCATGGCTCCGCTGAATGGGGCCTCTGGACCAGTATTGGCGGCGCAATCCTTGAACAGAACCTGCCATTTGGTGCGCCGTAACAACCCCAACGCATGGCGGCCACAGCGGTGCCAGAATATTTGCGGAGACAATTATCCAATGTTGCAAAATAACAACATTCAATCGCTTTTCATGTATTCACAGAAATTCAAGGGTCGATATTTTGAATACTTAAGATTCAATTTTTGGATTGACTTCGATTTTTTGTAACGTGCGATCATTTATTCGAAAGTATAGGCAAATCCAGTCAAATTTACTCTTGCCTTTCACCGACTAGAGATCGCGACCTATTCGGCCATGGATACTTTGCCGTCCCAATTCTCGCAGCCTTCTGCCGTGGTCGGGATTCCATGGCGTTTGCGAATCAGGTCGAAAATGACCGCCTTGCAGATCGAAAGACCCATAAGCGCGACCACGAACGAAAATGGCAGAGCGCCAATAATCATGGTGATGCGGATCGCGTCGATTCCGCCAAGGATCAGCATCGACCCGACCACGAAGGCCAGCGCCCCGCCCCAGAACAGGATATGGTACCGTCGGCGACCTTCATCTTCACCGGCGCCGTTGATCGTGTTCACGATCAGGATCGCGCTGTCGACTGAAGTTACAAGGTAGGTCATCAACAGGATCACGACCAACCCCGAAACGATCATTGCAACACCGGGGGTGAGCAGGACGTTGAGCGTTGCATAGAGCTGGTCCGAAATCGTCGTGTCGATGATCCTTCCACCGGCGGCACCGCTCAATTCGAGGTCGATCGCAGTCCCACCGACCAGAGCGAACCATACGAAGCACATCAAGGATGGCACCATGACGACGCCAAGAATGTATTCCCGAACCGTCCGACCGCGCGAAATGCGGGCGATGAACATGCCGACGAAAGGCGCAAAGGCGATCCACCAAGCCCAGTAGAAGACTGACCAATCGAGCTGCCACTGGACCAAGGCCGCCCCAGTTTCCGTTCCGTCATTGGGGAACAGAGTCAGCGCCATTGTCGGGAGCGTACGCACATAGTCCCAGATCCCGACACCCAGCAATTGCAGGCTGAACAACCCGGCACCCATCACGGCAAAAAGTGCGAGCAATCCAAAGGAAAGGCCCATGTTGAGGTTGGAGAGCCATTTGATCCCGCGCCCCACGCCGGACAGCGCGCTGAGGGTAGAAGCGCCAACTAGGGCGAGCAAGGCGACCACAATAGCGGTCGAACTGGCTGTCCCTTCGCTGTTGAGCAGCCAGTCTCCCAGTCCAACGCGGTGCAGTCCGGCTACGAATTGTTCGACGCCCAGAGCCATCGTCACCGAAACCCCCAGGATGGTCGCAACGACCGAGACAATATCCACCAGGTGTCCCGGAATTCCTGAAAGAACCCGGCCGAACAGAGGGCACAATGCAGATCTGATCGTAAGCGGCAAGTTTCGTCGATACGCCACATAGCCGACGGCGAGCCCTACGAGCGCATAGGTGCACCACGCTCCGAATCCCCAGTGCAGGAACGAATACATGTAGGCCGATCGCACCGTTTCGGCGGCCCGCGGCTCAACTATCCCGCGAATAATGTCCGGATTGTTGCTGAAATGCGAAAGCGGTTCCCCGGTCGAATAGGTCAGCATGCCGATGCCGATGCCAGCGCCGAACAGCATCGAGAACCACGAAAAGCGACTGAATTCCGGCCTTTCGTCGGGCGCCCCTATCCTCAGAGACCCCGCCTGCGGGGTAAGCGCAAGCACTGTGCAGACCACGATGAGCGCCGCCACGAGATAGACGTACCAGCCGCCATAGTTGGAAATGATGGTCGAATTCGCTGCGGAGAGCGTCTTGCTGGCGTTCACCGGGAAAAAGATCGCCCACATGATTATCAGCGAGACGATGATCTTGGATGGAATCGTCACTTCCCGGCTGAAGCCATCGTAAAACCCGCGGTCATGGGTATCGATGGGCAATTCGACGATTGGTGGGTCTATCGGGTACTCGGCTGTGAGCGTGGTCTTCGGATCGATATCGGCCATCGAATGGTAAAACTGCCTGTTCTTGCGTGCACCTGGTGCAATCGCGCGACTGCGTGCGAAGCCATGCGTGCCAGCGGGTGCGGGAATTCGTCCGGAACCTAAAGGCCCCAGCCACCAATGCAACCCCGACAGGCAGCATCGCGATCTCAACCCCAGGCGTGAGCAGAGCCAAGGGAAGCGACAAACAATCATCGGTATTCGGCGCATTTCAGATTGCTCAATCTTTGATCTTGTGAACGAATGCGACAGCATTTCCTGTTGATTTGGCAATACTTGGCGAAAGGGAGCGACGCATGGCCAAAACTCACATACCGATCGGCGCGGACGGGTTTTACCATCCGTCGGACGAAGTCGAGGTCATCGCGCTAGTCAAGTTTGCACGGAAGCACGGGAAGCAGGTTCGGTCGCGAGGGGCCACGCACAGTGTAGCGTGGAGCATTTACACCGATCCGGTCGGCAACATCCCACCCAATCGCACGCTGCAGCAGGCTCCTCCACCGGGAGACCAGATCAACATCGCTTTCGACAAGATGCGTTCCATCGAATGGATCGATGAAGAGAGCGGAATCGTGGAAGCCGGGCCGGGCATCAATCTAGGATGCGACCCTCGTGATCCGTTCCATGTCTCGACGCTTGAAAACAGCTTCCTCTACCAAATCTTCGAGAAAGGTTGGGCAGTCAACACGTTGGGCGGGATCACGCACCAGACATTGGCAGGCTTTACTGCGACTGGTTCCGCAGGTGGGTCGACCCGATATGCCTGGGATAACGCCATCGCCTTTCGCATCGTGGACGGCAAAGGCAAGGCCGAATGGATCGACAGGGATCACCCGGATTTTCATGCCTATCCCACGTCGATGGGGTTGCTCGGTATCGTCACCAAACTTCGCCTGCAATTGGTGCCGATGTACAATATCGAGGGCAGCGAAAGGACTACGCCGATCTCGGGACCCGACGCACCGATGGACTTCTTCGGGCAGGGAAATGGCAATCAGCAATCGCTTGAAGAATACCTGAAACAGACGCCCTACACCCGGATCGTATGGTGGCCTCAGAAAGGGGCGGAACGGATCCAGACCTGGAAAGCCTCAAGGGTCGATTTCACACAGGACAACCTCAAGCCCTACCAGCAATTCACTCCCAACCTAGCCGGGCAGACCGAACAATTGTTTGCATCGTTGTTTTTCGTGCTCCTTGGCAACACCGATTTCCGACGCGAAATGGCGCTGATCTGGAACAAGATCGCGCACTACCTGCACAATATTGCCAACCTGCTGGAGCATGGCTCGCTGACGTGGTTGTGGCGCCTGATCACTTACGTCCTCGCGCTGCTTGCCAGCGCAATCGCCATCCTACTCGGATTGATACTCGGCATCCTGCAGGGAAGCGTACGCGTGCTCTTCACGACACTGATGCCGCTGTTCAATCCAATGACCAAGGTCGGACAGGAGACCACCTTCTCGGACTATTACTGGCGCAGCCTGTGCATGGACAACACGGTCGACGATGTCTTCCTCGGCACGGAATTCACCGAAATCTGGGTCCCGATCCGGCATGCTCGGAAAGTCATGAACCTGTACCGCGATATGTTCGATCGAGGCGGGCCGGAAGCGACTGGCTATTTTTCTACCGAGATTTACGGCGGACCGCCTAGCGCCGGCTGGATCGATCCCGGCTACACTGACGGCTCCGATGAATACAAGGACGGCACAGTGCGGATCGACGTCTACTGGTTTCGCGACAACCAGGGCGTGCCCAACTCCGACGAAGGATTCTTCGACCAGTACTGGAACATCCTCAAAGACAACCGGATCCCATTCCGCCTGCATTGGGGCAAGTTCGTCCCCCGCTACGACTTTCCGCTATGGGCCGAGCATTATCGCGCGAGCCTACCCAAATTCGACGACTTCATGAGTTTGCGCGAGAAACGCGACCCGGACGGGATCTTCTTCACATCCTACTGGCGGGAAAGGCTGACGGGCGTCGCCTGAAATATCTAGCCGATCCAAAGGAATGGTCCGGTCGAAAGGGTTCGACCGGACCATCGAGGAGAGAGTGAAGCTTTCCAAACCGCTTCACTCTCTCCTCGATGGTCCGGTCGAACCCTTTCGACCGGACCATTCCTTTGGATCGGCTAGATATTTCAGGCGACGCCCGTCAGCCTTTCCCGCCAGTA
>JASJDE010000201.1 GCA_030065195.1 Erythrobacter sp. | reverse complement strand
CATGCGTTGGGCTCAGGACAAATCGATCGGCAATCTGGGTTGCCGTATCCGTGATTTCGATTGTCATCTGCTGGGCGTTTGCGCCTGGCTTCAATATCGCAAGCACAGTGAGCTCATTGGTGCCGTCGTCCAGGGCGTGTTCTTCGATCTGCATGGCGCTGTTGTGGAACGGTGCGAAGCTGGCGAAGACGCCATTTACATGAGCAACAAGGGCCACATTCTTCTGCATCTCAGCAGGCGCAATGGCGATCTCGATGCCCTGCTCGACGTGACCGATTGAAATGGGTGATGAAATACTGAGGGCTTGCGACGTCATATACATGGCACTTCTCTCTCCAATGAAGCGGTTACTGGAGCATTCGTACAACCAGCGCCATGAACGATGTCTGAGCCGCACTTTCATTACATGTTCATCGAAGCAGGATCGCTCACACTGTGCGCCAAGCGGCACCCGACAAAAAAGCGGGACCGAGTGCACCCCGGTCCCGCTTTGCTTGCGTGCTTGCACACTTTCTTGGTTCAGTGGTTAGTTGATCCACTTGTCGACGGTTGCCTTGTTGGCCTTGACCCAGGCTTCAGCGACGTCCTGCGGATCTTCCTTGTCACGGCCGATCTTGAGGATCCACTGATTGACAATGGCTGGGTCGAGCTGCATTTGGCTGAGAAACTTAGCCGCCTTCGGATTGCGCTTTTCCAGCGACTTCGAATAGGCAACGAAAATCTCAGCATCGGCGTGCTTGCACTTGAACTTGGATGCTTCGAGCCAGTCTTCCTGGTCCAGCTTCAGGCTCATGCAGCCGTCGGTACGTTTGGGCTCATCGAGCGAGCTGATCTTGTAGGCGGCGTGGATCCATTCCGGCGTCCAGTAATAGAAAAGGATCGGCTTTTCGGTGGCATAGGCCGCCTTGAGCTGCGCCTTGAACGTGGCATCCGAGACGATTTCCGGCTTCCATAGCTCGGACAATCCATAGTCCTTGAACTTGACCTGCCACATCTTGGTCGACTTCCAGCTCGCATCGCCAGCCCAGTATTCACCCTTGCCGTCGCCGTCCTTATCGAACATGGCGGCGATTTCCGGCTTTTTGAGATCGTCGAAGGACTTGATCTTGTCGGCCAGATAGTGCGGCACGTACATGCCTTGCGTGCCCTTGTAAGGCTTGTTGTGAGCGACCGTTTTGGCGCCCTTGATGTACTTGTCCCAGATCGCTTGCTGGTTCGGCATCCACATATCCGTGTAGACATCGACCGAGCCGTCACCCTTGTCCATGCCTGCGGAAATGATCGACTGATCGCTCATCCCTTTCACGATCTCGGCCTCACCGCCAAGGCGCGTTTCGATGACCGCCTTGATGACATGACCGATGGCCTTGGCACCGGTCCAGTTCAAATCCGAGATTTTGACCTTCGCCTGGGCCAACGCGCCAGTCGACGCGATCGCCGCAAACGCGGCCGCAAGAACGGCCGTTTTCATTGTTTTCACGATTCCTACTCCCTTGTTCCACTTTGTTTTTCGCAACCGCGCGGGAGGAACGGGTCCGCACAGCACGTCCGCAAATTCTTGCAGTGCTTCACTACATTTCGACCTTGTTCGCTTTCTGGACGACGCGGTCGATCATCATTGCGATCAGCGCGATCGCGATTCCGGCCAGGATCCCACGGCCGGTTTCTGTGTTCTGCAGCGCCTCGACGACGATGAAGCCAAGTCCGCCGGCCCCGATAAGGGCCGCTACGACGGCCATTGACAGGCTCATCATCACGACCTGGTTGACGCCGGCCATGATCGACGCCAGCGCCAACGGCAGTTCAACCTTGGTCAGCAATTGGCGGGGATTTGCGCCAAACGCGAGGGCTGCCTCCTTCGTGCTTTCTGGCACCTGGCGGATACCCAGGGCCGTCAGGCGCACCATCGGCGGCATCGAGAAAATCACCGTTGCCATGATCCCCGGCGGCTTGCCGATCGAGAAGAACGCCACCGCCGGCAGCAGATACACAAAGGACGGAATGGTCTGCATGATGTCGAGGATTGGCGTGACGACCGTCGATGCCCGCCGCGATTTTCCGACCCAGATCCCGAGTGGCAATCCTACCACCACACATATGATCGTGGAGGCGACGACGATTGCGATCGTACTCATGCCGGTCTGCCAGAAACCGAACAGCGCAATGTAGATCAGTGAAACCCCGACGAACGTCGCGATACGCGGGCCCGCGAAGGAATAAGCGATCAACAGAAACATGCCGGCAACGACGGGCCATGGAGTGCCGACGAACACCGCTTCGATGGCATTGAGCATCACGCGCAGCCAGTGCGTGATACCATCGAAGAACCAGCCGTAGAAAACTTTGGCATACGTGATGGCCTGGTCGATCGTCTCCGATGCGTAGGTGTTGAGGTTGACCGGGCGTTTCGCGGTCTGCTCGCGTACGACGATCGAACGTGTGCCGTCCTCGTTGCGCGGATATTCGTATTGCACAGGCCGTTTCAACCAGACCAGCGTCGGCACCTCGGAAATCGTCGAACAGTCGAATCGGTCCTTGAACGAAACCTGTTTGCCGTCCTGGATCGCACGCGCCTGTTTGAGACAGGTTCGCTGATCGGGGGCAAATTGCGATGCGCGATAGAGCGTCAAGGGGGCGACGAGAGCAACGACGAGAAGTGCCAGCAATACACGGCGCATTGCCGTGCCGGAAGGATGGTTCCGGTCGACCCGCCAGATCGCGTATTGCCGGTAATAGAGGCGATCGGCGAGCCAGGCGACGAGGAGGCGCCCGAGTACGAATGCAAGGATGGCTGCGACGGTGTGGAGATTGGTCCAGTTCTCGTAGCGCGTGACCAGGTAGTCCTTGCCGTCGGCCGTCGCCTGCGCAGCAGCCGTGGCGTACTTGTAGATCAAGGCGATGTTTGTAAAGCCAATCAGATCAACGGCAAGGCTGATCCAGAACAGCAGCCAGTTTCCGCGCAGGGCTGCCCAAATGAAACTGCCCAGGCCGGCCGCCCAGTTGAGGTGCCACGCGGACAACTCGTTGCGCTGCAGCTTGAGGAAGGTACTCGCATAATAGTTGCCATTCGCTTCGGAAAACTCGCGGAACGGTGCAGTGGTATCGACTTCTTTCTGCATGTTCACGTCTCCCCTTGCATGCCTCTCAACAAGGCATCCTTCGTGACGACACCGACGGCGCGGCCATCGTCCATGATGAGAATGGGATTGTCGTGATCGACGGCGAGGTTGACCAACGTGTCAAGATCGGCTTCCGGATCGGCTGTCGGGCAGGCGTCAACCGAGGGTATGGCGCCGCTGGTCTGCTCGTACTGTTCGAGAGGCTTCATGACCGTGTGGGCAAAGACGAGCTTCAACCGCGAGATGCCCTTAACAAAGTCGGCCACGTAATCGTCTGCGGGCTTGGTGACGATGTCTTCCGGGGTTCCGATCTGGACGATTTCGCCGTCTTTCATGATCGCGATCCGTGAGCCCATACGAATGGCCTCGTCGAGATCATGCGTAATGAACAAGGTCGTCTTGCGCATCGATCGGGAAAGTTCGAGAAACTCGTCCTGCAACTCGCGCCGAATGAGCGGGTCGAGCGCAGAGAATGGCTCGTCCATGAGCAGGATATCGGGATCCGCCGCCAAGGCGCGGGCGAGGCCGACGCGCTGCTGCATCCCGCCGGACAACTCCGAAGGCATGCGATCGCCGTAACCTTCGAGATGCACAGTTTCGATGACACGGTCAGCCGCCTGCATCCGCGTATAGGCATCGACATTGCGCAGCTCGAGCGCAAACGCAACGTTGTCCCGGACGCTGCGGTGCGGCAGCAGCGCCATGTTTTGAAACACCATGCCGATCTTGTCGGCGCGCAAGGCCCGTAACTCTTCCGAGGACAATCCACCGACGTCCGCGCCTTGGATGTAAATCTGCCCCCGGGTCGGCTCGATCAGTCGGTTGACGTGGCGCACGAGAGTCGACTTACCCGAACCGGATAGGCCCATGATGCAGAAGATCTCGGCTTGATCGACACTGAAGCTGACATCGCGCACCCCGATCACGGCCCCGAACTGGTCAAGCACCTCCGCTTTGCTCATGGACTGTTTGTCAATCGCTGCGTGGGCCTCTTCCGCTCGCGTGCCGAAAATCTTCCAAACGCCGCGAACTTCGACAACATTCTGACTATCGGCAGCTGACATCTGTCCAAGGTCCTTCGATCAATACGTTGGTGGCGCGATGACCCATATCAGGACGGCCGGCACCTTGCCGCGATTGCGCCAGCGGTAGGGCTCACCGAAGAATCGAAACGAGTCGCCCTTGTCGAGCACGTGCCATTCGCCACCAATCTCGATTTCGAGTTTGCCGGAGACGACATAGCCGGCCTCCTCGGTATTGCGCCGAACCGGCTGCGCCAGGGCCGAACCGGGCAGAAACTCGCTTCTTATGATTTCGAATGAACCGCTCAAATCGGGAGAAAGAAGTTCCTCGATCAAGCCGCCTTCAGTGCTACCCAGTTGGCGGCGCGCACCTGCACGCACGACAAACCTGCTGCCGAGAGGGTCGCGTTGGTGCTCGCCGAAGAGGAAGCTGAGCGGTACGCCGAACAGCTTCGCAATGGTGCGCAGATCGTCGATGGACGGATGCGATATCCCGCGTTCGATTTGACTGACAAAGCCAACGGAGCGCCCGAGCTTGTCTGCCAGCTCGCCCAGTGTGATCGCCCGACTCTTGCGCAAAGCGCGAATGTCCGCACCAACGCCGCCGCCCTGCCAGCGGCGAGCACCAAAGTCTTTGCCTGACTTCTGCGGCCTCGCTATCCCCATGCTGCTACGTCGATTGTTGATTTGTCGGCATGAAACAGCACCTTGGTGAAATATTCAACGATTTTTTCACGATTGGTCATCGGCGGAGCAAGGTGCTGTCGCGGGCTGCCGGTTGGAATTCACATGGGCGCAATCATTTGCCGACAGTCATGTCATTTGTGTTGATTTCGTAGTATCTGCAGCGCCAGTGCTATCATGCGTGGCTGATGGTCAAATTGCTGTTCGAGGACGGATACATGAGCGAAGTTGTGTTCGAGCAGGCTGGCCTCGCG
>JASJDE010000037.1 GCA_030065195.1 Erythrobacter sp. | reverse complement strand
CTCCAGGCCTACGGCGCGGCGTACACGCTGCAGGAAATGCTCACCGTCAAGTCGGACGACGTGGTCGGCCGGACCAAGGTCTACGAAGCGATCGTCAAGGGCGACGACACCTTCGAAGCGGGCATTCCGGAGAGCTTCAACGTGCTCGTTAAGGAAATGCGCTCGCTGGGCCTCAACGTCGAACTCAAGTCGCTCAGCGACGGCGAGGACGACGAGGACGATCAGTGGCCGGAGGCAGCGGAATGATGGCGAAGAACAAACTGTCACTCTTTATTGGAATGTGCATTGCATCGGCGACGCTCGCCAGCGAAGGAGCATTGGCCCAAGACGATCTCGATCAGATGACGTTTATTGAAAGAGCGAACAAGGTCTATGAATACCATATTGATTGCTCGCTTGGGCTTGCTGTCGCTACAGCATATGGCAAGGTTTCCGCGAACAATGAGCCTAGTGCTAGGCCTCAGCTTGAGGAAGCGATAACGCTGTTCAAGCATCGAACATTTGGCGCTGCAGCTGCCGTTGGAAAGACGGATATCGACGTGCAAGCTGAACTCAAGCGCCGGTCGCAATTGTTCCAAGAAAGCCTTCGTCAAACGGGCAATGAGGCGAGCGCAATGCAATTGCTCAAAGCTCGAACTGATCGCTCGTTGCCGTGTCTCCGTGACGTGGGGTTCGATTTGTCTGCAACCTACTCGACGCCAGCAAACTAGACCCATTGATCTCGATTCAAGTTTCACCCCCTGAGGGAACTAAGTCATGAACGAACTGACCAAATTCACCAACCAGCTGGCCAAGCCGGAAACCTTCGACCAGATCCAGATCGGCATCGCTTCGCCAGAGCGTATTCGCAGCTGGTCTTTCGGTGAGATCAAGAAGCCGGAAACGATCAACTACCGCACGTTCAAGCCCGAGCGTGACGGCCTGTTCTGCGCGCGCATCTTCGGTCCCGTGAAGGACTACGAATGCCTGTGCGGCAAGTACAAGCGCATGAAGTACAAAGGCGTCGTCTGCGAAAAGTGCGGCGTTGAAGTGACCGTCACCAAGGTCCGCCGCGAGCGCATGGGCCACATCGAACTGGCCGCGCCGGTTGCGCATATCTGGTTCCTGAAGTCGCTGCCATCGCGCATCGGCCTGCTTCTCGACATTCAGCTGAAGCAGCTTGAGCGGATCCTCTACTTTGAAAGCTATGTGGTGATCGAGCCGGGTCTCACCCCGCTCGAGAAGTTCCAGCTGCTGACCGAAGACGAGCTGCTCGAAGCGCAGGACGAATACGGCGAAGACGCTTTCTCCGCCGATATCGGCGCGGAAGCGGTCAAGGTCATGCTGATGGACCTCGATCTCGAGCAAGAGCGCGACGACCTGATGGAAGAGCTCGCGACCACCAAGTCCGCGCTCAAGCCGAAGAAGATCATCAAGCGCCTGAAGGTTGTCGAAAGCTTCATCGAATCCGGCAACCGCCCGGAATGGATGATCCTCGAGGTGATCCCGGTGATTCCGCCGGAACTGCGCCCGCTCGTGCCGCTGGACGGCGGCCGGTTCGCGACCTCGGATCTCAACGATCTCTATCGCCGCGTCATCAACCGCAACAACCGCCTGAAGCGCCTGATCGAGCTGCGCGCGCCGGACATCATCGTCCGCAACGAAAAGCGCATGCTCCAGGAAGCGGTCGACGCGCTGTTCGACAACGGTCGCCGTGGCCGCGTCATCACCGGCGCGAACAAGCGTCCGCTCAAGTCATTGAGCGACATGCTCAAGGGCAAGCAGGGCCGCTTCCGTCAGAACCTGCTCGGCAAGCGCGTCGACTATTCTGGGCGCTCAGTGATCGTGACCGGTCCGGAGCTCAAGCTGCACCAGTGCGGCCTGCCGAAGAAGATGGCGCTCGAGCTGTTCAAGCCGTTCATCTACGCCCGACTCGACGCCAAGGGTCTTTCGATGACCCTTAAGCAGGCAAAGAAGTGGGTCGAGAAAGAGCGCAAGGAAGTCTGGGATATCCTCGACGAAGTGATCCGCGAGCATCCGGTCTTGCTGAACCGTGCGCCGACGCTTCACCGTCTCGGCATCCAGGCGTTCGAGCCGGTGCTGATCGAAGGCAAGGCGATCCAGCTCCACCCGCTGGTTTGCTCGGCCTTCAACGCCGACTTCGACGGTGACCAGATGGCGGTCCACGTGCCGCTGTCGCTCGAAGCGCAGCTCGAAGCGCGCGTGCTGATGATGTCGACCAACAACATCCTCTCGCCCGCCAACGGCAAGCCGATCATCGTGCCGTCGCAGGACATGGTCCTGGGTCTCTACTACCTCTCGATGGAGCGGCAGGAGAAAACGCCGGAATTCCTCGAGAACGAAGACGGTTCCAAGGAAGAGAAGCTGCCGCGTTTCGCCGACATGGCCGAAGTGCACCAGGCTCTCGAGACCAAGGCGGTCACGCTGCACACCAAGATCATCGCCCGCGTTCCGCAGGCCGATGAGGACGGCAACATCGTGATGCAGCGTTTCGTCACCACGCCGGGCCGCATGCTGATCGGCGAGTGCCTGCCGAAGAACCACAAGGTGCCCTACGACATCATCAACCGCCTTCTCACCAAGAAGGACATCGGTGACGTGATCGACGAAGTGTACCGTCACACCGGCCAGAAGGACACGGTGCTGTTCGCCGACGCGATCATGGTTCTGGGCTTCCGTCACGCCTTCAAGGCGGGCATCAGCTTCGGCAAGGATGACATGATCATCCCCGACGCCAAGGAAGGTATGGTCGAAGAGACCAAGAAGCTGGTTGCCGATTACGAGCAGCAGTATCAGGACGGCCTCATCACCCAGCAGGAAAAGTACAACAAGGTAATCGACGCCTGGAGCCGTTGCGGCGACCAGGTGGCCGACGCGATGATGGAGCGGATCAAGGCCACGCCGGTCGACAAGGACGGGCGCGAAGCCGAGATCAACTCGATCTACATGATGAGCCATTCGGGTGCGCGTGGTTCGCCTGCGCAGATGAAGCAGCTTGCCGGGATGCGCGGCCTGATGGCCAAGCCGTCGGGCGAGATCATCGAAACGCCGATCATCTCGAACTTCAAGGAAGGCCTGTCCGTTCTTGAATACTTCAACTCTACCCACGGCGCTCGCAAAGGCCTGGCCGACACCGCGCTCAAGACGGCAAACTCGGGCTACCTGACCCGTCGCCTGGTCGACGTGTCGCAGGACTGCGTGATCGTCGAAGACGACTGCAAGACCGAAAACGCGCTGGAAATGCGCGCGATCGTGCAGGGTGGTTCGGTGATCGCATCGCTCGGCGAGCGTATCCTTGGTCGTACGGTGGCCGAGGACATCATCAACGCGTCGACCGACGAAGTGATCGTCAAGGCCGGCACGCTGGTCGACGAAGCGATGGTGAAGGAAATCGAAGCGGCCGAAGTCCAGTCCGCCAAGATCCGCTCGCCGCTGGTCTGCGAAGCCGAACAGGGCGTGTGCGCGACCTGCTACGGTCGTGACCTCGCCCGCGGTACTCCGGTGAACATCGGCGAAGCCGTTGGCGTTATCGCCGCTCAGTCGATCGGTGAGCCGGGCACCCAACTGACGATGCGGACCTTCCACATCGGCGGCGCTGCGCAGCTCAACGAAACCAGCCATCTGGAAGCGATTTCGGACGGTACGGTGGAACTGCGCGACATGCCGACCATCACCGACAAGAAGGGCCGGATCCTCTCGCTCGCACGCAACGGCGAGATCGCGGTGATCGATGCCGAAGGTCGCGAACGCGAGATGCACAAGGTTCCCTACGGTACCGTGCTGATGTTCAAGAACGGCGCGAAGGTGAAGGAAGGCGAGCGGTTGGCGGAATGGGATCCGTTCACGCTGCCGATCATCACCGAACATTCGGGTGTCGTGAAGTACCAGGACCTCGTCGAAGGCACGACCCTGGAAGAGCAGACCGACGATGCGACGGGTATTGCCCAGCGTGTCGTGACCGAGAACCGGGCGACCGGGCGCAAGAAGAAGGAAGATCTTCGTCCGCGCCTGACGCTGCTCGGCGAAGGCCAGAGCGAGGACGAAACCGAAGCGCAGCGCTACATGCTGGCTCCGGGCACCACGCTCTCGGTCGAGGACGGCCAGGAAGTGGCTGCGGGCGACATCCTTGCGCGTGCATCGCGCGAGGCTGCCAAGACCCGCGACATCACAGGCGGTCTGCCGCGTGTGGCCGAGCTGTTCGAGGCACGCCTGCCGAAGGACATGTCGGTCATCGCCAAGATTTCGGGCAAGATCGAATTCGTTCGCGAATACAAGGCAAAACGCAAGATCGCGATCGTTCCCGAGGAAGGCGATGCAGTCGAGTACCTGATCCCCAAGACCAAGGTGATCGACGTGCAGGAAGGCGACTTCGTGAAGAAGGGCGACACCCTGATTTCCGGCTCGCCCAACCCGCACGACATCCTCGAAGTGATGGGGATCGAAGCGCTTGCCGAGTATCTCGTGAACGAGATCCAGGAAGTCTACCGACTGCAGGGCGTGAAGATCAACGACAAGCACATCGAGGTGATCGTTCGCCAGATGCTGCAGAAGGTCGAGATCACCAATGGCGGCGACACCACCCTGTTGCCGGGCGAGCAGGTCGATCTGGCCGAGATGCTCGAATACAACGCCAAGCTGGGCAAGGGTAAGCAACCCGCCGAAGGAACCCCGGTTCTGCTCGGCATCACCAAGGCGTCGTTGCAGACCCGAAGCTTCATCTCGGCGGCTTCGTTCCAGGAAACCACTCGCGTGCTGACGCAGGCGGCGGTCGAAGGGAAGCAGGACACGCTGATCGGTCTCAAGGAGAACGTGATCGTGGGCCGCCTGATCCCGGCGGGTACCGGTGCCGGTATGAACCGCATGCGCGTCACCGCTTCCAGCCGCGACGCTGCGCTCAAGGCGCAGTGGAAGAAGCAGCAGGAAGCGCTGGCTGCCGCGAACGAAGCCGAGCCGGAGCCCGAAGCCGATGCGGTTCCTTCCGAGGAAGCGATGAAAGCGGCGATGGGCGGCGGCGAAGAGGCCCCCGCAGCGGAGTAAGCCACACCGCGCAATCGTGCGTTGAACAAGAGGACCCCGCCGGAGCCCAGAGCTTCGGCGGGGTTTTTCTTGCTGGGCGATGAGCGCGACGATCGCCTGTGAACCGTTCAGCCTCCAGCAAAACCGTACAATGCTACGCTGGCCCTTTCGGATGGAGGGACAGTCAATGAACAAGCATATCCTGGCACTCGCCGCAGTGGGGCTCGCCGTGCCGGCCGTCGCCAATGCCCAGGTCGTCGTCACCGGGTCGCGGCAGGATCGCAGCACTACGAACCAGTATCTCGGCAACGACGTGTCGGCCATCGGCCTGACCCGGCAGGCGGATTTCTTCGTGAAGCCGCTTTACGTCAGTTCGGATTCGCGCGACTCCAATATCCGGCGACAAGAAGTCACCACGATGCTGAGGGCCACGATCGCCGCCGCGCAGGAGCAGGGTATCGCCCTCGTCGCAGGCGACTACACGCTCTCTCCCCTGACTTTGGAAACGCTGGAAGACCTCACCTATGGGCGGGGCAGCAGGCCCGATACGACCCGCGTGACGATCTATGCACGCCTGCCGGTCGGCGGCCAGATCGACAGCGTCGAAGAGGCGGACAAGCGGATCGTGCCCTTCGTGAAATCGATCCCGGCCAACGGCCGTTCGTATGTCGATACCGGCAAGACCAGCCTGGCGATCACCGATCCCGATCAATACCGCATCGATGTGGTCCAGACGGTTGCCCAGGAAGCGAGGTCCTATGCGGCCAAGTTCGGATCGGATTACGGGATCGAAATCAGCGGGCTCGATTCGGACCTGTATTGGCAGCAATCGAGCGAAACCGAGGTGTTCCTCTACATCCAGCACCGGTTCGTCATCAAACCGAAGTGATGAGGATCGGCATATCGCTATTGCGACGCGTTCGCAATTAGAGTAGCCAGTACTCCAGCGCGCGCACTCGGCGCCAAGGAGGCTCATGGCAAAACAACGAATTCCGTCCGCCCATTCTCATTCTGCAATTGCGCAACTGGCGATTCCTCGGCGGATCGAGGATTGCGGGCCCATCGCAGCCCGGTTCGTCTATTCTTTGCGACTGATTGCCGTGCACGAACGGGCGGGGCGCGATCCGGTACCGGAACTGGCCGCAAGATTGGGCGGCGTTGAAGTCGCAGCCAAGGCGATCGCGCTGTCGCAAGCCATCGGTTCGACCTGGCCGGAGAACCTCCAGGTCTCGCGTTTCTGTTGCAGCCTCCTGACCTACGACGAGGCGACGATTGCAGATCTGCTCGACGCTGCAGTTCATCGCGATCGCATGGCATTTGAAGACGCAATTGTCGGCCTGATCCGGCCGACCCGGATGCACCGACTTTGGGATGCAGTCTTCGCGCTCGTCGCGGCAGAATCGCGCTGCACCTGATCCCGTTCGCTGCACCTTGCGACAAATCGCTGCGCTGGCTACCGGACGAGCCATGACAGTCACTCGCTTCGCCCCTTCCCCGACCGGACGGCTCCATGTCGGAAACATCCGCACGGCCCTGCATAACTGGATGCTCGCGCAGAAAGCGGGTGGCCAGTTCGTGCTGCGGATCGACGACACCGATGCCGAGCGGTCGCGGGAGGAATACGTTGCGGCAATTCGCGAAGACCTGGCCTGGCTCGGCATCGACTGGGATCGCGAGGAACGCCAGTCGGCACGGCTCGACCGCTACGAAGCGGCGTTCGATACCTTGCGGGCTGCGGGCCGTATCTACCCGGCCTACGAAACCCAGCAGGAACTGGAGCTGAAACGCAAGGTGCTGCTCGGTCGAGGCCTGCCGCCGATCTACGATCGCGGGGCGCTGAAGCTGACCGAAGAAGAGCGGGCGGCGAAAGAGGCCGACGGGGTCCAACCGCATTGGCGCTTCAAACTCGATCACGATAAACCCATCGGCTGGGACGATGGTGTACGCGGAAAGCAGAAGTTCGATCCCGCCCAGCTTTCCGATCCCGTCATCCGCCGCGCCGACGGATCGTGGCTCTATATGCTGCCGAGCACGGTCGACGATGTCGATATGGGCGTCACGCAGGTGCTTCGCGGCGAGGACCACGTGTCGAATACCGCGGTCCAGATCCAGATGTTCCACGCGATGGGAGCAACCCCTCCGGATTTCGCTCACGAAGCGCTGCTGGTCGGCAAGGAAGGCAAGCTCTCCAAGCGCCTTGGATCGCTCGGTTGCGAGGCTTTTCGCGAACGCGGGATCGAACCTGCGGCCATCATCGCGTTGCTGGCACGGCTGGGCACTTCGCTGCCGGTCGAACCGATCGTCGATGGCGCGGTGCTGCTCGAGACTTTCGATCTTTCGACCTTCGGCCGGGCACCGGCGAAGTTCGACGATGCCGAACTGGAACGCGTCAACACCGCCATCGTGCACGCCATGCCCTTCGACGAAGTAAAGGATCGCCTGCCCGATGGAATGGACGAAGCGGGATGGCATGCGGTCCAGCCCAATATTTCGACCGTCGGCGAAGTCGGCGAATGGTGGCGCTTGGTCACCGGGCCGATCGAGCGGGTTGAGTTCGCCGAAGAAGACAGAGCCTATCTCGGTCAAGCCGCGACGGTGCTTGCATGGAGCGCAGACCCGTGGCGCGACCTCACCTCTTCGCTCAAGGACAAGACCGGCCGCAAGGGGAAGGGGCTGTTCCTGCCCCTGCGGCAGGCGCTCACCGGTATGAATCACGGCCCGGATATGGGCGAATTGCTGCCTTTGATCGGAGAAGAGGCTGCGCGGCGCAGGCTCGAGCGTGCGGCGGCAGGCTAGGGCTGTTCAACCGAGCGGCGGCGCGCCGACGGCAATCCACGCGGTTGCTCCCGCCGCAATAGCCATCGAAAGAAGCACCGCCTTCCACATCGCCGGTGCATTACCCACTACGTCGCTCTCAACGGTGCGTTTGCCGCCGATCATCGGCCCAATCAGGTTGTTGCGCTTGATCGCCGCGTAATAGGCGATCGCCGCCAGATGCAGGCCGATCAGGACGACGATCGCATCGAAGAACGTCTCGTGCCAGTCGGTTAGCATGTCGGCCGTCAGAACTCCCACAAGCGGGTTGAGCGGTCCGGTCGCGCCATCGAAGGGATCGCCCGCAAACAGGCCCAAGCTCACTTGTACGAGCATGGCCAGCAACAGGACGACAACGCTCACCGCCCCGAGCGGATTGTGCCCGATCGCGCCGTTCGATCCGCTTCGCAGATAGGCCAGGATGGCGGCCGGCCCGCGCACGAAGGAGGCAAAGCGCGCCGTAGGCGAGCCGACGACCCCCCAGACAATTCGGAACAGGAGCAGTCCGAGAAGAAGCAGGCCCAGCCGCTTGTGCCACCCCCATTCGGAGTTTTCCGCTGTCCACCACATGGCGGGGACCAGCAGCGCGAAGGCCCAATGGCACAGTCGCACCGGCAAGTCCCACACGTCTACCGTGCGTTTGGGTGACGGCGCCTGCTTCGCCGACTCGCTCATCAGGTTAGTCGTCGTCGACCCGGAAGTTGTCGTGGCAACCCTTGCAGGACTTGCCGAGCTCGCCCACTTGCGCTTGCACCGTCGCGGCATCGCCCGACTGCGCAGCGGCGACCATTCCTTCGCTCGCTTCGATCAGTGCCTGGTGCGCGGCGGCGAAATCTTCGGGCCTTTCCCAGATCGTCGCCAACGCTTCGGTGTCGAAACCGGCATCCATCCCGGTGCCTTCGGGAAAGTGATCGATAACCTTCTGCGCATTCGCGTTGATCATGGTCGCCTGCGTTTCAAGCACTGCAAAGTCGGGGCTTTCCCCCTCGAGCTGGCCTCGGATTGCCTTGAAGGCATCGCCGATCTCTTCGAGATTGGTCTGGCGAACATCGATGATGGCGGGCTCTTCGGCGGCTTGCGATCCGGCCTCTCCCTCGCTCGCGTTTTCGCCTGCGCAAGCGCTTAGCAGCGTCGCGGACGCGGCTATTGTCAGGATCGGTCGGGAGAGGGATCGTAGCATTTTCAGACTCCTGCTTTGAATTCCGGTGAATGCTAAGCGCTTTGGCGCGCAAGGCAAATTATCCTTTGTCACTCAACGCAGCAGGCAAAGGTTCGATCCGGACACGGACTTGTCTTGGCAGATCGCTACCCCTCATGTTTCTCCAACTCGTCTCCGGCGAGCGTCACGACGTGCAGCAGGTTGGTCGAGCCCGGCGTCCCGAACGGCACTCCGGCCAGGGCGATAAGCCGACTTCCCGCCTCTCCGAAGCCATGCCGCAGCGCCATGCGCTTGCCTTTGCCGATCATCTCTTCGAAGCTGCCGATATCCTTGGTCGCAACGGCATGCGCCCCCCATAACAGCGCTACGCGGCGGGCGGTGCGGGTCGAGGGTGTCAACACCAGCATCGGAGTATCAGGACGTTCGCGGGCGACCCGGCGCGCCGTCGATCCCGACGACGTGAAAACGGTGATTGCGCTGATCGGCACGGTATCGGCAATGGTCATGCAGGCATGGGCGAGCGCGTCGGAGGTCGTCGCATCGGGCGGCGTTTCGAGGAAGCGCACGCGTTCCTTGTAGTCGACATCGTTTTCGACCTGCGTGGCGATCGAATTCATCATGGCGACCGATTCTTCCGGCCAGTCTCCGGCCGCGCTTTCGGCCGACAGCATGACGGCGTCGGCGCCATCGTACACCGCATTCGCCACATCGGACACTTCGGCGCGTGTCGGAGTGGGGCTTTCGATCATTGATTCCAGCATCTGTGTCGCCACGATCACCGGCTTGCCCGCCATGCGGGTGGCGTTGACCATCCGCTTTTGCAGCGGCGGCACTTCGTGCGGTTCGAGTTCGACGCCGAGATCGCCGCGGGCGACCATGATGCCGTCGGCAAGTTCGATGATTTCGCCAAGACGCTTTACGGCCTGCGGTTTCTCGATCTTCGCGCACAAAGCCGGCCCCTGGCGACCATTGGTCCCGATCAGCTTGCGCGCTTCGGCGAGGTCTTCCGGTCGCTGGACAAAGCTGAGTGCGATCCAGTCGGCACCGTGATCGACGGCGAATGCCAGGTCCTTGCGATCCTTGTCCGTCAGCGCCGGGATCGGAACTTCGGCATCGGGCACGTTCACGCCCTTGCGGTCCGAGATCACGCCGCCGACTTCCGCGGTGCAGAAAATGCGGTTCTGGTCCGCTTCCTTGACGACCAGCCGGATCTTGCCGTCATTGATGAGCAGCCTTTGACCGCGCTCCAATATTCCGAACAGCTCGGGGTGGGGCAGGCAAACGCGCGTTTCGTCGCCCGGCGTTTCGTCGCGATCGAGCGTGAAATGGCCCGAATGGCGGATGACGGCGCTGCCATCCTTGAACGTTCCGACCCGCAGTTTGGGCCCTTGCAAGTCGGCGAGGATAGCGATTGGGCGGGCGAATTCCTTTTCGAGCGCGCGGATCGACTTGATCGTTCCTTCGTGATCGGCGTGACTGCCGTGGCTCATATTCAGGCGAAAGGCATCGGCGCCTGCCTTGAACAGCTTTCGCAGCATTTCCGGCGAACGGCTGGCAGGGCCGATCGTCGCCAATATCTTGACCTTGCGACCGCGTGGGTCGATCCTTGCCGCATCACGTTTGATCATAGCACCCAAAGACCCCTTCGTCCGGTTACGAGGAGCTATGACACAGCCGTTTTGCAACTCAAGGAAATGTCGCCATGAATTCGATTTCAGATCCGCTCGACCAGCTTGACGATGCCCAGGCAGCCGCTGCCTTCCGCCGGCTGGTCCGTCATTTGCGCCATCGCCACGATGCGCAGAACATCGAATTGATGGGGCTTGCCGGGTTTTGCCGCAATTGCCTGGCCGACTGGATTCGCGATGCCGGATATGAAGGCGATAAGGCCGCCGCGCGCGCGTTGATCCACGGTATGCCGATGGACGAATGGAAAACGACGAAACAAACGCCCGCCACCGAAGAGCAGATTGCCGCGATGGAGCGCAGCCTCACGCGCAACAAACCCGATCTTCGCTGAGTTTTCCCGCCTTGTGGAAAGCCCCCTTTTGCGTTCGGGGCCATCCGCGTATCCGAAGCGTCAAGTGATTCTCATTCATTCGGAGACATAGCGAGATGGCCGAAGCCACCGACGACCGCCTGCGCCTGCTGATCGAGCGCATCGAACGCCTCGAAGAAGAAAAGAAAGGCATCGCCGACGATATTCGCGATGTTTATGCCGAGGCGAAAGCGGTCGGCTACGACACGAAGATCATGCGCCAGATCGTGCGCCTGCGGAAGATGAAGCCGGACGACCGGAGCGAGCAGGAAACGATTCTCGAAACCTACAAGGCCGCGCTGGGTATGGGCTGAGCGCGGGGCCGGGCTCGTGGCCACCCTGCGAATATATGCCGAGCTGCTGAAGCATCCGGTCGGCTGGATCGGCGCCCTCGCGCTGTTCGCCGTCAACGCGGTCGTCTTTCACTACGTCGACCGCGCGATCGCCGATTACGGGTACTTCTCGTTCAGGGCCGTGACCGAGCTTGTAGGGCTGGCGACTTACGCCGCCTTCGCGTTCCCGGTTGTGCGGATCATGCTGAAGGGCGCTGTCGCGATGGAGCGACCTCGCTGGGCGACCTGGACGGTCGTTTCCATCCTGCTGTCCGTCATCCGGGTGGGCCTGGCGGTGCTGGGCCTTACGGCCTCGATCGTGTTTCTGCCCGACTCGTTCCTTTATCTCGACTATGAATGGCAGGAATTCCTGATCGAAACGCTGATCATTCCGTTCTTCCTTGGCGTATTCGTTTGGGAGACGGCCTTGATCTGCGGGCGCCACGCACCGACCCTCGGTGAGTCGACCCGCTTCGTATGGCAACGGCGCGGCGGGATCCTGTTGCTCTACTTCGCCATCTCGTCGAGCGATTTCTTCGTGTCCTACTGGCTCACTTATGCGCTGGAGCAGGCCGAACCCTGGGTCGTCGATGCCGCCTTTAGCGTGCGCTATGCCTTCTATTCCTGGTGCCTCAGCCTGCTGTCCGTCGCGCTGTTCGTCGATCTGGTCCAATCCGCGACCCGAGTCGAAGAAGAATTCGCCTGAACCAAAGGCCATTCCTGGGGACGAAGACAGTCTTTGAAGTTCCCCCCGCCCTGACCTAGACGGTTGGAAGAAAACCAACGAGGAGCGATCAATGTCAGGAGAATGGAAAGACGCACGCGGCGTCATCGTCACAACCACACCGTCGATCGAAGGCAGGCCGGTCCAGGAATATTGCGGCATTGTCGTCGGTGAGGTGATCGTCGGCGCCAACCTGTTTCGCGACCTGTTCGCCAATATCCGCGATATCGTCGGCGGACGGTCGGGCAGCTATGAGCGGATCCTGCAACGGGCGCGCGACGAAGCGATCGAGGAGCTTCAGGCCGAAGCGGCCGCACGCGGCGCCAACGCGGTTATAGGGATCGATCTCGACTACGAAGTGATCGGCGACACCGGTTCGATGCTGATGGTCAGCGCGAGCGGGACGGCGGTGAAGGTCTGACCGATGGTCTCGGTCCGCCGGCTGGGGGACGGCGATCTCCCCGGCTTCCGGGCGATGAATGCGATCTTCTCGGAAGTTTTTGAAGAGCCGGAAAACTACGCCGACGCTCCTCCAGGCGACGATTACGCAAGCGCCTGGCTCGCCAATCCTCATAACATCGCCGTGATCGCGGAAGTGAAAGGGCGAGCGGTCGGCGCGCTGGCCGGCTACGTTCTGCCCAAGTTCGAACAGGAACGCTGCGAACTGTACATCTACGACCTGGCCGTTCTCGAAACGCATCGCCGCCTTGGCGCGGCCACCGCGATGATCGGCGAAGTACGCCGGATCGCGCGCGAGCTGGGGGCCTCGACCGTGTTCGTCCAGGCCGAGACGATGCCGGAGGACGAACCCGCGCAGGCGCTCTATCGCAAGCTGTCGCACGGCGAACTCACCGCGCTGCATTTCGATATCGCGCCGTAGGGAATTGTCGCGCGGCGCGGCCTTCGCTACGGCTGCGCGCAACGATCAGATCCAATTTCGAAGAGTTCCCATGGCAGGCCATTCCAAATTCAAGAACATCATGCACCGCAAGGGTGCGCAGGATAAGAAGCGCTCCAACCTGTTTTCCAAGCTCAGCCGCGAAATCACGGTTGCGGCGAAGATGGGCGCGCCCGATCCCGACATGAATCCACGTCTGCGGCTGGCGGTCAACAACGCCAAGGCGCAGTCGATGCCCAAGGACAATATCCAGCGCGCGATCGACAAGGCCAGCGGCGGCGACGAAGAGAACTACGAAGAGGTCCGCTACGAAGGCTATGGCCCCGGCGGCAGTGCGATCATCGTCGAGGCGCTCACCGACAACCGCAACCGCACCGCCACCGCCGTGCGCACCGCATTCAGCAAGAATGGCGGAAACCTCGGCACCGAGGGATCGGTTGCGCACGGTTTCGAGCGGCTGGGATACATCGAATATGGAGCCGAAGCTGGCAGCGAAGATGACGTTCTTGAAGCGGCACTGGAGGCCGGCGCCGAAGATATCTCCTCTTCGCAAGACGGCCATGAGATCTGGACCGCCGCCGAAGACCTGCACGAAGTTTCGTCGAACCTCGAAAAGGCGCTGGGCGAAGCCAAGGAAGTCAAGCTGGCATGGAAGCCCAACCTTACGGTCGAGATGGACGAGAAGGGGGCAGGCACCCTGCTCAAGCTGATCGACGCGCTCGACGATGACGACGACGTGCAGACGGTGTGGGGCAATTACGAAATCCCCGACGCGGTCATGGAGAAGCTGGACGCTTGACCTGGCGCGAATGGGCGCTTGCGATTGCACTCGGCACGGCGTTCCTTCTGGCCGTCGTGTGGCGGTTGGGATGGCGGATAGGACTGTAAAGAGGTGCTTTGATGCTGAGCAACAAATCGGCGGGTGAACTTTCGCGGATCGCAAGAAATGGTGGTAGCTTGACAGTCGATGGAAGCTGCTACTCCGCCAGCGAACTGTCGAGGGTCGCGGGTAACCTGAGGCCGGGAGCAATGCTCACTATTCTCAAATCCGACAACCTGTCGGCGAGTGAGATGTCGCGGGTGGCGCGAAACGCCTCCGACAGGGCATCCACGAACTTTTCCTAGTATGATCATCCTCGGCCTTGATCCTTCTCTCAGCTGCACCGGATGGGGCGTGATCAAGGCGGAAGGCTCGCGGATCACGCATCTCGCCAATGGCGAAGTCAAGACCTCGCCGCGCGCGCCGATGGCGGAGCGTCTGGCCGATCTGCACCGGATGATCGCCGGAGTGATCGCGCAGCATCGACCCGAGCGGGCTGCTTGCGAAGAAGTCTTCGTCAACAAGAATCCGCAATCGACTCTCAAGCTGGCTCAAGCACGCGGTGCGGTGCTCGCAACTTGCGGCGCGGTCGGTTTGCCGGTCGAGGAACATGCCGCGCGCGCGGTCAAGAAAGCAGTGGTTGGCACCGGCGCGGCCGAGAAGGAGCAGGTTCAAGCCATGCTCAAAATCCTGCTACCGGGAGCGGAGATATCGGGAGCGGACGCTGCAGACGCATTGGCAGTCGCTATCGCCAACGCGCATCTGGGAACGAGGGTGCTTTAGTTGGCGCCGGGAGATTGGTTGTCGTTGTCGTCGTCACCGATGTCGGCCACGATCACGAGGATTCCTGTCGCCCAAAGACCGACCAGGATAAGCGCGATGATGTCGCCGCTCTCACCCACGACGCCTTCGCCGTCGGCCGAACGTCCCAGCCCAGGTTGAACCTGCGAGCTGGTGTAGAACGCAGCGCTGTCACCCGCACGGGTGTTGGCTTGCGCCGCAACCGGCGTCAGGACAAGACCACTTGCCGCAAGCGCGGCCAGGAAGTTTCGTGCTATCTTTGGCATAATGGCTCCATTCACTGTGCCGCGATACGCGAAAACACTCTAGAAACCGTTAACCAATGCGACCGGCCGAGTCTGGCTTGCGACGAGGAGACGATTACGACGATCATCCGGGATCGTGGCAATCGCGTAAGCGCATCTGTCCTACTGGCCAATCAGTCGCTAGATGGAGCGCATGCAACGCTCGGCGACCTTCTCAGAACAGTTCGGATTGGGGCGGTCTGTGGCCGAAAAACGTGTTCCTGGACCGTGTAACATGCGGTCCATGTCTCTCCAGGTAACAGGATGTAGCCCGTGACGATCCACCTCTACGGCATTCCCAATTGCGACACCGTCAAGAAGGCACGCAAATGGCTCGAAGCGCGCGAGCTCGAATACGCGTTTCACGATTTCAAGAAGGAAGGCGTCGATCCGGCCAACCTCGCGGAATGGATCGCGGACCAAGGTGTCGATGTCGTGCTCAACCGGCGCGGCACGACCTTTCGCAAGCTCTCCGATGCCGACAAGGCCGACATCGACGAGACAAAGGCTGTCACATTGCTGCAAGAGCACACCTCCATGATCAAGCGCCCGGTGGTGGTTCACTCCGGCGGCACGCTTGTGGGTTTCAAGGAAAACGAATGGTCCGCAATTTTCTCCTGATGGCCTTTGGCACACTCGCGCTGGCCACTCCGATCGCCGCCCAGGCCGAAACGGACGGGGACGGCAGGCCGCTGATCATCGCGCATCGCGGTGCATCGGGCGAGCGTCCCGAGCACACGCTCGCTGCCTATGAGCTGGCGATCGATCGGGGCGCCGATTACGTCGAACCGGACCTGGTCGTGACCAAGGATTTGGTGCTCATTGCGCGTCACGAGACGGAACTGTCGGGGACGACGGATGTCGCTTCTCGCGAGGAGTTCGAGGATCGCCGACGCGAGAAGGTCATTGGAGAACGGCGTGTTGCCGGCTGGTTCGCCGAGGACTTTACGTTGGCGGAGATCCGCAGCCTTCGAGCCAAGGAACGCGTGCCGAGCGCGCGGCCTGCGAATGCGCGGTACGACGGCCTCTATCAGGTCCCGACACTGGATGAGATCGTGAAGCTGGTCCGGGCCAAGGAAGCCGAAACGGGGAGGGCCATCGGGCTCTATCCGGAGCTCAAGATCCCGACTTGGCTGCTGCAGGAAGAAGGGATCGATACGGTCGATCTTCTCGTGACCGAACTGCAAAGGCTGGATCTCGACGGTGCGGATGAACGGGTCTTCATCCAGGTGTTCGAGGTCGGACCGCTGCAACGGCTCGATCGGCTGATCGATAGCAAGCTGGTGCTGCTGATTGCGCCCGAAGGTGGGCCGTTCGATGAACCCGAACTGCGCTGGTCCGACATGATCACGCCGACCGGGTTGGCGGAGATCGCCACCTATGCCGACGGTGTGGGGCCCTGGCTCGGCCACGTGCTCGATCCGGGCACGATGCAACCGACTGGCCTTGTGGCCAATGCGCACGCCGCCGGGCTGAAAATCCATCCCTGGACCTTGCGAAAGGAAAACGGTTTCCTGCCGGCGGCGCTCCAGAACGATGGCGGAGCGGCGGCTGACGGCAAATGGCGGATGTTGTGGAACGCTGCGATCGCGAGCGGCGCGGACGGATTCTTCGTCGACAATGTTCGCGAATTCGTCGGACTGGTGGGCGAAGGCGAATAGTCGCCGAGCTTGCAATGGCAATCTCGCGCGACCACCCGATAATCGTGTTTGACGGGATGTGCGTGCTGTGTTCGGCCAACGCGAAATTCGTCCTCAAGCGCGATCGCAAGGCGTATTTTCGGCTGGCGCCGATGCAAGGCGAGGTGGGTGCGGAATTGATGCGGAGCGCCGGTCTCGATCCCGAGGACCCGATGAGCTTTGCCGTGTTTGAGGCCGGGCGCGTTCACCTCAACAGTGATGCGGCCATAAGGATTTGGGAAGGGCTGGGTTGGCCATGGCGCATCGCCGGGATCGCACGGGCGGTACCAAGGTTCGTTCGCGATGGCGTCTATCGCGTCATCGCTCGCAATCGCTACCGGTTGTTCGGCCAGCGCGAGACATGCTGGGTGCCCACTCCAGAACAGTCGGCGCAAATATTGTAACGTGACTAGGCGTGCCGGGCGCTCAAAATGTAGTTCAAGGATTCATCGTCGGACAAGTGCAACCCTTTGCCGGGACGGAACCCGATGCCGCGTCGTTCGGTGACTGCGAGCTCCTCATCGGCGAGCATGCCTTCGAGCTCGTCAGGCGTAATGAAGTCGGCCCAATTGTGGGTGCCGCGCGGGACGTATCCGATCGCTTCTGCGGCCCCGACCAGAAGCAGGCGCGAGGCGGCGGTGCGATTTGGGGTGGACATCACCAACAGCCCGCCGGGTGCCAACCGGGACACGACATCCGCGAGGAAAGCGTGCTTGTCGGCAACGTGCTCGATCACCTCTACGCAGGTCACGAGATCGAAAGTGCCGATGTCGAGACTGGCAACTTCGCCAGCCATATATCGGATGTCGAGCCCCGCTGCATCCGCGTGCGCGCTTGCGATCGAGGCATTTTCGACCGCTGCATCGACTCCCGTTACGTCCGCCCCGAGACGGGCGAGCGGCTCGCACAGGAGTCCGGCACCGCATCCGATATCGAGTGCGGCCTTGCCGACAAGCGGCGTGGTGGATTGCCGATCGGTGCCCCAATGCGCATCGATCGCACCTCGAATGAAGGCGAGCCGCACTGGATTGACCTGATGCAGGCTCGCCATCTTGCCCTTGGGGTTCCACCAGTCACGCGCAAGCGAGGCGAAGTGCTCCGCTTCTTCCGGGCGGATGGTTGCACTTGATACGTTTGCGTTTCCCATGCCGCATCGTTAGCAGCGCCCCAAGGTTCAAACCAGAGCCCCACTCACCAGCAGGAGCTAAATCGCCTTGGCCCGGATCGTGATGAAATTTGGCGGTACCTCGATGGCGGGGACCGAGCGGATTCGCCGCGTTGCCAATATTGTGCGCAAGCAGGCTGCAGGTGGAAACGAAGTGGCCGTGGTGGTGAGTGCGATGGCGGGCGAAACTGATCGCCTTGTCAATTTCTGTCGCGAAGCGAACGCGCTTTACGATCCGGCCGAGTACGATGTCGTGGTTTCGAGTGGTGAGCAGGTCACCAGCGGACTGCTTGCCCTCACACTCCAATCTCTTGGTTGCAAGGCACGCAGCTGGCTGGGTTGGCAGCTGCCCGTCAAAACGATCGAGGCGCATGCCAAGGCGCGAGTGGAGACCATCGATGCGCCGGAAATGCTCGCGGGGCTCGAAGCGGGTGAGATCGCCGTCGTTCCCGGCTTTCAGGGGGTCAGCGTTGAGGGGCGCATCACGACGATGGGCCGCGGCGGGTCCGACACCTCAGCCGTCGCCGTAGCAGCGGCGGTGAGGGCGGATCGCTGCGATATCTACACCGATGTCGACGGAGTCTACACGACCGACCCGCGTATCGTCGCGAAGGCACGCAAGCTCAAGGCCGTGACCTACGAAGAGATGCTCGAACTGGCGAGCGTCGGAGCCAAGGTGCTTCAAACTCGTTCGGTTGGGCTCGCGATGAAGGAAGGTGTGCGGATCCAGGTCCTCTCCAGCTTTGTCGGAGACGATGCGATCGCGGCCGACGAATTGCCCGGCACACTGATAGTGTCGGACGAAGAGATGGATGAAATGGTGGAGAAGGGCCAGATGGAACGCCAGCTTGTGACCGGGATCGCGCACGACAAGAACGAAGCCAAGATCATCCTCACCCGGGTGCCGGACAAGCCGGGGGCAGTGGCGCATATCTTCGAGCCGCTTGCCGAAGCGAGCATCAATGTCGACATGATCATCCAGAATGTCGGGCGCGACAAGGGCGAGACCGACGTGACCTTTACTGTGCCTCAGGCCGACTTGGCCCGGGCGCAGGCATTGTTGGAAGACCGCCGCGACGACATCGGCTTCAACCGGATCATTACCGACAGCCAGATTGCGAAAATCAGCGTGGTCGGTGTCGGCATGAAGAGCCATGCCGGGGTTGCAAGCAACATGTTTCGAGCCTTGTCGGACCGCGGCATCAACATCCAGGCAATCTCTACGTCGGAGATCAAAGTCAGCGTCCTTATCGATGAGGACGAGACCGAATTGGCCGTCCGGGTCCTGCATACGGCCTATGGGTTAGACGCCGTCGACGAACCTGTCTGACGCTTCGTCGCGTCCACGGCATCGGCCCGTCGGCGTTAGGGATAGGCGATAACCTTGTCTTAACTATATCCGCCAAGCTTCGATTCTCCATCGAGGAGACGAAGCCATGGCGCTCAAAGCACACCTAGATCCCGCTGCTCCCGGCAGCAGTCAGCGCAAGCAGCCCCGCCGCGCCTTGCAGCTCGAAACCAGCGGTGTGCTACCCGGCGGTCTGGAAGCCAACGTGACAATTCACAACATCTCGGCAGCCGGACTGTTGCTGGAAACCGACCTGCCGCTCGGCGAAGGCGAAAAGCTCGCCATAGAGCTGCCCGAGATTGGAAGGGTCGATGCCGAGATCGTATGGGTCAGCGGCAATCTATACGGTTGTGCTTTCGCGGTGGCGCTTGGCGAGGGAGTGCTCGCCGCCACCCAATTGCGTGCAGATGTCGCGCAAGTACCGGGCGCGAGGCCGACCGCGGATGCAGACGCTTCGCCCTTTGAAAGGACTCCAATCGAGCCTTTTGGCTCCAAGCTCAACCGGCTACGCCGGGAACGCGGGATGACGCTCGCGCAAGTCGCTGATGCCTTGGGCGTCAGCAAGCCGACCGTCTGGGCTTGGGAAAAGGGCAAGGCTCGCCCTGTTCCAGACCGAATGGAGGCGATCGCTCAGGTGATGGGCGTGACCCCGGATGAATTGGGCGAAGCAACTCCGACCGGGGAGATGGCAGCGGTGATCGAGGAATGCCGCATACGTATTGCAACGGTTTGCGGAACGGCGCCTCAGAAAATACGTATCATGATTGAGGTCTGAGAAGCCTCTAGTAAAAAATACCTATACAAGCGTTCCACAATTCAAAAACTATGGTAAACAATTTTCATAGTTGATTCGAGTTAGGCGGTGTAAACTTACAGAACTAACGATTGGGTTTATAAGTATTGAGAGATTGGGGAATTTCTCAAGTTTAAAGATTATCAGTTAGTTTTACTTAAATGCCGTCCCATGTCGGATCATCTGGGGCAAACAATAAAGCCGGGGGCGAATCGGCATGAAAATGGGTCTGAGTGCTGCAGAAGGCACAATTCTGCACGGCTTGCTGGAAGAGTCGGCAGGCGATATCGTACTAAAACTGGATGAACAGGGCTTCATCATTCACGCTTCGGAAAACTTTGCCGGGCTTGGAATTGATCTGTCGCTGCTGTTGCTCTCTCCACATATTGCCGATCTTGCGGAACGCAGTCATGCCGATGACGTCTGCAGCTATGCCAGATCGATCCTGGAAGGACGTGCTTTGGGGGGTTGGGTGGAGTTTCCGGCGGTCGGGCATCCTCTGCTGGACGAAGACGAGTCATGTCATACTCCGAGTTGGTATGCGCTAAGTCTAAGGCCATTCGCCGACGAAGAAGGCAATCCGGGCGGCGCCATTGGCTTGATGCGCTCGGTCCAGCATTTGCGCTCTCTGGAGGGAGAGCTGCACGCTTCGGTTCTTACCGATCCGCTGACAGGGCTTGCCAACAGACACGCCTTTTGTGCCAGTCTGAAGCGCCATCTCGCCTCCGGCTGCCAGCATACCGTGGCTGTCTTTGCTGTCGACCGAATGCGCGCCCTGTTTATGCAGTACGGGCAGCGCGCGGCCGACGAAGTTCAATGGGGTCTCGCGAAGTTTCTCGAAGCGATGGTTTTGCCGGGACAGGAACTCGCACAACTCGACGAAGAACGATTTGTCGTGATCCTTCCGGACATGACGATACCGTCCGCCAATGAATGGGCCAGTGATGTGCTGCGGACGTTCGCCAGCTTGACCGTGGGGTCGTCCGGAAACTCGCCAAAATTGTCCGCCAGCGCCGGGATTGCTGGCATTGAATGCACGGTTGATTGGACACTTCGTCAGGCGGAACTGGCGCTGGTGATGGCACGTGCCGGCGGCGGAATGCAGGTGGGTAGGGCCAGGCGGCTTTCGGCCCCCGATGGTGGACGAACGCGCGCCACCAATCCCCAGCTTGGAGTTGCCAACGGCCCCCGCTAGGACGGCCGCATGACACATATTGCAACGATCATGCTGCTGGGCGCGGGCGAGCTTGGCCGAGAATTTGTGATATCCTCCAAGCGGCTGGGAGCGCGCGTGATCGCCTGCGATGCCTATAGCGACGCCCCCGCCATGCAAATGGCCGACGAATGCGAGGTGTTCTCCATGCTCGACGGGGAAGCATTGCGCGCCGCGGTCCTGAAACACCGGCCTGATTTCATTGTGCCCGAGATAGAAGCAATTCGAACCGAGGTTCTCGTCGAGTTCGAAGCAGCCGGATTCAATGTCGTTCCTTCTGCGCGCGCGGCACAACTCACCATGAACCGCGACGCGATCCGCGATCTGGCCGCGGAAGAACTGGGATTGGTGACGTCGCGATATCGCTACGCCGAAACGCTGGAGCAGGTTCGCGAGGCGGCGGAATACACCGGTTTTCCTTGCGTGATGAAGCCTGTGATGTCTTCTTCCGGCAAGGGTCAAAGCAAAGTCGCAAGCGGCAAGGAACTCCAAGCGGCCTGGGCCTTTGCCAACCAGCAAATGCGCGGCGACCGGGCGCGAGTGATTGTCGAGCAGTTTGTCGACTTCGACTATGAAATAACACTGCTAACCGTCAGCCACCGTGACGGCATCACTTTCTGCCCGCCGATCGGTCACAGGCAAGAGCGCGGCGACTATCAGGAAAGCTGGCAGCCTACAGCAATGTCCTCTTCAGCATTGTCCGAAGCGCAGGCCATGGCGGCGAAAATTGTCGAGGCCCTGCAAGGTGAGGGCAATGGCTGGGGCCTCTACGGCGTCGAGTTCTTCGTGAAGGGCGAAGAGGTGATCTTTTCCGAGCTGTCACCTCGTCCACATGATACCGGTATGGTCACTCTGGCCTCACAGGACCTGACCGAGTTCGACTTGCATGCGCGCGCGATATTGGGCTTGCCCGTCCCGGCGGAGATTGCAGCAAGGCCTTCGGCTTCGGCGGTGATCCTCGCCGATCGCGACAGTACGGACATTGCATTCGCAGGTCTGGCGGATGCGCTTGCCGTCGACGACAATGTCGACATCCGGATATTCGGCAAGCCTGCCACCCGGCCCTATCGGCGCATGGGGGTCGCCCTCTCGACCGGATACGACACCGACCGAGCACGACGTCTCGCTGCCCAATCCGCGGGCGAGGTCCGCATTGCCTATGGCGACTGACCAGCCTAATCGCCCCGGCCATGACTGAGTTTCCAAGACGCCGCACCGCGTGGTGATTGACTGGGCAGTCGGAAACGGATCGCAGATGGTGGGACAATCCGCCAAGGTGATGACGCAGGAGGAAGTCGTGGCCGAGATCGATGCTCCGCTGATGAACGAGCGCGTGCGCGCGCCCAATGGACGCTGACATGGCCGAACCCCTGATTCTCACGCTCGGCTGCGGCGATCGTCCCGGCATAACCGCACGAGTGACGGCGTTTCTGTTTGAGCGCGGCTGCAACATCCTCGAAGCGCAACAATTCAACGATCGCTGCAATGGCGAAGGCGAAGACCGCTTCTACATGCGGGTCGAGTTCGACCCGGATGGAGCTTCTCGAGAAGCTCTGCGTGCTGACTTCGCTTCCTTCGCCGAAGAGCTTGGCATGCGTTGGAAGCTTAGCCTGCGCGATCGGCCGCGCAGGGTCCTGATCATGGTCAGCAAGGCCGATCATTGCCTCGTCGACTTGCTGTATCGCTGGCGCACTGGCGAGCTGAACATCGATCCGGTCGCAATCGTTTCAAACCATCCGCGCGAATCCGCAATCCGCACCGAGATCGGCGAGATACCTTTTCATCATGTGCCGGTCACGCCTGGAACGAAGTCCGATGCTGAAGGCGAATTGCGACGAATCGCCGAGGCTACCCAAGCGGAATTGATCGTTCTGGCGCGCTACATGCAGATCTTTTCGGACGAGCAATCAGCCCATTTCGCCGGGCGCTGCATCAACATCCATCATAGCTTCCTGCCCGGCTTCAAAGGTGCAAGGCCGTATCATCAAGCCCATGAGCGCGGGGTCAAGATCATCGGGGCCACAGCGCATTTCGTGACGGCCGAACTGGATGAAGGCCCAATCATCCATCAGGATGTCGAACGCATAAGTCATGCCGACAGCCCATCTGATCTGGTGCGCAAAGGTCGCGATATCGAACGCCGCGTTCTGGCGGAAGCGGTTCGACTATTCGTCGAAGAGCGCGTCCTCCTCAACGGCAGTCGTACGGTCGTGTTTCGGGCCTAGCGCCGGGCTACCTGCCCTCCGCCTTCGATCGCCTTGTCTTCATTCGCCCGCTGGATCACGTAGGCGCGGATTGCTTCGATCTCGTCTTTGGTAAGCGATCCTTCGAAGGCAACCATGCCGTTATCCTTCAAGATCCCGTCATGCACGACAGCCTGCCACGTCTGGCGATTGCCCAACGCGCCCGATCGCCTCAGATCGGGCAGCAAGGTCGAGCCCACCGCACCCGGCGCATGGCACACCGCGCAGTAACGAGCGTACTTGCCTTTACCGAGCGCGATCGTCTCGGCCGAGGCCCGGCTCGGTGGCGGGTCGAGCGGGAGGCTCGCAAGTTCCGGTTCCGGAGGAAGTTCAGCCTCGCCGCCAAGCTTGAACACCAAGAGACGTGAGATGTTGCGAACCGGCGCCTGGCTTTCGATGAGGCCACCATCTGCGGTAATCGCATAGGCACCGCCCCAGCCGGCCAGCACCGCGACATACTGCTCGCCATCGACGGTGTAGGTGATCGGCGGAGCGACAATTCCTGTTTGTGCCCCAAAGCTCCAAACCTTGTTGCCTGAAGCGGCATCGTAGGCTGCAAACTCGCTCGAAGAATTGCCCTGGAACACCAGCCCGCCGCCGGTGGCCAGCAACCCCCCGTTCCACGGACCGGCAAACTCGACTGTCCAGCGCTCTTCCTGTGCGACCGGATCCCAAGCCATCAATTTTCCTTTGACGGACCCATAGACTTCGCGGCGGAATCCAAGATCGGGGGGCAGATCGCCGGCGCCAAGATCGAAACCGACATTGAAGCCCCGCGCGGGATCGGGTTTCCAGTTGGCTTCCGGGGCATAGACTGTCGCCGCTTCGAAGGCCGGAATGTAGACCAATCCTTCACCCGGATGAAACGCCATCGGGTGCCAGTTGTGACCGCCCAACGGTCCAGGCATTACCAGCGCGGGTTGCCCGGTCTCGTCGATCCGGGTTTCGGGATTGAAGATCGGCCGACCGTTTTCGTCGATTCCTTCAGCCCAGTTCTGCGGAATGTAGCTCTCCGCGCTGATGAATTCGCCCGTAGCCCGGTCGAGCACGTAGAAGAAACCGTTCTTCGGCGCCTGCATGATGACCTGCCGCCGGGTTCCGTCGATCTCCATATCAGCAAGGATCATGTGCTGCGTAGCGGTGTAGTCCCAGGTCTCACCCGGCGTGGTCTGGTAGTGCCAGACATATTCGCCAGTTTTGGGCCGGATCGCGACAATACTCGAAAGGTAGAGATTGTCTCCTTCACCGGTCCCGTCTTCTCCCGGTGAACGATAGGCGCGGTTCCACGGGGAGCCGTTGCCGACACCGATATAGAGCAGATCGAGGTCTGGATCGTAGGCCATGGAATCCCACACCGTGCCACCGCCGCCGATCGCATCTGATCCGGCGAGCACATCGGAATTCCAGGTGGCGGCAGCCGCCTTGAGGTAGTCCGGCGAACTTTCGTCTTCGTTCCCTTCGGGTACGGTGTAGAAGCGCCAGAGTTCGTCGCCGCTCGATGCGTCATATGCGGCGACGTAGCCGCGCACGCCGAATTCGGCGCCGCCATTGCCGATGATGATCTTGCCGTCGATTACTCGCGGAGCGCCAGTGACGGTATAGGCTTGAGCTTGATCGACGGTGACCTTCTCCCAGTTCACCGCACCACTTTCACGGTCGAGCGACACGAGCCTTCCGTCGAGTGTTCCGAGGAACAGACTGTCCCCCCATGCAGCGAGGCCGCGATTGACGACATCGCAACATGCCTTGACTGCGGTCTCTCCGGGTACTTCGGGATCGTACTCCCACAGCGTTTCTCCGGTCGCCGCATCAAAGGCCTTTACTTTGCTCCATGCCGTGGTGAGGTAGAGCTTGCCGTCGATCACCAGCGGTGTCGCTTCCTGCCCGCGTGCCGTGTCCATGTCGGCAAACCAGGTGAGTCCGAGATCTCCGACAGTCTCCGCATTGACTTGATCGAGTGGCGAAAACCGCTGCTCCGAATAGGTCCGGCCGTGGGTGATCCAGTTGGCCTCGTCCGCGTCTGCATTGATCAGCGCTGTGGCATCAACACCGCGGTCTTCAGAGCCTAACAGGTCTCCGCATCCTGCAAGACCAAGCACAGCCAGCAACGCCGCAGGCAGCGCCCATCCCTTGATATGCATTGAATTCCTCTCCCTTTTGCACATGTTGCCTTGCCGATCCGCGCTTGTCCATTGCTTGGAAATAGGTTTATGAATCGATCAGGGCGCGTTCACAGGGGAGTGCAGGATGAACGAAAAGGCAATTCAGGAAAGCGGTTCTGACAGGGCGCTGTCACGGCGCCAGTTCGGAGCGGTTACCGGTGTGGCTGCAGTTGCAGCCGCAACTCCGGGGGTTGCGCATGCTGCCGGTTCGGCAGGAATCGCGGATCTCGTCGAAAAGTCTGTCAGTGTTTCGCGAGCGAATGGCGTGGTTGCGGGGTTCTTTATCCAGCCGGCCAAAGGCAGGCATCCCGCAGTGATTTCCTGGCGCAAGGGAGAAGCCCTGGGCCAAGGCAGCCGGAACATGGCGCGGCGTCTCGCCAAACAAGGCTATGCGGTGCTCGTGCTTGATCGCGATAGCGGAAATGCGGATGCGATCGAAGGTGATGCCGATGCGGCCCTCAAGTGGCTTGAGGCGCACCCTCAGGTCGATGAGAAGCGCATCGGTACGCCCGAATGGGCGGTGCATCGGCTGGAAAGCGGCACAAGGAACTAATTCTGGCGGGTCTGCTCGGCTCGATAGGAAACTATTCGGAAGACGAGGAGACGCGCAGTGTGCGATGAAGCCAAGCTGAAAGAGTGGGCGCGAGACTCGATCTCGCGCCGCCAATTCGGAGCGCTTACGGGGATAGCTGCGGTTGCGGCCTGCGCTCCCGGAGAAGCGATGTCGGAGGACAGCGAGTCTTCACCGCCACCTGCTCTTATGGAAAGCGCCGTCAGCTTTGAAACCGCTGATGGAACCATGGATGCGTTCTTCGTTCACCCAACTGACGGCAAGCATCCCGGCGTCATCTTCTGGCCCGACATCGCATCGCTTCGCGAAAGCAAACGCAATATGGCCCGCAGGCTGGCGGGCGAAGGCTTCGCAGTGCTCGTACTCAACCCCTATTATCGCGACGTGTCGGGCGAACAGTATGCGGATTTCGCGACCTTTGCGACCGATGGCGGATTCCAGAAGGTCCGCCCATGGCGAGGCAAACTCGATGCCGATTCCATCGGGCGTGACGCGAAGACGGCGGTCGAGTGGCTCGATGCACAGGAGCCCGTCGATACGACCAAAGGTATCGGAACCGAGGGCTATTGCATGGGCGGCCCCTTCACGGTGTGGAGTGCCGCCGCCGTGCCCGACCGGATCAAGGCCGCAGCCAGTTTTCATGGAGGTGGGCTTGTACGAGAGGACGATGCCCAGAGTCCGCACAACATGTTGGGACAGACTCAAGCGAGCTTCCTGATTGCTGTCGCCCAGGATGACGATGCCGAAGCCCCGGACGACAAAGTGCTATTTGCGGAAGCTGCCGGGCGAGCGGCTCGTCCAGCCAAGGTCGAAGTGTACGAAGGAGATCACGGCTGGACCGTGACAGACAGTCCGGCCTATGCCGAACCGGCAGCCGAGCGGGCCTATTCCGACCTGCTGGAGCTCTACGAAGCCGCGCTCTGATCAGCCGGCCCGACCGCGCTCCTTGGCGCGCTCGTTGCTGAGGCCGAAGCGCCCAAACTTGCGGAATCGCTCCATCCATTTGTCGAGGAAGAGGCCCAGCGGCCGCGGATCGATGCCGAGCTCGGCAAAGGTTCGATGCTCGCCCGAAACCGTGCTGCCCGGCTTGAGGAGAGTCCACTGATCGCGGCTCATCGGGGTCAGCGGCATGGCGGCGAACAGCCCCGACATGCTGTCGGGCATCGCCAGGAATCGCCGCTGCCGACCCTGGGCCTCGGCAATCCGCTCATTGATCTCCATCATTGTAAGCTGTTCCGGCCCGCCAAGCTCGTAAATGCTCCCTCCATGCTTGTCCGGATTTTCCAGCGCTACCGCTACCGCTTCCGCCACAT
>JASJDE010000200.1 GCA_030065195.1 Erythrobacter sp. | reverse complement strand
GGGAGGATCTGCATTCTAAGCCGCTTCTTCCTTCGCGCCCTTGTCGTCGTCGTTCGAGACCACGCGGATCGGTTCCTTGTTGCCTTCGACCACTTCGCCGTCGATCACGATTTCGCTGACATCTTCCATATCGGGAAGGTCGAACATCGTGTCGAGCAGGATGCCTTCGACGATCGAGCGCAGGCCGCGTGCGCCGGTCTTGCGCTTGATCGCGCGTTCAGCAATCGCCTTGAGCGCATCGTCGGTGAAGCTCAGTTCCACATCCTCAAGCTCGAACAGCTTGCGATACTGCTTGACCAGGGCGTTCTTCGGCTCCTGCAGGATCGTCACCAGGGCATCGACATCGAGGTCGTGCAGTGTGGCAATCACCGGCAGGCGGCCGACGAATTCGGGGATCAGGCCGAACTTCAGCAGGTCTTCCGGCTCGCTCTTTTCGAGCAGCTCGCCGACCTTGCGCTTGTCCGGATCGGCGACATGCGCGCCGAACCCGATCGAGCGCTTCTGCAGGCGGTCGGCGATAATCTTGTCGAGACCGGCAAAGGCGCCGCCGCAGATGAACAGGATGTTGGTCGTGTCTACCTGAAGGAACTCCTGCTGCGGATGCTTGCGCCCGCCTTGCGGCGGAACCGAAGCGGTGGTGCCTTCCATCAGCTTGAGCAGTGCCTGCTGCACGCCCTCACCCGACACGTCGCGAGTGATCGACGGGTTTTCCGCCTTGCGGGTGATCTTGTCGATCTCGTCGATATAGACGATACCGTGCTGCGCCTTCTCGACGTTGTAGTCGGACGATTGCAGCAGCTTGAGAATGATGTTCTCGACATCCTCGCCGACATAACCCGCTTCGGTGAGCGTAGTCGCGTCGGCCATGGTGAAAGGCACATCGAAGGTCCGCGCGAGCGTTTGTGCGAGCAGCGTCTTGCCCGTTCCGGTCGGGCCGACCAGCAGGATGTTCGACTTGGCGAGTTCGACATCGCCCGCCTTGCCGGAGTGCTTCAGGCGCTTGTAGTGGTTGTGGACGGCGACCGACAGGTTTCGCTTCGCGCTGTCCTGCCCGATGACGTAATCGTTGAGCGTGGCAAAGATTTCCGCCGGAGTGGGAACTTCACCTTCCTTCTTGCCGGCAATACCCGCCTTGGTTTCTTCGCGGATGATGTCGTTGCACAGTTCGACACATTCGTCGCAAATAAAGACGGTGGGTCCGGCAATCAGTTTACGAACTTCATGCTGCGACTTGCCGCAGAAGCTGCAATACAGAGTGCTCTTGCTGTCAGATCCGCTCAATTTCGTCATTCCTGTTATCCTCGAATCCAGCCGAGAATCTTGTATTCCATCCCGCTGGATTCGCTGACTCTATCCTGCGCGCCGCATGAATCAACTCATGGAGCGCGTTTTTGGGTCCAGCCAAGCCCCACATTGCTGGCCGTATGACCAATAAGGCACAGTGCTTTGGCCGGCTGTCCCGCCTTGGGCCGCTTAGCACCCAAAGCTTTCAAAATCTTACTCGGACGCGCCGCCCGAACCCTCCTTGTCGTCGGATTCCTCGGTTTCGGGGCGAGTTTCAAAGACTTTGTCGACGATTCCGAATTTCAGGGCCTCTTCCGCCTCGAGGAAGGTATCACGGTCCATTGCCTGCTCGATTTCGTCGAGAGTCTGGCCGGTATATTTCACATAGAGGTCGTTCATCCGCGCCTTGATACGCAGAATCTCGCGCGCCTGGATTTCGATATCGGATGCCATCCCGCGCGCGCCGCCTGAAGGCTGGTGAACCATGATCCGCGCATTGGGGAGCGCCACGCGCATGCCCGGCTCGCCAGCTGCCAGCAAGAAGCTGCCCATCGAGGCGGCCTGCCCCATGCACACGGTCGAGACGCGCGGTTTGATGTATTGCATCGTATCGTGGATCGCCATGCCGGCCGTGACCACGCCGCCGGGCGAGTTGATATACATGCTGATCGGCTTGGACGGGTTTTCGCTTTCGAGGAACAGCAGCTGCGCCGTGATCAATGACGCCATGCCGTCTTCCACCTGGCCGGTGACGAACACGATTCGTTCGCGCAGCAGGCGTGAGAAGATGTCGAAGCTGCGCTCGCCGCGGCTGGTCTGCTCGACCACCACAGGAACCAGCGCACCGGTTTCCGGGTCGTGCGTGAACTGGCCCTGAGTGCCGAAAGTTTCGCCGTTATTGCCGAGCAGGTCGATCATGAAAAAGGTCCTTTTCCTTCTGGTCTCGCTATGTCGGACGCGGGCTCCGAATCTTCAAGGGCCTTAACCTTTCGCCTTGGGGAAAGCTGTCTCGAAGTGCCGCACCACGCTACACAGCGCGAGGAGGTTGCGGAAAGAAAGACCCGATCAGGCCCGGTTTGCGACGGATCGTATCGACATCGGTTTTCCCATTGAAGAACAGGCGCACCAACGCGAACCGCCTTACCAATAATTCATGGATTGCAATCACCGTTCCGGCCGACACGAGTGTCAGGAGAATGAATTCCAGCCCGATCGGCCAGTCCACGCTCACCAGCATCTGACCGTAGATGTACACCAGGCAGTGATGGAAGAGGTACATCGACAGCGCGCAATCGGCGAGCCAGGCCGTACGCGGCCCGCCTTCGCTAAAGTAGCGATGGAAGAATTGCAGGATGAACAGCACCAGCGTCCAGATCGCGAGTTGGTTAAGGAACAGCAGCCCCATGCCGAGCGCAAAGCCATGATGGGGGAAGGCGTAGGGCTGGAACAACAGCGCGGCGGCGGCGGCAAAGGGCATCCACCAGCGCCACTCCGTGAGCGCCGCGAGCAAGCGCGGTGACAGGGCGGCCATCACGCCAATCACGAAAAACGGGAATTCGGCGGTGAGCTTGTACCAGCTCTGGAAGCCGGGAAAGATCAGGTCGTAGCCGCCCGGCACCAAGCTGGAGACTGCATAGTTGGCCGTGTTGGCGGCGGCGAGCAGCATAAGGACGAGCGCGAATACGGCCGAACCGCTTGCAAGCTTTCCAAAGCGATCGGAGAGGTCGACCGCAAACCTGCGGACCTTCGAGCTTTCGGGCAGAACGCGATGGATCAGGGCGGCCAGCAGGAACATCGGAATCAGACTCACAAGGAACCACAAGTGCAGCTGCCAGAATCCTGAGGACCACACCTGGACGAATGCGGGACTGCCGATCCAGTCGAGAAAACCGCCTTGCCCGCCAGCATCGCCCCAACGCAGGTAGTGCTCGATCATGTTGAAAGTGAGCGCAATCGCGATGAGCGGGATCGCCGTGCGCAGGAAGCGGTTCCAGATGAAGTCGCCGACAGTCCTCCGGGTCAGCAGCAGCACCGCGAAGAACCCGCCGACGAAAAAGAATGTCGGCGTGATGAACAGATGGAAGCCGAAAATCAGCCAATCGAAGAATTCGTGGCGATCCGTATTACCCGTGATCCATGGGCGCGCGGGCGCGTAGACCGTGCCCGCATGCAGGGCGACCGACAGGAACATCAGGACGGAACGCGCGCCGTCGATATCGTGATAGTGCTTGCGCGGCAGATGGTTGGCGGCTCGCGCGGCGGGGGTGGCCGTGTGGGTCGTCATTGCTCTTTCAGTCTCGAACTAGGGCTATCCGATGTGTGGATTCTCTCCAATTGCGACGAATTCGCAAATGGTTCGGGCGAGCCGTTCAGTTTTGAAACGCGTCTATCGCGCTCACTTAACGCCGGGAACGCCGCATTACGCTTGCGTTCGAACCGCTATCGGGCAGAGTACGAGACATGAAAAAACGATCGACGATTGCCTTCACGTGGGTCGCCGCGACCGCCCTTTCCGCCGTTCAGGCGCAAGACGCGTCCGACCCCTACGAGGTCAGCATCGGTCCCGGCACAGTCCCGACTTCCGAACCGGTCCAGCTCCCAGCCGGGATAGAGGTCGCCGCAACCATTGAAGAGGCCCGCGCCGTCGAAGCTGCGACGCTGATCGCGGCATATGATGACGGGAACAATGGTCTGAACGCGGTCATCTCACTGGCTCCGGATATCACGGCACAAGTGCGAGCGGCACAGGGACGACAATTGCCACTGAATGCTCGCACCGTGCTTGTGAAGGACAATATCGAGACGCGAGAGCTTCCCACCACCGCCGGGAGCCTTGTTCTTAAGGACAACATGACGGGCCGCGATGCGCCGATGATCGCCAATCTGCGCGCGGCGGGCGGCGTGGTAATGGGCAAGACCAATCTCAGCGAATGGGCGAACATCCGTTCGAACGATTCGACCAGCGGATGGAGCGCGGTTGGCGGATTGACTCGCAACCCGCACGCAACCGATCGCAACAGCTGCGGATCGTCTTCCGGAAGCGGCGCGGCGGTGGCGGCCGGATTTGCTTGGGCGGCGATCGGAACGGAGACAAACGGTTCGATCACCTGCCCCGCTTCCATCAACGGAGTGGTCGGCTTTAAGCCGAGCGTCGGCCTGGTCAGCCGGACCCATGTGGTTCCGATTTCCTCGACGCAGGATACCGCCGGACCGATGACGAAGACCGTCTACGATGCGGCGCTATTGCTCAGCGCAATCGCGGGAGAAGACCCTGCAGACGCCGCGACCGTGAACGTGCCGCGGATTCCGGACTACACGGATGGAATCGCCGAGTTTTCGCTCGAAGGCGTGCGGATTGGAGTGATGCGCAACCAGATCGGCAATCGTGACGACGTGAGGGCCGTATTCGGGACCGCTCTCGAAGACCTCGAACGCGCTGGCGCCGTTCTGGTCGATATCGAGTTCGAGATGAACAACGATATCTGGAACGACAGCTTCACCATCCTCCTCTTCGAGCTCCGCGAGGAAATGGGCAAGTACCTGCAATCGATCCCCGCGATCGGAGGCTCAGCAACCCCGCGAAGCCTGGCCGATTTGATCGCCTTCAATGAAGCCAACGCCGAAACGGAGATGCGCTGGTTCGATCAGGGCATCTTCGAACAGGCTGAAGCGACGACCGATCGCGATGCCTATGAGAAGGCGCGGTCCAACGCCCTGAGGATCGCCGGACCGGAAACGCTCGACACATTGTACGTCGTGCTCCGCGAACAATGTGTCGAGCGTTTCCGGTCCGGCGATCCTCAGGGCGTTGGACCGCGCCTTCTCATAGGCATCGCGATCGGTCGTCGCTTCAGCCTGTTCGAAGATGCCCTGATCGAACCA
>JASJDE010000036.1 GCA_030065195.1 Erythrobacter sp. | reverse complement strand
CCGAACCTAAAGGCAGGTTCCCACGCGTTACGCACCCGTGCGCCACTAACCCCGAAGGGTTCGTTCGACTTGCATGTGTTAGGCATGCCGCCAGCGTTCGTTCTGAGCCAGGATCAAACTCTCAAGTTTGTGTCACATACTAAGCAGGCACGATCTGACGATCGCCGACCCGCTAGGCATGAGCTTCAAGGAGCCGATACCTGCACTGTCAAACGTAATGGATACGAATGAACATGCATCATCACATCCAGACTGTGGAGCCTGGAAGGATGTGGCAATCGGCTTCAAGTTAACCGGTTACTGGAGCCTTGAGGTCCCCAGACCGGGCGCCGTCGCCCACATGTCCCTTCATCAAAAACCAACAATGTCAAAGAGCCATCCAACAAGCAGAAGCGGACAGCGATGGCTTCCCCGATTTAAAACCGGGGGACCGGCTATCCGTGTTTGTTGGCGACCAACCCAGCGGGGCGGAGAAACTCCGGCAGCGCCGCGTCGGTGAGGGGCCATATATGGGTGCCCTCAGATTCGGTCAACGCCTTTTTGCAATTTTATTTCACAGCGGCGCAAGAATGGCGGATTTCCGCCGTTTCTCGATCCCTGACCGAGCCTCAATATTGGGCTTCATAGCAGAAATTCAAGTGGCCGTTAACGCTTATCGGCCAAGCCCAGTGCGGGTTTGGGCCTGATTCACACCCGAACGCGTCCAGATTCTTCACCTTTTCGGGTTAATAGCCGCCAAATGCAGTCCGAACCGCGCCTCACTGAAGCGAATCAGGAAACCGTTCCGGACGATTCGGGATTCGCCTCGCGCGTGCGCAGCGCCGTTGCGTGGCGTTGGGGCACACAGGTCGCCGCCCAGATTATTACCTGGACTTCGACCATCCTTGTCGTTCGACTGCTCGATCCAACCGACTATGGCCTGTTTGCCATGAGTCAGGTCGTAATTACGGCATTGGCGTTTCTCAATGGAGCCAGCTTCGCAACCTCTCTGGTGCAGACCGAACGCATCGACGAGCGCCGCGTCGGACAGGTGTTCGGCTTGTTGTTGATGTTCAATGGTACGTTGGCAATCGCGCAGCTCCTTTTCGCTCCATACGCCGCAGCATATTTCCGTGAGCCGCTGGTGGCAGATATGTTGCGCTTGCAGGCGGTCATATTCTTGACGGTCCCCTTCACCGCACTTCCTTCCGAATTGCTGGCGCGCGACTTGAAGTTTCGCAAGCAGGGGCAGGTCAATATGGCCAGCGCAGTCGTAGGCGCCGTCGTGGCGCTCGCACTTGCCTGGTACGATTTCGGAGTCTGGGCGCTGGTCTACGCCCCAATTGCGATGTTCGTCACCAGGGCGATCGGCCTTACATGGGCGGCGGGCCTCAAGGTCAAACCCGTCTTCGATCCGCGAGGCGCGTGGGACCTGGTGACTTTCGGTGGGACGCTCACTCTGTGCCAACTGTTCTGGATCATCCAGAGCCAAAGCGACATCGTAATTGCCGGACGCCTGCTGCCGACCTACGATCTGGGTCTCTACTCCGAAGCGCTATTCCTCACGTTGATCGTCACAGGTCGGTTCATTCCGCCGATCAACGAAGTTGCGCTGGCTGCCTATTCGGAACTGCATCGCGCCAGGAAATCGCTAGGCCCCTATTTCTTGAAGACCGCCCGAATGGTGATGATGGTCAGCGCGCCGATTTATGTCGGCCTTGCCCTCACCAGCGAGGCGGCAATCCTTACGCTGTTTGGCGATAAATGGGCGGGAATGGTCCCGATCGTGGGGGGACTGGCGATAGTGATGCCCGCATTCGCCCTGCACTTGATTTGTTCCCCCGTGACCAACGCGATGGGACGACCGAATGTGTATCTCGCAACCAGCGTCGCAGGCGCGATCATCATGCCGATCGCCTTCCTGTGGGGCGTAGCAGGCGGATGGTCCGACAGCGGATCCGGCGCGATGGGCCTGGTCCACGCCTGGTGGATCGCAGCTCCGTTGCTGTGCACAATCACCCTGACGATGACCTTGCCCCGGATCGGCCTCACCCCGCTCAACCTCGCTCGCGAACTCGCTCCGATCGCTTTGGCATGCGGGGCGATGGCGGTCAGCGTCCTGGCGGCACAACGCTTTGCGCCCTTCGGCACGCATTGGATCGATCTCGTCTGGAATGGCTTTGTCGGAGCAAGCGTGTACGCCGCGACCTTCTGGTTCGGCTATCGGAGGCTGGTGCTTGAAACGTGGAATCTGCTGCGCAACCGCAATGCCGGCGGCGAGGCTGTACCCGCCCCGGCGTAAGCTTGTCGGCCGCCCGTCGATTTGGGCGCTCGCCGATTGTCTGGTATTCTCACCGCCAAAGGGAGCAGCAGCTCCGCGAACCGACGGGATAGGACAATACAATGACATATCTGTGGGCACTGCCAGCGATCTCCCTAAGCTTGGTTGGGTTGGGCCAGCAGGTTGAAGATCAGGCCGTAGCGCCAAGCTTGACCAATCCCGCGACGGAAATCCTGGAGCTGGAGGAAGAGCGCAACAAGCGCCTGACGATCCCGGTCACAATCGGCGGCACCGGCCCTTACGATTTCATGATCGACACTGGCAGCCAGGCCACGGCCGTCACGCACGGCATCCACCAGAATCACGCCTTCCCAACGCTCGGCACTGCCACTTTGGTGGGAATGGCGAGCCGCCGTCCGGTCGAAGTGGTCGAAGTCAACGACCTGATGGTCGGCAGTCACCAGATCAATGATCTCGTCGCCCCGGTGCTGCACAAGGCACATGTCGGCGCGGACGGCATCATCGGGCTCGACAGCCTGCAAGATTTCCGCGTGCTGCTCGATTTCCGCAAGGAGACGATTGCGCTTGAGGACGTCAGCACGCTCAAGAATTCACGCCGCGGTTTCGAGATCATCGTCCGTGCCAGGCAGGAACTAGGCCAGCTGCTGATTACCGACGCATTGGTCGAAGGCGTGCGCGCGACAGTCATCATCGACACGGGCGCCCAGGCCAGCATGGCCAACACCGCCTTGCGCGAGCGGATTCGGACAAAGCGCGCAGCACAGGTCACCACAACCGACGTGAACGGCGTCTCGATGATCGGGCAGATGTCTTACGTCCGCACTCTCGCAATCGAAGGGCTGGTGCTCAAGAATGTCCCGCTCACTTTCGCCGACGCTCCCGCATTCGAAGCGTTGGGTCTGAAGGACAAGCCAGTCCTGTCACTGGGAATGCAGCACCTCAAGATGTTCGATCGGGTGGCGATCGATTTCAGCAACAGACGCGTACTGTTCGACGTGCCGCGGGACGTGGCTAGAGCGATGCGCCGGGTGAACCACTCCGGCTATTCGGATTCGCGTATCCGATAGCGATCAGATCCCTCCGATCTTGCCCTAAGCCACTGCGGCGCCCACATGGACGGGCGACATGCCGCCCGATACCGCCCCACCGCCAAAGCAATCCACCCCGCCCGAAGCGGAAGGGTGGCACACGCTCAGGCGATTCCTTCCTTACCTCTGGCCAAAGGACAATCGTTCCCTCCGCCTGCGCATCGTGTTGGCAATGATATTCGTGCTGGCAGCGAAGGGCGTCACTCTCGCCCTGCCGCTGGCCTATTCGGGCGCAGTCGATGCGATGGCAGAGACTATCGAAGAAGGTCTGCTGGTGGCGCTGTCGCTGGTCGCTGCCTACGGCTTGGGACGGTTTACATCGGTCCTGTTCGACAATCTCAGGAACATGGCGTTCGAGCGTGTCGGGCAAGTCGCCACACTGAATCTGGCCGAAGACGTCTTCCATCGACTCCACCGTCTCTCGCTCCGTTTTCACCTCGGACGCCGGACAGGTGAAGTCACCAAGATCATCGAACGCGGAACGAAGAGCATCGACATGATGCTCTATTTCCTGCTGTTCAACATCGCACCGACGGCGATCGAGCTGATTGCGGTCGGCGTCATCTTCTACATCTATTTCGGCTGGGAGTTGGTCGCCGCGACCGCTTTTACCGTGGTCACCTATGTCATGGTCACGCGCTGGATCACCGAATGGCGAACCAAGTTGCGGCGCGAGATGAACGACCTCGACGGGCAAGCGCTGCATCGCGCAGTGGATTCGCTGCTGAATTTCGAGACTGTGAAGTACTTTGGCGCCGAGGCGCGCGAAGAAGCGCGATACAGCGCCTCGGCCCGCGCCTATGCCGAAGCGGCTATCAAATCCGAAAACTCGCTCGGTGTTCTCAACATCACACAATCTCTGATCACCAATGCGCTGATGGCCGGAGCGATGCTGTTCACCGTCTGGGGCTGGAGCAAAGGCCAGTTGACCCCCGGTGACCTTGTTTTGGTGAACACCTACCTGATGCAGCTTTTCCGTCCGCTAGACCTTCTCGGCTGGGTCTATCGCACGATCCGTCAGGGTCTGGTCGATATGGGCGAAATGTTCAGGTTGATGGACACCGAAGTCGAAGTGAGGGATCCGCCCGGGGCGCCCGCACTTGCAGTGAATGAGCCGCATCTCGCTTTCGACAATGTCACCTTCGGCTACGAGCCGGAGCGCACCATCTTGAAGGGTTTGAGCTTTGAAGTTCCCGCCGGCTCTACGGTTGCGATTGTCGGGCCTTCGGGCGCAGGCAAGAGCACGATCGCCCGGTTGCTGTTCCGCTTTTACGATCCACAGGACGGTCGCATCCTGATCGATGGACAGGACGTCGCACAGGTCAGGCAGGACAGCGTCCGTGCGGCAATCGGGATCGTCCCGCAGGACAGTGTGCTGTTCAACGACACGCTCGCGTATAATATCGCCTACGGGGCAGAGAGCGCGGAGTTGGCGACTGTCGAGCAGGCGGCGAGAGATGCGGCGCTGATGCCGCTGATCGAGCGGCTGCCACAGCGCTTCGAGACCATGGTCGGCGAGCGCGGGCTTAAACTGTCAGGCGGTGAGAAACAGCGCGTCGCGATTGCCCGGACGCTGGTCAAGGATCCACCGATCCTGCTGCTCGACGAGGCCACCAGCGCGCTCGACACCCGGACGGAGCAAGAGATCCTCGGCACGCTCAAACGCATCTCGCGCGGACGCACCACGATCGCGATTGCTCATCGCCTATCCACCATTGCCGATGCCGACAGGATTCTCGTCCTCGACCAGGGTCAACTGGCGGAAAGCGGCAATCATGCATCCCTGCTGGCAAAGGGTGGTCTATACGCCGAGATGTGGGCGCAGCAAGCAGCCGAACGAAGCGAAGAGAAAGAGGCGGCAGAGTAGAAGCCGTCGCCTCGATCGATTACTCGCCTCCGTCGGCGGCAGCCACCGTTTCCGCCTTGCGCAGGTCCGCCGACGCGAGATCGAGCTGCGCCGACGGGATCACTTCCACTTCGCCGCGGAATTCCTGCAATCCCTCCAGAAACTGCTTCGCATCCCCGACGATAACTACCGTGGCTTTGGCCGGATCGACATAGTCCCGTGCAGCCTTGCTCGCAGCCGAGGAATCGACTGCCCGCAAACGCTCGGCGAATCTGGATGCCTCTTCGGGCGGCAGACCCTGCTGCAGCAAGGTCGCAACGATCGAATTGAAACCGCCACTGGTCTCAAGCGCCCGCGCCCGGCTACCGGACAGATAAAGCCGACGCTTCTGCAAGATCTCCTCGCTCAACGGTTCGCTTCCCAGTCGCTCAAACTCGTCCAGAAACAGCTTGGCCACTTCGGCAGCGCTTTCATTCTTGGTTTGCGCGCTCGCCGTCAGGATCGATTCGTCCGCGCGATCGGCAAAGCCGGAATAGGCACCGTAGCTGAGCGAGCGCTTGGTCCGAACTTCCTCGAACAGCCGTCCGCTCGATCCTCCGCCAAGCACGCTATTGGCCAATTCGAGCGGGAAGTAATCCGGGTCCAGGCGCGAAGGCGCTCGTACGGCGGCGATGACGGAAGCCTGACCGGCGTCGGGCATATCGACCACGATGGTGCGGACCGGCATCGCGTCGCCTGCCGCTTCCTCCGGAACGGAGGCGGGCGAGTCCTCGACCTGCCAATCGCCGAACATTCCTTCGGCCACTGCGATCGCCTGTTGCGGATCTATCCCGCCGCTCACTACGATTTGCATCGCCTGCGGGTGAAAATAGCCCCGGCGATGCGCGACCAAGTCGTCGCGGGTAATCGCGGACAGGCTATCCCGGGTTCCGTCCGGCTGGGTTCCATAGGGTGCATCGCCATACATGGCGACGCGCGAAACATAGCGAGCAAGCGGACCCGGCTCCTTCATCGAGACGGTAAGACCGTCCATCGCCCTTTTGCGTTCGCGGTCGAAGGCCGCTTGCGGGTAGTTCGCGCCGCGGACCAGCTTGGCTGCCAGCGCTCCGGCCCGCTCCAGATTGGCCACGGGCGCTGTAAGCGCAAAAGTCGCTCCATCGCTGCCTGCCCCGGCACCGAACGATGCTCCCAGGCTCTCGAACTCGGCCGCGATTGCGGCCTCGTCCATGCCTTCAATGCCCTTGTCGACCAGGCCAGCAGCCATTTGCGCAATCCCGGCTTTCTCTCGCGGATCGGTTTTGCTCCCGCCCGGCACAAGCATGGCGATCGAGGCAATCGGAACGTTGCCGGTCTGCACGGCTACGACCTTGATGCCATTCGAAAGCCGCGCCTCCACGATCTCGGGCGCTTCCACCTCCGGGGTTTCTCCCGGCCCTGGAGGAGCCATCCGCTCGCTTTCGGGTTTGACCTTGCGGATCTCTCCTGTCGCCGGGTCCGGAAGGGTTCGGAACGTCGGCATCGGCGTCGGATTTGCATATTTGGACGGATCGTCTTCACCTGCAGTGTAGGTGAAGGTCACACGCTTCTGGGGGTCGAGATATTCGGCCGCAACGCGCATCACATCCTCAGCGGTAACTTGCGCGATCTCTGCGAGACGCTTGTCAGCAAATCCCGGATCGCCCGAAGAAACGAGCGCCTCGCCCAATTCAAAGGCCCGCCCGCGCGCCGTTTCCCGGCGGCGTAGCGAACTGGATATGATCTCGCTCTTTGCTTCGGCCAGTTCCGCCGGCGTGACCGGTTCGCTACGGATCTTCTCGACTTCGGCATCGAGCGTGTCCGATGCGACTTCCATCCCGTCGGGACGTGAAACCACTGCGAACATACTAATCGCGCCGGCCTCTCGGAACATTTGGACGCCCGCCGAAGCATCGACCGCCAGCCCCGTGCGGACCAGCGCTGCATCGAAACGACTGTTGTCACCGCGCGAAAGGATGGCTTCCAGGATTTCCAGTGCTGCGGCGTCCCGGCTAGTTGTCGGCGGGGCTTTCCATATCCCGCCCACCACAGGCAGCGGAACGTTTGGAGCAGTCGCATTGACCGTACGCGGTTCGGTCACTTCGGGATCGCGCGTTTCGATGGTGAGATCGACGGGATTCCTGCGCGGCGGAATGTCCGCAAAATACCGATCGACCAACGAACGCAGGCGATCCATTTCGAAATTGCCTGCGACTATGAGCGTCGCCGTATCCGGTCCGTAATAGGCTTCGTAAAAGGAGCGCGCATCGTCGAGCGTTGCGTTGTCGAGATCCTCAATGCTGCCGATCCCGGGACGGCGATGCGGCATCACGTCATAAGCGTTTTCCGGGATCACGAAACGAGCAAGGCGTCCATACGGCGGTGCGAGGACACGTTGGCGCAGCTCTTCTTTCACCACACCGCGTTCGGTTTCGAACACTTCGTCGTCGACCACGACCTTCGCCATACGCTCGCGGTGAGTCCACAGCATCGTTTCGAGATAGGCCGCAGGAACCTGCTCAAAATAGTTGGTTCGATCGATCCAGTTGGACGCATTGCGCGTCCCGCCGATATCGGCCGTCAGACCGTAGATCATGTTGTAAGGCATGTTTTCGGTCTTGCGGCTCAGAATATGCTCGAACAGATGCGAGAAGCCGCTGCGACCTTCGGGATCGAGCTTGGAACCGATGTCGTACCACAAGGAGGTCGTCACGGTGCTGGTGGTGCCGTCCTGCAGGGCGATGACGGTGAGACCGTTTTCCAGCGTCCAGAGAGTGTATTCTATCTCGGGGGCAGTCAGGTTCGGCGCGGCGTGAGCTTCTGCGCCATGACCGTCGGCTAGGGCCGGTGAGGTTGCGACGAATGCCAAAGCGGCCGCGCCCGCCAGCATCATATTCCTGATCATGAGAATGTCCCCGGTTGCATCTTGGCAGGCTCGTTAAAGCGTCTCCTTGAGGTTGGCTCAAGGGCTCAGCGGGCAAGAGCCTGCGAAAGGTCGAGAATCATCGACGCACGTCGTCGGAGAGCTTTTGCAGAACTTCCATCGCTTCCTCGCGTCGATCCCACGGAACGAATAGGTGATCGTGATGGTACGCGGCGATCACATTGCAGGCGATCCCTTCCGTCGCCAGGCCCGTTGCGACAGAGGCGGTGAGCCCCACACCTTCGAGAGACGATTGCACTTGTAAGGTAATCCTCGCGAAATGCCCTTCACCCACGCCCTCGACATCGGAGGGGACGACAAATGTAACGCCCTCTTCTTCACGGATCACCGCGAACGGGTCATCGATCCAATCGGCTCCTGCATCTTCCGGCGGCAAAGCGAGGAAGCGGTAAGGGCGCTGATCGCAAACAGGGTCCATTCCTGCAAGCATGGCTTGCAAGTCACGAACGAACCCGGGCCACATCACAGGATGTATTTCGAAAGATCGGTGTTGCCGGCGAGATTCTCGAGCCTTTCCTGCACATAGGCGGCGTCGATCGTTACCGTTTCGCCCTCATGCTCCTCGGCTTCGAAACTGATTTCCTCTAGCAGCTTCTCCATCACAGTCTGAAGCCGTCGTGCGCCGATATTCTCGACGCTTTCGTTCACCTGCGCCGCGATCCTGGCGACCTCGGCAACGGCATCTTCGGTGATGTCCAACTCGACCTTTTCGGTTCCCAAGAGCGCGCGATACTGCTCGACAAGGTTTGCACGAGTTTCGGATAGGATCCGAACGAAATCCTCCTCGGTGAGGGCGCGCAATTCGACCCGGATCGGCAAACGACCCTGCAGTTCCGGAAGCATGTCGGAAGGTTTCGCGACGTGGAACGCACCGCTCGAAATAAACAGCACATGATCGGTCTTCATCGGACCGTACTTGGTCGACACCGTCGTGCCTTCGATCAGCGGCAGCAGGTCGCGCTGCACGCCTTCGCGGCTGACGCTGCCCCCGCGAACGTCCGAAACAGCGATCTTGTCGATCTCGTCGAGGAAAACGATTCCGTTGGTTTCGGCATTTTCGAGCGCCACGCGGGCGACGTCTTCGTCGTCGAGGCGTTTGTCGGCTTCCTCTTCGACCAGCTTGTCCCAGGCATCGGGAACACGCAACTTCCGGCGTTTGGTTGGCTTCCGGCCCAGCGCCTTACCCATCATGTCGGACAAGTCGATCATCCCGACATTGCCGCCCATATTCCCCATATCAAAGGGCATCCCTTGCGCTTCGGCGACATCGATTTCGACTTCGACCTCGTTCATGGCGTTTTGGACGATGCGTTCGCGGAAGCTTTCGCGGGTCGCTTCGGAGGCGTTCTCGCCCACCAACGCATTCAGCAGCCGCTCCATCGCCGCTTCGCTCGCGGATTCGCGCACGGCCTCGCGGCGGCGCTCCTTCTCCAGCCGGATCGATTCTTCGACAAGGTCGCGCGCGATCTGCTCGACGTCGCGGCCGACATAGCCGACTTCGGTGAACTTGGTCGCTTCGACTTTCACGAACGGCGCTTCGGCCAGCTTGGCCAGACGACGACTGATCTCGGTCTTGCCGCAGCCGGTCGGGCCGATCATCAGGATGTTCTTCGGCGTCACCTCGTTGCGCAATTCCGCGCCGAGCCGCTGCCGCCGCCAGCGATTGCGCAGCGCCACCGCGACCGCTCGCTTGGCGTCTTTCTGCCCGATAATATGCTCATCGAGTGCCGCGACGATCGCTTTTGGGGTGAGATTGTCCAAACCGGGGGTGTCCATCTCTTGTGTCGTTGTCTTTAGCATGCCGCTCATGTGGCGTCGGCGAGCGCAGGTTCAAGCCGTGCGCGCTTTCCGTCAACCGCGAACCGGCGATTGAGCCAGCCGGTCAACGGTCGTTCGACATGGCGGAAGAACAGCCAGCTAAGGCCGTAGACCATGGTGCTGGCGAGCAGGAAATAGGCCCACGGACCGCCATAGAAGCGCAGCTGCCCGAACACCCACATGGCAAGCCATGCGATCGGGACGTGGAGGAGATACACTGCATAGCTGCTGTCGCCGGCGAGCGTGATGAAGCGCGGGTACGGCAGCGGTAAAGGTCCCCCCACGACAGCGGTGAAAAAGAGGACGGCCGGGAGTGCGCACCACGCGAGGTAGTCGAGACCGTATCCAACTCCGGGGCCGGGCGCATCGGCGGTGGCCACGGCAACGGCAAATCCCATGAGACAGGCAACACGGAGCCAGACAGGCAATGATCGCCCGGCTGCTGCCAACCAGCCCAGCGCCATGCCGGCGATGAACAGCAGGAAGATCGGCTGGGTGAAGGTGTGGAGGATCGGGGAATCGAACCGTATCGTCAGCCCCACCAGTGACAAAGCCAGACAAGCCGTTCCCGCAAACGCCATTGCCGCGACACGCCCCTGCGCAATCATCACGCCGAACAGCATGTAGAACACCATCTCGTAATAGAGGGTCCAGCCGGGCCACAGGACGGGAAGCGGCTTGCCTTGGCCCTCGGGCCAATAGGGTATCAATGCAATGGACATCGCGATCTTGTCTGCGCCGAACCACTGCCCCTGCAGCACCAACATCACGATCACGAAAATGATCGTCGCGATCCAGTAAGGCGGCATTGCCCGGATGATCCGGCGCACCCAGAATATCCTCCGCGCTTGCGGTTCGCCGAACAGCGGACCGGAGGAGACGACCATGATGTATCCGGAGATCAGGAAGAACACCATGATCGCAGAATTGCCGGGCAGGTTTGCGCCCAGCTCGAAGCCGAGGCCGGTGCCGACATGATCGGCAAAGCCCCAACCCACATGGCTGATAACGACTATCAGTCCGGAAAGCGCACGCAGAAGCTGGATATGGGTCAGCTTCCCGTCGTGAATTTGGGCGGCCATCGCTCCCCCGGCTTGCGCTGTTCTTCAGGCGCTGACGCCGGGACTGCGCGCCGGTCAGCTAAACGCTTTCGAGCGTTACATTGCCGTTGGTGAACACGCAAATATCGGCCGCAACCGCCATTGCTTTCTTGGCAATGGTCTCCGCGTCGTCTTCGTATTCCGCCAGCGCACGCGCGGCAGCCAGTGCGTAATTGCCACCCGACCCGATCGCCGCAATTCCCGCTTCGGGCTCCAGCACATCGCCATTACCCGTCAACACCAGCAAGGTATCCTGGTCAGCGACGATCATAAGCGCTTCGAGGTTGCGCAGGTATTTGTCGGTGCGCCAGTCCTTGGCGAGTTCCACTGCCGCTCGCAACAATTGCCCGGAGTATTGTTCGAGCTTCTTTTCGAGCCTTTCGAAAAGCGTGAAAGCATCTGCCGTTGCCCCGGCGAATCCGGCAATTACCTTGCCGCCTTCACCGATCCGCCTGACTTTGCGAGCATTGGGCTTCATAACCGTGTTGCCCATCGAGACCTGCCCATCGCCGGCGATCACGGTGTTGTCGCCGCGTTTGATCCCGACGATCGTGGTACCGTGCCATTGGGTCAGGCCGTGGCTTTCGTTGTTCTGAGTCATGAGGCGCGATATGGGCGCTCGACACCGACGATCAAGCCGAGGGCAGCGTCAAGGGCCTCCCGGCCCGCCGCCCGCGCCCGGTGCGCCGACCTGGCCGATATTGCCGAACAGGTCCTCAAGGAAGCCACGCTCGCGCCCAAGTGTCGGGGTCTTGTCTCGATCGGGTTGCAGAAAAACAACCTGGTCGACACCGCTGCGCTCGACCGACGCGACATTGCCTTGCGCATCGAATTTCACGGCCAACACGCCATGATTGCGAATGCGGGGGCGCACGAAGGGCCGACGACCGGTAATACTCGAAACATAATACCAGGTAGGTTCGCCGTATTGGCTGGTGAAGCTTGGACGACCCAGAGTCCCTTCGACCGAGCGCTGATTGTCAATGCCGGGCTGGATCGCGTCGAGCAGGACCTGATCGGTCACATAGCCCCGCGTTTCCCGGATCGACGTACAGCCGGACAGAGCAAGTGTTCCGCCGACCAACGCCGCCGCCAACCAGATCCTACGCCTATTCCTGCCGTTGCTGTTCATAGCTTGCGCCAACGCTTCCGATTCCCGTCCATTGCCGAGCGCAATCCGCGCTCTATATTCGCTCAGCAGGGGCTTTAGGGGCCTGTGCCTGCCCTTGCAACGCTGCTCAGCCACGCAGCTGGGGTGAACCAGTTGAATTGCTGCTGAATGTGCCGGAACATCGCGAGCCGGTGACGGTTTGCCACACATGAAGATAGCGCAACGCCAGATCGAAAGAAGCTAAGCGAATGTCATTCCTTTCACGACTGCTCGGAACCGCGCCCGATCCGCGCGAAGGTGTGCGACCTCTATGGCACCGCGTGGTCGAACTGGCGCGCGAACCCTCATTCTACGCCGATTGCGGCGTGGCCGACACGGTCGGAGGCCGTTTCGACCTGATCACCGCGATATTGTGCACGGTGATGGTGCGGGTCGAAGCGTCGGAAATGCGCGCCGAGAGCGCATTGCTGGCGGAATTGTTTGTCGAGGACATGGACGGTCAACTCCGCGAATTCGGCGTCAACGATGTCGTCGTCGGCAAGCGCGTTGGGAAACTGATGAGCGTGTTGGGTGGAAGGCTGGGCGCGTATCGAAGCGCGCTCAACGCAAGGGACCGCGACAAGTTGATCGCAGCGGTTACGCGCAACGTCACTTTCTCCGAACAATTCGACGATGCAAACGGCGCGAAGGGTGTAGCGGACAAGCTGCTGGCCCTTTCCGAACGGCTCTCGGGATTCAGCGACGAAGACATCTTGAAAGCGAGCGGGATCTGGTGAGCGCAACCGAACTATCGCGGCCGATCAAGGTCCGTCCGCTTCCAGGCGACACTCTCGTAATCGAAGCGGACGAGGCGGAACGGACTGCCCTGGCCGCGCGCTTCGCCTTGACGCAGGTCGAAAGCCTGCGCGCCAAGATCGAACTCGAAGAGAAGGGCAAGGCAATTCGCGCGACCGGGCACCTCGATGCGCTGATAGTGCAGGCATGCGCGGTGTCGGCAGAAGATTTTTCGGTATCGATAAGCGAACCCTTCGTCCTGAAATTCATGCCGGTCGGCATGGACGCGAATATCGATCAGGAGGAAGAGGAAATCGAACTCGAGGCCGATGATTGCGATGAGATCGAGTATGAAGGGGATACGTTCGATTTGGGCGAAGCGATTGCGCAAACGTTAGGTCTCGCGATCGATCCCTACGCAGAAGGGCCGAATGCCGACGCCGCCCGCAACGCCGCCGGGATCAGCGAAGACGACGCACCCAGCGGGCCGCTGGCCGAAGCACTGGCAAAGCTGAAGAAGGACTAAGGCCTATTTCGACTTCGGTTTGCGAGGATCGCGAAAACCCTCCCACGCCGCAGGATCGAACCAGCTGCAGTCAAGGTCCGGCAGAGCCGCTTCCAGCGCTGCGAACTCGGCCCGTGGTGCGTTGAGCGCAGTACCCAGCAGGCGCAGATTCTTCATCCCGTGCAGCGGTTTCAGATCCAGATCGTGCAGCCGCGTGGATGTCAGGAACAACGCCACAAGATCGAACTCTGCAATCGGAGAGAGGCTTTCAATCTGCTGCGTGGTGTACATCGAACCCTCGATACCCAGCACTTTCAGTTGAGTGGCAAATGGCCTGAGCCAATCGAGACTGAACAGATGCTTGGCATTCTCGATGATAAGCGTGTCGAGACGCGGCAAGTCGAGCAGGGGCGTGAAATCGGCGATGTTTCTGGGGCTGTCGATCTTCAGCACACGCAGCTTCGTCAGCGCGGTGAGCGGGGCGAGATCCTTTGCCGTAGTGGGCCAGGCGAGGTCCAGATATTCAAGATCATGCAGCTCGCAAATTTCCTCGAGGAACTCCTGGTTGGTAGCGCCAGCCACCAGCCCTTTTAGCGCAATCCTGGATCGGATGCCGCGATGCGAGTTCTTCTCACGATTGAAGTACGCGCCGCGCGCCTCCAGGGGAATGCTGTCGACACTATTGTGAGGCTTCGCATCGGGCCAAAGGTCGGAAAGATGCGGATCATATGACTTGCGCGGATCATTCACTTTCACGATCGCCGGACACGAGGGCTAGAACGGAATGTCGTCGTCGAGATCGTCGTAGCCGCCGCCACCCTGGCTCCCGCCGGAAGCGCCGCCTCCGCCGCCGCCGCCCTGGTTCCAGCCGCCGCCGCCTCCTTGGCCGCCACTTCCGCCATAGCCGCCGCCCGAGCGACCGCCGCCACCGCCCATGCCGCCACCCTCGCCGCGCCCATCGAGCATTGTCAGCGTCCCGTTGTAGCCGCGCAGCACGACTTCGGTGGAGTAGCGATCATTCCCGGACTGGTCCTGCCATTTGCGGGTCTGGAGTTGGCCTTCGACGAATACCTTCGAGCCCTTTTTCAGGTAATTTTCGCAGACATTGACGAGGCCTTCGGAGAAGATGGCCACTGTATGCCATTCGGTACGTTCCTGTCGCTCCCCGGTGTTGCGATCCTTCCACGTCTCGCTCGTGGCGATCCGAAGGTTCGCGACCCGTCCGCCGTTCTGGAAGCTGCGTATTTCGGGATCCGCCCCGAGATTGCCGATCAGCATGACCTTATTGAGCGAACCCGCCATTCAGTTGTCCTTCCCGTCTTGAATTCTTGCGCGGGCCACCGGGCACGCGATTCTCCGCATCGTCATAGGACACGCAGAAACGCGAAGCGACCCGGAGAGCCGCTTTTCCACCTCCATTATGGTGGTAAATACGTAGTTCGGGCGGCCGTCGTCTAACGGCTTGGGTAGCGGAGGCGTCCGAGAAACCGCGTCAGGCTCGGCAATTCGCGGTCGGGATTGAGCAGCTTGGCCTTTGCCTTTTCGAATCTCATCACGCCATCGATCCGGCGGTCTAGAAATTCATATGTCCTTGCCTTGCCTTCGCTGTCATCATTGACGAACACCGCAAGCGTTGCGCTGTAGATACCGGCAAGGATCGTGCGCTTGGTATAATGATTGTAATCAGTCGCGGTGTCGCCAGCGAGCCGCCACATCAGGTCCGCCGAGCGCCAGCCAATCTGCATCGCGCGCCCGACATTCTGCGGCATCGCCATAACTGCCATGGCGCGGCGTACAGCTTCGTCGATCTCGGTAACCGCTTCGAGCCGATACGCGACCAGCGTGCGAATGCGTTCGCGGATCTTCAGCTCGGCAAGCTTTTCCTTCGGCCAGTCCGCTTCCATTGCCCGATCGACGCTCTGGATCCATGCGTCGATCATGTCCATCGCCCTGCCGTTAAGCGGCTTGTCGGGGAAGGCGAGCTTGGCCACATCCGGATCGGCACCGGCCATGTCGGCGGCGGTTGTTAGCGCGGTTTCGTTCCAGCCATCGAAGATCGCAGACGCAGCAATGTCCGGCGCCAGCGCGATCCGCAGCTCATCCAATGTCATATCGGCGAATTCTCGGCTTTCCGTGCTCATGTCAGAAAGAAGGCCCGTATTGCTCTGTGGTTCCCTTGGCCTCGCGTTCGGCGTCTGCAGCCTCGAATTCGCGGACGATCTGTTCGTTGCTCGACATCAGCGCAACGTAGTCGCGTGCCGAACGCCCCGAATTGTCGTTCTGGTCGGGGTCCGCCCCTTCCTTGAGCAGCCGAGAGATCAGCGCGATGTTGCGTTGGTGCACCGCCGACATCAGAGGCGTTTCGCCGGTCAGGTCGGTAACGTTGACCTGCGCCCCGCGCTTGATCAGCTCCTCCACGCCGTCGACAAAACCCAGCGAAGTGGCAAGCTGTAAGGGCGTTTGGCCCTTCTTGTTGCGAATGTTCGGATCGGCGCCGCGTTGCAGCAGGAATCGAACCCACAACACGTCGCGACGGGCCGTGACGATATGAAGACCGGTGTCGCCACTCGTCAGATCGCGCGTGTTGACCACCGTAGTCCCGGGCTCGTTGAGCATATCGGTGGCGGTATCGCCGTCTCGGTCTTCCACCGCTTCGAGAAACTCGTAGCCCTTGGAATAGACCTGCGCGTTCACCGGGGCGATTGCACCCAGTCCAACAAGGCTTGCCAGACTCGCACTGGCAATTGCCGCAGCCATTCCTAACTTGCGCAAAACGACACGCCCCACGCTTTGATCCTTTCGAATTTCCTGCCACACCAAAATGGAGAGGCCCCACAGCGAGCACACTCGCCTCGTCGTTGATATAGGGCCAGTTAGCAGAGCATGAACCAACCCGCCAAGCCTTCACAAAGATTCCGCCATTTGGTCGCAGCCATTGCGGCTTGCGCGATGGTAGCATGCACCGGTGCGGAGGAAACCGGTCCACCTGTCGAGCCTCCGCTTGCAGGAGCATCGATTGGCGGCGAGTTCGAACTGACAAGCAGCACCGGGGAGACCGTGCGCTGGGGCGATTTCGCCGGACAGTACCGGATCGTCTATTTCGGCTTTACCTATTGCCCCGATATCTGCCCGACCGACATGCAGCGCATGGCTCAGGGTCTGAAGAAGCTGGGCGAAGAGCAGCCGGAAATGGCGGCGAAGATCCAGCCGATCTTCATCTCGATCGATCCTGAACGCGACACACCCGAGATAGTCGGCGAGTTCACCAGCGCGTTTGGCGACAACATTGTCGGCCTCACCGGCACGCCGGAACAGATCAAGGCGGCAGCGGATGCCTTCAGGGTCTATTACGAACGCGGTGAAGACACGCCCGACGGCACATACTTGATGAACCATTCGAACATTGTCTATCTTTTCGGTCCCACAGGAAATCCGCTCGCCACTTTGCCAACCGACAAGGGCGCAGAGGCGGTCGCAGCCGAAATCGAAAAATGGATGAGTTGAGAGATCGATTCTGGGAGCTCCCCTTGGCGGAGCTGAACCGAACCGAGTGGGAGGCCTTGTGCGATGGCTGCGGACGATGCTGCCTGCACAAGATTGAGGACGCAGATACCGGCGAAATCGAAGACACCAATGTGGCATGCAAGCTGCTCGACACGGAAACCGCCCAGTGCTGCGACTACCGCAATCGCAAAGCCTTCGTGCCCGATTGCCTGCGACTGACGCTGGCAATCGTCGAAGAGGTGCCCTGGCTTCCATCCAGCTGTGCCTACCGCCGACGCGCGGCTGGACGTTCGCTTCCCAACTGGCACTATTTGATCAGCGGCGACAGAGAAGCGGTGAAGCGCGCCGGCGTATCTGTCGCCGGGCGCGTGGTCAGCGAAACCGAAGCCGGTCCACTGGAACACCACATCGTCGATTGGGGAGCGCCCAAGGTTGCCGTTTTGAATGAAGAGCCAAGCGGGAATGAGCCGGCATGATCGATTGGCTCAAACGCGCCGCAATCGATCCCATGATCGAATTAGGCGGCGAGACTGTTCCGATCGTCCTGCGCCGCCATCCCAGGGCAAAACGTCTAACCTTGCGTCTCGCTCCAGACGGGAAGTCGGTCCAGATTACCCTTCCCGCATGGGCCAACGCCAACGAAGCGATTGCCTTTGCTCACACACGCAGCGAATGGCTCGCAGCGCAGCACGCTCGAATTCCTCGCCGAGCCGCGCCGGAGCCCGGCGGGGACGTGCTGTATCGCGGCGAAACCTTGGCACTGAAATGGGACGATACGGCTCCGCGGCAGCCAAAGCTGGATGACAGGTCGCTGATCCTGGGCGGCGCGCGAAACAGCTTTGCTGCCCGCGTGAAGCGTTGGCTCGAGAGCGAAGCGGTCGCGCTGTTCGAGAAGGATATGCGCGACTACACGCGGGCCGCGCGGCTCGATCCTGTTCCAGTGGCGCTCTCACGCGCACAAAAGCGCTGGGGCAGCTGTTCCGACCGGGCTCGGATCCGCATCAACTGGCGATTGGTGCAGGCACCCGATCATGTGCGCCGCTCCGTGGTCGCCCACGAAGTCGCCCATCTCGTCCATTTCGATCACAGCCCCGCGTTTCATTCGTTGCTCGGCGACATCTACGAGCACGATATCTCGACAGCCGATCGTTGGCTGAAGCAGCACGGGCGCTCGCTCTATGCGAGCTTTGGTTGAGCTTCAGGGCTCCTGCGCCGAATACGTAGCCTTTCGTTAACCCTGATCGCTTAGGAAGCGGTCATGTTCATTCGCGCTGCCATGGTTGCGGCTGCCTTCAGCCTTTCCGTTCCCGCACCGACTCCGGCATGGGCGCAGGGCGCGTGCGAGAATTGCGATCTTCCTCCCGGATGCCGGGGCAACGGCAATCAGAAGCCGGACCGCAACAATGGTCGCAATTGCCAGACACTCCAGATCACGATCGAAAGCGATGTCGATTTCGGACGCCTGGTCCTGCTCGGCAGCGGCGAGGGTCGCGTTCTGCTAGATCTCGATACGGGCGAAAAGCGCCTGATCGGCGATATCGACGATCTGGGCGGCGTTTCGGTTTCAGGTCGTGCCGTGATCACCGGTGCACCGCTGGAGGAAGTCAGGGTCGATCTGCCAACGCAGGTGGCCATGCGCGACGTTACAGGCGGTCAGGCCATCATGCGCGATCTCGTTACCAACCTTCCGGCACTCCCCCAACTCGATATCGATGGACGGTTGGAGTTCAGCTTTTCCGGCACGCTGGTTATCGAGGCCAACACGGACGGTGCAGGAAGGCTCCGCGGTAGAGTGCCGATCAGCGTCGAATATCCGTAGTCCGAAGCACCGGAACACAAGCGGGCTGGCATCGCCAGCGCCCTGCGCCTATATTCGTGAAGATGTCGAGGCTCTCGAACTCACGATTCAACCCCAAGCCGGGGATCAAGGATTTCTGGAACGAATTCCGGAAACCCAATCCCTATCGCTGGCCGATGCTAATCGCTTCCTCTCTGCCGTTCGCGGTGATCTTCTACTGGCTGTCGACGGAGACCGTCTACAAAACACCGGACCGCCCTTCGATCACGTACATCACGACCTTCGATCCGAACCGCACCGACGAAGAAATCGTCGCCACCAACCTTGAAAACCAGGAGGTGAAGGAACTGCGCGAACAGGCCGAGGAGGACCTCGCCCAGCGCAAGCGCGATCTCTATAAGGCCCTTGGTGCAGCGACGGGCATGGACGTCGATGCGATCGAAGCGCGTGCCGACGCCGAGCGAGCAGCTCGAGAAGCAGAGGAAGAAGCGCGGCGCGAAGAAATGTTCGGTCGCCAGGCCGACGCAGGACAGGCTCCGGAAGGCAACACTGGCGAAGAAGGCAGCGCCCCATAGGCGCCCACGCTCCCGGCGACCAATCCTGGATGGCCGCGGCGGCGCGCTTGGCCGCACGCGCCCGTCCCTTGTCACACCCCAATCCCGGCGTTGCAGCATTGATGGTTCGGGATGGTCATGTCGTCGCCAGAGGATGGACCCAGCAAAGCGGGCGCCCCCACGCAGAGGCACACGCTCTCGCCGGGCTTGCCGAAGGTCAAGCGCGGGGCGCGACACTCTATGTCACTCTCGAACCCTGTGCCCATGATTCCGATCGCGGCCCGGCCTGCGCCAAGCTGCTGTGCGAGGCGCGCCCGTCTCGAGTGGTTATCGGACAGACTGATCCCGACCCGCGAACGGCCGGCAAGGGGATTTCCATGTTGAAACGCGCCGGGATCGCGGTCGACTTGCTTGAGGACGAGGCGTCGGCTGCGAGCCTGCGAGGATATCTGGCGGTCAGACAGAACCGGCGCCCTTCCGTAACGCTGAAGCTCGCGATGTCGCTCGATGGCTGCATTGCGCTGGCAGATGGATCAAGCCAATGGATCACGGGCGAAGTCGCACGCGCGCATGTCCACGCCCACCGTGCACGACACGATGCCATACTTGTCGGGGGAGCCACCTGGCGTTCGGATCGCCCACGTCTCGACGTTCGCTTGCCTGGCCTCGAAAGCCGCAGCCCCCGGCGCTTTCTGCTTACGCGCGGGGTGAAGCCGGATGACGTTTCAATCATAAACCGCCCGGAACAAATCGCAGAGATGGGTGACGTGCAGTATCTTTATGTCGAGGGCGGCGCAGAAACTGCGGCCAGCTTTCTCAAGACGGATCTCGTCGATGAATTGCACATCTACACCGCCCCGATCCTGATTGGCGACGGTCTCCGCGGTCTGAGTGGCATTGGGCTTGACGATCTCGCGGGAGCGCATTCTCGCTGGCAATTGTGCGAGCGACGGCAGCTTGGCAGCGACACGTTCGCGTCCTATCTGCGGACGCGATAGGAGATACGCGCATGTTCACCGGTATCGTGACCGCCATCGGAACCATCACCAACACCGAGCAGCGCGGCGACCTGCGCGCGCGTATTGCCGCTCCGCTTGATCCCGCAAAGATCGATATAGGCGCTTCGATCGCTTGCTCAGGCGTTTGCCTGACCGTTGTCGATCGTGGCGGAGACAAGGGTGACGCGTGGTTCGACGTGGATATTTCGGCGGAGAGTGTTCGGAGAACCGTGCCGGGCATGTGGGAGCGGGGCCGCAAGCTCAACATTGAGCCTTCGCTACGGCTCGGCGACGAACTCGGCGGACATATCGTCACCGGCCATGTCGATTCGATCGGCGAAGTGGTAATGGCGAAAGCCGAAGGCGACAGCTGGCGAATCGCTATCCGGGCGCGCGCCGAAATGTCACCATTCATCGCGGAAAAAGGCTCGATAACAATCGATGGCGTCTCCTTGACGGTCAACGACGTCCGCGATCGACCGGACGGCATGTGCGATTTCGCTCTCAACATCATCCCGCACACCGGCGCGGTGACGACCTTGGGCGAGTTGGCAGTGGGTGATCAGGTCAATCTCGAGATTGACGTGCTGGCGCGCTACCTCAAGCGAATGCAAGGGCTCGCAACTCAGACAAGCTAACGGGCCAACGGTCCCGCGGAGAATTCGTCCCGCGCGATCGCATAAACCAAATGCAGTACGCGCTTGCCATCGTAGCGAGCCAATTCGGTCCGATCGGTGCGAACGGCCCCAATTTTCTCAAGCGCAATTCGAGAGCGATAGTTGGTTTCACCGACCCGAAAATCGACCCGTTCCACGCTCTTGAAGGCATGGCTCAACATCATTCGCTTCATCTCGGGGTTGATACCCCTGCCCCAGTATTTGCGCGCCAGGAATGTCCAGCCGATTTCGACCGAGCCGCCTTCTTCCGGTTGGTAATCCTGAAAGCGGGTTGAGCCGATCACCTCGCTCGAATTTGGGTCGATCACTGCCAATGCGCCGCCCTTCTCCAACGCATCGTCGAAGAACACCCGGAACACGTCTTCGCGCCAGCGATCGTGCATTGGATGCTGTTCCCAGATGCCCGGATCGCTCGCGATCGCGAACAGGGCGTCCCAATCGGCTTCCCCGAGCGGTCGAAGGTGCACCCTTTCGCTTTCGAGCGTGGGCTGGCGGTCGAGCGGTTCGGCTTGCCGGTCGGGTTCTGCTGACGCCATCTCAATTTCGCCTTTCCTACTCGACCGAACCATGCCTAGCTGCCCTTATGCCGGTCTCGCGTCTTGTTCTTCCCGCACGTCAGGAGCGAAGACAATTGGGAGAAGTGTCAACTTCGCCTCATGGCAATTTTCGATTTTGCAGCAGGGCCTTATCGATCAGATTGCCGAGCGACGCAGTGTCAATTCTGTCAACTTTGCATCCATCAGCCGGTTACGGCCGCCAGCGAAGCGACGAACTTCTCGATATTGCCTGCGGTCAGTCCGGCAATGTTGATCCGACCCGATCCGGCCATGTAGATTCCATGCTCCTCACGCAGCTGAACGACCTGCTCTTTCGACACCGGCAGCATCGAGAACAATCCGTTCTGCCTACCCAGCGGCGTAAGGTCGACGCCACCCGCCATGCCGGCCTCCGCGAGTGTGCTCCGCACCTCGCGCATCCGGCTTCTCATCGTATCGAGCTCGTCGAGCCACATCTTCGTCAGTTCATCATCGCGAAGGATCAACCGGATCGCCGCCGCACCGTGATCGGGCGGCATCGACCAGCTTGCGCGGGCCAGCGCGTTGGCGTTGGAAAACGCCGTGTCGAGCGTCTCCTGCCCGTCGGCGAGGACGTAGAATGCGCCCACCCGATCGCGATACATCCCGAAATTCTTGTCGCAACTGTAGCAGATGAAAGCTTCGGGCACCTTGGCGAGTACGCTGCGCAGGCCGGCCGCGTCCTCTTCCAGTCCGTGGCCGAGCCCCTGATAGGCAGTGTCGATGATCGGGAAGGTTCCGCTTTCGACAAACGCGTCGCCGATCGCGTCCCACTCTTCGTCAGAATAGTCGATCCCGGTCGGGTTGTGGCAACAGCCGTGGAGCAGCACGCCTTCGTTCGGTCCTGCTCTGCGAACAACGTCAAGCACCGCCTCGATATTCGCCGTGCCATCCGCGTTGGCATGGGCGAAAGTCACGGTTTCGAGTGCAAGATCATTGAGGATTTGTGCGTGGTTGGGCCAACTCGGCACGCCCATATGCAGTCGCGTCATTCCTGCCTTTTGCGCCAGTGCCAGCGCCAGCCGCACCGCACCGGTCCCTCCGGGCGTTTGCATCCCCGCAATGCGCCCGCCCATGGTCGCGTCCGCGCCGAAGATATAGGGCATCAGCCTGTTGACGAAGCCCATATCGCCTTCCGGGCCGAGATAGCTCTTGGAATCCTGACGATCGACCAGTTGCTGTTCAGCCGCCTTGATTGCGCTGAAGACTGGCGTGTCGCCCTGTCCAGTGCGATAGACGCCGACGCCAAGGTCGATCTTGTCGGGGCGTTCGTCCGCCGCGTGGAGCTTGATCAGGGCGAGCAGCGCATCGGGCGCCTGGGCTTCGAGTCGGTTGAGCATGATGCGCGAGCAATGCCGTGCGCGCGGACGCGCCGCAACCGCAATTTCATCCGTTCTGTCTTCGCGCCGCCTTTTGGCAGTCGCGACCTTCCTCAGAGCGACCTCAGAAGGGCAGCCAGCGCTGCTTCTTGGAAAACTTCATGTAGCCGGCATTCACGCCGAGCCGCAGCCCAGCGCCGACACGGACCGGGATCAGCACGACGTCGCCTTTGCGCATGTAGCTGACGTGCATTCCACCGACGAGATAGGCCTGACCTTCCCCGGCGGGGAAGCGCTCGAACAGCTCTTCGCTATCGTAAAGATTGTAGACCAGTACGAAGGAATTGGCCGCATTGGCTCCGGCATCGAATCCGATCGAAGGGCCGGTCCAATAGACCTTGCGCTCGCCCTCGATCTTGTGATGGAGAGTGCCCGAGCCGTAGCGTGCGCCAAATATGAAGGCACCGCCTGCTTCGCGCCCGACGATGTAGCCGTTGGGTTCGCCCTGCTCCTTCAACAAATCCTGAATGAGTCCCGCAAGACCTTCGGCACCTTTGCCGAAGACCCCTTCGGCGGCGCCGATCAGGTCGTCCTCACCATAGGTCGTCGTGTTTGCGGCAGCGATATCGCCGTTCGCGGGAAGGCCATCGGGGGCCGCTGCATCGACCGCCGCAATGTCGCTCCCTTCGGCGTTCGAATAGTACGAGTAGTCGGCAAACTCGCGATCGAACCCGGTATCGGTGCCTATGACAACTTCCAGCTCTTCGCCCTGGTTCGCCGGGACGCGGATCGGCTCGCCCCAGTCGGCGACCGATTGGGGCTCGATGGCGCTGGGTGCTTGGGGCCCCACCAGATCGGCGTCGATCCCACCCGTATCGGAAGCACCGGAGCCGGAAATGCCAGGCTCGACGGGCTGATACACTTCATCGGGATCGAAACTCTCGACATCCTGCGCGTGGGCCGGAGCGATCAGAACTCCCATCGCCCCGATAGCGGCGAGCGCCAAGCCAACCGGACCTCTCGTCCATCTCCGAATGCTCATATCGATCACAGTCCTTCTGGTGCAGTCGTCAAAGACCTTTGGCCGCAACTTTGCACCGCAAGGAGAGTCTTTCGCGACGATTTGGGCAATCGCCGGGCGGCAAAGCGAATCGAAAATACGATGAAGCGAATCATCCCGAGCGGAATTGCCGGACGGCAGGGGGATTTTGGGTGGTCACCATGCCAAGACTTGGCCGCATTTTTGTGGGTTCGGACCTTGCCGCTGACGTTTCTGCGGCTTATAGCGCGCGGCTCGCATCAATCGTGCGATGCGGAGACGTGGGTGAGTGGCTGAAACCAGTTCCCTGCTAAGGAACCATACCTACTACGGGTATCGAGGGTTCGAATCCCTCCGTCTCCGCCACCTTCTGCTCAAGCGCTGGTGATCTCATTCGGTGTCCCATCCGCATCCTTGATCACACCCGCCGGCGTAGGGGCCACGATTACTGTTCCGGGCGCGACACCGAACGGATCGGTCTCATCGATCGATTCAAACCCTTCAATTTCGGAGTTCGGCTAGGATACGCTGCCATCGACCTGGAAACTGCTGACTGGACGAAGTTTTGCGCTCGCCTATCAAAGCCGCCGAATTGGCCTGTCAGTCACATCGGATTCGGAAACAGTCCAGCAAATAGGCCGCTACACAGCTTCCGATCGCACCGACACTGGCCAAAACGAGCGCCAATGGCCTGATAGAGCCGGGATCGAGGATGGAGCCGATCGCCAGAACACCGGTTCCGGCAACACAGCCGAGGATCATCCCCTGGAGGAATCGGCATGTTGCGCACCCCTTGCATCTCTTTGCGATCCAGTAGGCCACCCAACCCAGGCCGACTATTGCCAGGCCAAGAACCGTCAGAGCCACTGCAGGCGCCGCGACACCGAGGGTGATCAGCGCCAGTGCGAAGAGCAAGGCAACAACCCAGGCAGGCCAAATCGGACAACGGTCCTCGTCACCGGTCAGGTCGTCGTCCTTGCAAGGCACTGGTCGAGGATCGCCGCATGGATCCTCCGAGTGAAAACCTCCCGGCGGGAATGCATCGCCTGGCATCCAGTCACTGGGCCGGTAGTGTTCGCCCGTACCATCCGGATTGGGCCGGACTTTGCCGGAATCTCCACCCAGCGCATCGATGCGGGCGTCGAGGTGCATTACCAACCGTTCGATCAGCGGGCGCCATCTGTCCGATGTGTCGAGCGTCGTAAGAATATGGCTCATGAAGGACGATTGCCGCTTTGCTTCCGGGAGCAGAAACGAAGCCTTGGAAACCGGCATTTCGAGCGTGAAGCTCCCAATGATCCGGTTGGTCCGCCCATCGACTTGTCGAACGGTTGCCTTGTAAGTCTGGCCTTCGACAATCCCGTCCGGGAGCGCGACCGACATCAGTGCCGGAACACGCACTTGGCGTTCGCCCGGTAGAGGCAGCCAAGCACAATCGCCAATTTTGAACCGGACGGTGTTGCTATCGAGAATCTCAAAAGCGGGAGCGGAAATCCTTGAACTGAGCAGCGCTTGGAGATCTTCCGTATCGAAATCCGAGAAGTACAACGTGACTTCCGCGTCGTCGGGAAGATTGTGCCAATCGAAGTAGAGTTCATCGGGAAAGTGGAAGATCCGCTGATTGGCCGCCGCTATGCGCTGACCACCCGGCAGGGTTGGGTTTATGAACACCTCCCCCTTGCGAAGGCTTGAAGGAGACAATTCAAAGGTGTGCATAGCCGTCCGCGAAGCGGACTTCCCGGGGTTTTCAAGCCCCACGATCGCAAGATTCCTTTGTGACAGATTGTCGCTTGTGGATGGCGTCGAATCGGGCTCCGTCGCGTCCCCGTCGATCCAGATTTCCGCGACCATGCAACTGTGCCAGCTGCGTATCAGATCACGAATAGGCAGCGACGAGGCCTCTGGGAAAGGACCGTCGCCGCTAGGATTGATCGGAAACCTTTTCACGGGCTGGTTGATATCCAGGTAGACACCGAAATGGACTGTGACCTCGGCACCGGAGCTGGCCGGAGTGATATCCTGGATGTCATAAGTGGCGTTGAGAGGCTGGCTGTCGAGTCCTGTCGCTCCGGCCTGCCCTGTGACGCTTGCAATTCGCGGTTCATTCACGAACGGAATCGAGACTATCTGCCCACCGGCAACACCTAGCAGCGGAACCGGATCCGGTGCGCCGGTTGAATTGTAAACCGTGGCTGTGTTGAATGCGAGGCCAGTCGTTGAGACGTTGCACATTCTGAAGAAGCAACGAACATTCTGCGCAGTGCTTGTGGTGGCACGGTAGCGTACTCTGGCCACGGCAAAGTTGAATGTCGGCTGGAGCGGCACGCCGCCCATATATGCGCCATCCAGCGTGGCTTCCTCGCCTCCGGTCGGCAGAGCGGAAAAGCTCTGTGTACCGTTGTTCAATCGGTCAATCAGGCCGCGAATGAAGGTGTACGGAGAATTGGCTGACGGAGACGATGGGAACGAGCCCCCGTACTTGGTCTGACCGGGGCGGATCTTGAAAACCCTGACATCGGTAGAAAGCCAGCTCGGGTTGTTCCCCCCTGGTTCGACATCGATCATGTAAGGATTTGCAGACTTCATCAATTTGATACGGGCCGAACATTTGTGTCCCCCCAAATCAAACTCGACGGTGAAGTCTTTCCGGTCGATCCAGCCGGTGAAGGCATCCATGTCCGGGAATACCACGTCGAACGCATAGGTAATCCGGGTCGGAATATCGGGATGTGGCGGATTGGCTTCCGTTTGCCGACCTGCGAATTGCAGCGTGATTTGATCGGTCGGGACATCCGTCCCGTCGGTCCATTTCAGAGCGAAACTCGGATTTCCCTGAAGCTCGGAATTCAGGAAGCCGTCAAAATCCACATACAGAGCCTTGGAGAAATTGGCATTGGTCCCCCCACCCAGGGCCTGCACTTCTTCTTCCGAAAAGCTGCTGCGATCGGCGATCACTCGGCACGACAAATGTGCCATTCGCACAAAAGGCGCCAACTCGCAGGGATCGCCGGCGGTATCCACCAGCCACAGCATGTAGTAGCCCGGAGGCGCTACATTGCCGTTCGGCGGTGCCTTCAAGCGGATTGTATTCCCGCTCCGCGAAACGATTTCCAGACCAATATAGCGCTGGTCATTGTCGGTTGAATGCGTGACTGAGCCATTGCGAATGACGGCGGCACGAGCAACGTTTGTGGCCGCGCGGTCGAGCTGGACATCGAATTCTCCGCCATATCGCAAGAGACTGGGGGCCGATTGGATTTCGATGCGATTGTTGGTCGC
>JASJDE010000199.1 GCA_030065195.1 Erythrobacter sp. | reverse complement strand
GCCCCATACCAGCGCCGGTCGCATGCCGACGGATGCGGGACTGCGCATATTCGTCGACGGCATGATGCGCGTTGCCGAACCGACCGACGATGAACGCGCGCAGATCGAATCCCGCCTGATGCAGTGCCTGTTCCACGGGTCCGGACTCATTCAGGCGGGATTCGATCTGCGCGCGTTCATCGTCGGTCGGTTCGGCAACGCGCATCATGCCGTCGACGAATATGCGCAGTCCCGCATCCGTCGGCATGCGACCGGCGCTGGTATGGGGCGCGGCGAGCAATCCCAGTGCCTCGAGATCAGCCAGAACCGACCGGATCGAAGCCGGCGAAAGGTTCAATGTACCTTCGGTCGCGAGCGTTTTGGATCCTACGGGCTGGCCGCTATCGATGTATCCTTCCACAACGCGGCGAAAAATCTCCCGCGCGCGTTCGGTCAATTCGGAAATGGGCGGCGACGTCATAGTACCAACTTAGCGCCTGTAGAGTGTTCGCCAAGCCTTGCGGGCTCGTCTGTTCCCAGCCACACGGCTCGCAACAGCGAATCGTAAAGACAGGAACCGACAATGCGCCCTTCAGGACGTGCGCCCGACGAAATGCGCGCCATTTCGATTGAAACCGCTTTCACCAAGCATGCCGAGGGCTCTTGCCTCATAAGCTTTGGCGATACCCGAGTGCTTTGCACGGCGAGCGTCGAAGAGAGAATCCCGCCATGGCTCCGTGGTAAGGGCGAAGGTTGGGTTACAGGCGAATACTCGATGCTACCGCGGGCGACACATACGCGCGGCAGCCGCGAAGCCGCTCGCGGGAAGCAATCGGGCCGCACTCAGGAAATCCAGCGATTGATCGGTCGAAGCCTGCGCGCGGTTGTCGATCTCGAAAAACTCGGAGAACGACAAATCACGCTCGATTGCGATGTGATTCAGGCTGATGGGGGCACGCGAACGGCGTCAATTTCCGGTGCTTGGGTGGCCCTTCGTTTGGCGATCAACGGCCTGATGGCGTCCGGCGCCATCAAGGACGATCCCATTACAGCCCAGGTCGGAGCCATATCTTGCGGTATCTTCCAAGGCACTCCGGTTCTCGACCTCGATTATGACGAAGACTCAAGCGCCGATGCGGATGCCAATTTCGTGCTCCTGACAGGCGGTCAAATTGCAGAAGTACAGGCCACGGCCGAGGGTGCTACCTACGACGAAGAGGGCCTGCTGCGGTTATTGCGCCTTGCCAGAATTGGTTGCGACGGAATCTTCGCAGCGCAGCTGGATGCGGTGAAGTGACCCGCAAGCTCGGCGGCGGTTCGCTGGTCATCGCCACCCACAATTCGGGCAAGCTAAAAGAGATATCGGCGTTGCTCGGTCCGTTTGGCTTGAAGTGCATTTCGGCCGGCTCGCTCGGTCTTCCGGAACCGGCAGAGACCGGGACCACTTTTGTCGAGAATGCCCTAATTAAAGCCCGTTCGGCTGCCGAAGCTTCGGGTATTGTCGCTCTTGCCGACGATAGCGGTCTCAGCGTCGACGCACTGGATGGCCGTCCGGGCGTCTACACCGCCGACTGGGCCGAACGACAATGGTTCGAAGGCGAGCCCGGTCGCGATTGGTATATGGCGATGGGCAAGGTGGAAGGGATGCTCCAACGGCTCAGCGCCGATGTCGAACGCGGCGGAGCATTTCATTGCGTGTTGGCAATTGCCTGGCCCGATGGTGAGCACGCGATTTACGAAGGCAAGTGCCCCGGGTCGCTGACTTGGCCGCCGCGCGGGACGCTCGGATTCGGCTACGACCCTGTCTTTGTACCTTTGGGACGCGATAAAACCTTTGCCGAGATCGACCCCGAGGAAAAGCATGCAATCAGCCACCGGGCCGATGCTTTCGCAAAATTGGTTGCCGACCAGTTCGAGAGCTAGCGACTGGCGAGCTGCGCTTGCGGCGCGATCCGCGTGCCAATGACATTGCCTGCCGGCCAGTAGCGGCAAACCAGCACGTCGAATTGTCGCCCTTGCTCCAGTGCGCACCCCACCTTGCGGGTGTCGCGCCAGACAATCTGGGTGTAATGCCCGACATCGGCCCAGTTGCCGGTGGAAGAAACTTGCGGGAACGTGCCGGAACGAAAGTGCCGTTTCTCCGACGCAAAACTGTCGATCATTTGCTCGGGCCGGAAATAGCCGCGAGTGCCCATCCACAGGTTCTCGCCCTGTCCCTCCCGCGCGTCGATCGGCGCATGCCGAATGCGGCCTTCGCGTGCGAGTTTCCGAGCCCATCTGCGGGCATCTTGGGCAAGCTCTCCATTCCATTCCAGCGGCCGACTGCCGAATTCCGCGCGCTCGGCATTGTGCGCGGCGAGCCACACCGCTTCTGCCGTATCGTCGCGCGAATGCACGATGCCGAGCGGAAGCGTGAAAGCCGCTATGACGGTACCGACACCGGCGGATTTGACCCAAAAACCCATAGCTCACCCTTGACTCTCAGCCTTTAAGAAAGCCTGAAAAGCAGCGTGGCTCGAGCGCTCTACATCCATTGGCCTTTCTGTGAGAAGAAATGCCCCTATTGCGACTTCAACTCGCATGTTCGCGAGAGCGTGGACCTTGAGGCATGGCAGGATGCGCTGATCCAGGATCTGCGCGCAGAAGCGGACGCTGCCGCAGACGAGGCTCTGACCTCGATCTTCTTCGGGGGTGGAACGCCTTCGCTGATGCCGCCTGCACTGGTCGCCAACCTTCTCGAAGAAGCCGATAGATTGTGGGGGCTTACACCCGAAATCGAAATAACGCTCGAAGCCAATCCCTCCTCGGTCGAAGCCGCAAACTTTGCCGGATTGGCCAAGGCAGGGATCAATCGCGTCTCGCTAGGAATCCAGTCGCTCGATGATGAAACGCTCATGTGGCTGGGGCGCCTGCATGGAAGCATAGAAGCTCTGAAGGCCCTCGAAACGGCACAGAAGAGCTTCGAGCGCGTCAATGCCGACCTGATTTACGCCGTGCCCGGCCAATCTCCGAAGCAATGGCGAGATCACCTTACTCGCGCGCTAGGATTCGGGACGTCGCATCTTTCGCTTTATCAACTGACCATCGAGCCGGGCACGCGTTTCGCGACAGATGTGCGACATGGCAGATTCGAGCCGCTCAACGATGATGCGGCAGCCGAACTTTTCGGTCTTACCCAGGAACTGACTGAAGAAGCGGGCCTTCCTGCGTATGAGACCAGCAACCATGCGAGGCCGGGCGAAGAAAGCCGCCACAACCTCACTTACTGGCGATATCAGGATTATTCCGGGATCGGTCCCGGGGCGCATGGTCGTCGCGGCGGTTTTGCGACGACTCGGCACAGAAAGCCGGAAAACTATCTCACTGCCGTAAATGAGCGAGGGCACGGGATCGCCGAGCAGCAAGTCCTGGCGAACACCGAACAGGCGGCAGAAGCACTGCTTATGGGGTTGAGGCTTACCGAGGGCGTCGACCTGCATTCGCTTGAGCGGCGTTTCGCAATTCCACGCCGCGAACTGATCCAAATGCCGAAGCTGGAACAATATCGCGGATTGGGCCTGCTCTGGTACGAGGGGACGCGCCTCGGTGTATCGCCGGAAGGACGCCCGGTTCTCGACGGCCTGCTGGCAGAACTGGTCCCGAACAGCCTGGTTGCGGCATGAACGCAACCGGGATGCTCGAAATCTGGCGAGCGCACCTCGCGCAAAGTCGGCGCCGATCACCGCACACGGTGAGAGCATATTGCTCGGCGGCCCAGCGACTCATCCTGGCCAACGACTTGGGCAATCTATCGGAGGTGGCTTCGCTCGAAGCGCGAGACCTTCGCCGCCATCTCGCCGCCCGGCGGTCCGAAGGCCTTGCCAATTCGAGCGCCGCACGCGAACTATCCGCGCTGAAGGCGTTCATTGCATTCGCCCGTTCCGAGACGGGAGATCCCGACCCGGCGGCTCCGCGCGTCCGTGGGCCGCGCCTCAAAAAAGGGCTGCCCCGCCCAGTGACGCCCGACGACGCCGTCAATATCGCCGATCTTGTCGACGGTACCGCCGAGGAGGACTGGATCGGCGCGCGCGACAGGGCCGTGTTGCTACTCATGTATGGCTCCGGTCTGCGGATCGCCGAAGCCTTGTCGCTCACTGGAAATGACCTTCCGCTTGGCGACGTACTGCAGGTCACGGGAAAAGGAGGCAAACAGCGCATGGTCCCCATCCTTCCGGTGACGCGCGATGCGGTGTCGCTCTATGCCCGATCCTGCCCCTGGCCAATCGAGCCGAAGAGCAGTCTGTTTCGCGGCGCAAAGGGTGGACCGCTTTCGCCGGGCATGGTCCAAAGGGCGATGGCGAAGGCGCGGAAGAGCTTGGGCCTCCCCGACACGGCGACGCCGCATGCGCTGAGGCATTCATTCGCGACGCATCTACTCGGAGCCGGAGCGGACCTGCGTTCCTTGCAGGAACTGCTCGGCCACGCTTCCCTGGGCTCGACGCAGATTTACACCAAGGTCGACGCGGCGACCCTCTTGGAGAACTATCGTGACGCGCATCCGAGAGCGAAGAAGGACTAGGAATCCGGGTCAGGATCGCTCAGCCGATAGGTGAATGAAGTCTCCAGGAAGCGAATTGGAGCATCTTCCGGTTGCTGCGATGAGAAGCGAAAGCGGCTGTATCTACGTGAATCTCGGCAGACCGCCCAATCGAAGAACGCCCAACCCGATGTGCTGGTAGGCCGGCAAAGAACGACACGGCCGCGTGAATCGACACCTAGAACCACGCTTACGTTTGCTTCGAGCTCCATCCGGAGAGCGCGTGAAGGGTAACTGCCACCGGATTGCAGTTCCCCATCGTCCAACGTCAATCTAAGTTCGTCCGGAATTGCCGATTTCTCGTAATCGAGATTGCTTCGCTCATCGATCGTGACCGATGCGATCCAGGGAAGCCGGAACAGTCCACCGGGACGAGTTCCATTCTCCATTCCCTTGGACATCGATCTCTTGCTGATACCGAGGATTCCGTTTCTTCCGCCAAGGAAAAAGGTATCTCGTTCACCAACGCGCCCTTTTTCAAGCAAGTCGGCGCAGAGCTTCTCTGCATCCGCCACATCGATTTGCGCTCCGCGACGGTCGCACTTTCGAAAAAGTCCATCGGGACCGACGCGAGCAACCAAGATTGGTCCGATGGAACGTGGCAGGGATTTCCACAAATCGATAC
>JASJDE010000198.1 GCA_030065195.1 Erythrobacter sp. | reverse complement strand
TGATGTCTCCTGGGTCGAACCGGGCAAATATGTCGGCATTTGGTGGGCGATGCACATCAATGAACGCACATGGGGGAATGATGGTATCCACGGCGCCAACAACGAGGATACCAGGCGCTATATCGATTTTGCGGCCGAGCATGGCTTTGACGGCATACTCGTTGAAGGCTGGAACATCGGCTGGGACGGCGACTGGTTCAACAATGGCGAACTGTTCAATTTCACCGAGGCCTACCCAGATTTCGACCTCGAGGCGCTCAACGCATACGCCATGTCCAAAGGCGTTCGGATCATCGGCCACCACGAGACCAGCGGCAACGTCGCGAACTACGAAGCGCAGATGGGTGATGCGTTCGACCTCTACGAGCGGGTCGGCGTGACGCAGGTGAAGACCGGCTACGTTGCCGATGCCGGCGACATCGTCAGCTATGACGACGACGGTGTGAAGCAGTATGAGTGGCACGACAGCCAGTTCATGGTCGACCATCACCTGCGCGCGGTAAGGGAAGCCGCCAAGCGCAAAATCTCGATCAATGCGCACGAGCCGGTGAAGGACACCGGGCTGCGTCGGACCTATCCCAACTGGATGACCCGCGAAGGCGCGCGGGGGATGGAATTCAATGCCTGGGGCTCACCGCCGAACCCGACCGAACATATCTCGATCCTGGCCTATACTCGGATGCTGTCAGGTCCGATGGATTTCACCCCGGGCATCTTCAACCTGCGGCCCAACGAAAAACCGCCGGTGCGCGAGGACATGCAGCGCGGCGATTCGTCGAACCGTCCGCAAACCACGTTGGCGAAGCAGCTGGCGCTCTACGTCGTGCTCTATTCGCCGCTGCAGATGGCGGCTGATCTGCCGGAGCATTACGAGGAGCGGATGGACGCATTCCAGTTCATCAAGGACGTGCCAGCCGACTGGGAAGAGAGCGTTGCTCTCGAAGGCGAGGTTGGCGAATTTGTCGCGATTGCGCGACAAGGGCGCGGGACGACCGACTGGTTCCTTGGCGCCGTCACCGATGCAACTGCGCGCGACGTAACCGTGACGCTCGATTTCCTCGAGCCGGGCGAGACCTATCTCGCGCAGGTCTATCGCGACGGCGACGACGCGCATTGGGAGACCAATCCCTACAGCTATGTTATCGAAAGCCGCGAAGTCACGGCGGGCGAAGCAATGACCATGCCACTCGCGTCATCGGGCGGCGCCGCCGTGAGGTTCATCAAGCAATAGTCGCGGAACGAATGCGGGGAGGGCGCATTGGGCCCGTGTGTCCGAAGTAACCTCCTCCAAGCTCAAAGTCTGGTTCGACGGAGCCTGCCCGTTGTGCCAACGTGAGATTGCCCTGATGCGGCGGCTCGACCGGAACGGGGCGATCGACTTCGTGGATGTATCCGAAGACGCCGACCCGTCCTGTCCGGTGGACCAAAGCGAATTGCTCGCGCGCTTTCACGCTGAGGAAGACAGCGAGGTCTTGAGCGGGGCCGCGGCATTTGCCGCGATGTGGCGCGCCATTCCCGGTCTGCGCACTCTCGGGCTGATCGCTCGCAATCAGACGGTGCTTGCGGTGCTCGAATGGCTCTACGTGCGTTTCCTCAAGGTGCGACCCCAATTGCAGAAGCTGGTCAGCTGATCCGACAAAACCTCTTGCCCGCGCGGCGCTCATCGGCTCAATCTCCATTCCTACGAGTGAGGGAGAGACACACCGATGAGCTATTTCGGCGCGATGCAGAACGAGATCTACAATGCCGGTCTGCAAGGCATCCTGCCCGAATTCCCGGTCGATTTCGCCACTCTGGAAAAGCGTGCGCACGAAGCGTTGGGCCCGATGATGACGAACTACGTCGCGGGTGGATGCGGCGACGAGCACACGCAGGACCAGAACGCCGAGGCTTTCCATCACTGGGGCATGATCCCGCGCATGATGGTCGATTGCGCCGAGCGTGATCTGTCGATCGAGATCTTCGGACAGAAATACGACAATCCGCTGTTCATGGCTCCCATCGGTTTGAACGGTGAAGCCTCGCAGGATCGCCACGGCGACATCGCGGCGGCGCAGGCTTCGGCGGCGACCGGCGTCCCTTTCTGCGCATCGACCCTGTCCAACGATCCACTCGAAGACGTGCACGAAGCCTGCGGCGACACCGCGCCGTGGTTCCAGCTCTACACCTCGCGCAACAAGGACGTCGCCGAGAGCATGATCAAGCGCGCCGAGAAGGCCGGGTACAAGGCGCTGGTCGTCACACTCGACACCTGGGTCACAGGCTGGCGCCCGCGCGATCTCAACGCATCGAACTTCCCGCAGCTGCGCGGCAAGGTGCTGCAAAACTACATGGTCGATCCCGAGTTTCGGAAACTCCTGCCCAAGCCTCCCGAAGAGGACATGCAGACCGCGATAATGATCTGGGCCGCGACCTTCGGGCAGGTGCTGACCTGGGAGCATATCGAATGGTTCAAGTCGGTCACCGACCTGCCGATCGTGCTCAAGGGCATTTGTCATCCGGAAGACGCACGCAAGGCGGTCGATCACGGCGCGGACGCAATCTACTGTTCGAACCATGGCGGAAGGCAGGCAAACGGCGGGATCGCGACCATCGATCTCCTCGCCGATGTCGTTGCGGCGGCGGGCGAACTTCCGGTCCTGTTTGACAGCGGGATCCGTTCCGGAAGCGACGCGGTCAAGGCGCTCGCCTTGGGGGCGACGGCAGTCGGGGTAGGGCGTCCCTACACCTACGGGTTGGCAATCGGTGGGGCACGTGGCGCCGAATGGGTGCTGCGATCGATCCTCGCCGAGGCGGATTTGCTAATGGCGGTCAATGGTTACCCGACTCTGGATGCCGTTCGCCAAGCCGGGGCACGACGGACCGATCGCTGAATCGCAGCGCCGCGCCAGAAAAATTCAAAAAATTGTAAAATTGCGCCATTTTCGACTCAGTTTTCCACAGTTTCCCTGTTAACCACCCCGCATAACGAATCGCGAATCGGGCCAAGCCCGAAAACGGGGACGCGACACATGGAAAAACCGACAATCATTTCGAGCGGACCGGACGCAATGGGCCGGACCGTTTGCATCGGCGACGAGCTATCGCGCCGCGCGCGCTACGGGCGGATCCGTCCGATGCCGATGCGCCGATCGTTCTTTTCGCGCCTGCTGCGCCGCTGAGCGTTAGATTCCAGCCTTTCCAACGGTGACCAGCTTGGTCTCGGTGTAGCCGAGATACCCCTCCTCGCCGCTTTCCGATCCGAATCCGCTGTCGCCGATCCCGCCGAACGGGGTTTCGGGAGACGAGACGGAAAAGTGGTTGATCGCCACCATGCCGGCGCGCAGCGCGCGGCCCAGATAGGCGCTCTCATCCAGCGATGAGGTGAAAGCATAGCTCGCCAATCCGTAGCGCAGCGAGTTCGCGATCAGCACTGCGTCTTCGATCGAATCGTATGGGACGATCCCGGCGATCGGGCCGAACGGCTCTTCGGTCATCAACCGGCTGTCCGGCCCAGGATTGGCGACGACCGTCGGCTGGAAGAAGAATCCGTTCGTGTTTGCGACTGTCGAACCTCCGGTTACGACTTCGCCGGATTCACCTCCGAGATCGTCGAGCACGGCCTGCATCGCCGCCACCCGCCTTTCGTGCGCGAGCGGACCCATCTCGACACTTTCGTCCGCTCCGGCATCGCCGACCCTGATCGCTTGGGCTTGTGCCGCAAATTCGCTGACGAACTTGTCATAGATTCCGCGCGCTACGAGGAAACGCGTAGGAGAGACGCATACCTGCCCGGCATTGCGGAACTTTCCTCCGACGCAAGCCGCAACCGTGCGTTCGAAATCGGCGCTTTCACCGATCACCACGGGCGCATGCCCACCAAGCTCGGGAGTGAAGCGCTTCATGCCTTGCGCTGCGAGGGCGCCGAGGTGCTTGCCGACGGCGGTCGACCCGGTGAAGCTTACCTTTCGCGTGATCGGCGAGGCGATCAGGTGTTCGGACACCGGACCGGGATCGCCATAGACGAGGTTGAGCACACCCTTGGGAAGCCCAGCATCAACGAAGCATTCGACCAGCAATTGCGCGCTGGCAGGCGTGTCTTCAGCCGGCTTCAGGATCGCAGAGCAACCGGCCGCTAGAGCTCCACCAAGCTTTCGCGCCGCAAGATTGACCGGGAAGTTCCAAGGCGTGAGCAGCACCGATGGCCCCACCGGCTCATGCGTCACCTGCTGTGAGAGCAGGCTCGCACTGCGCACCGGCACCAACCGACCACCCTGGCGTTTTGCTTCCTCGGCGAGGAAGTCGATCACATCGCCTGAAACGGAGACTTCCGGCAATGCCTGCGCATGCGGCTTACCCATCTCGGCCGTGATGACGCGCGCAATTTCGGGGGCGCGCTCGCGCAACAGCTCTCCGGCGCGGCGCAATATGCGGTACCGTTCGATTCCCGGCGTACGGCTCCAGATCGCAAAGCCTTCATCTGCAACGGCCAGCGCGGCGTCCAACTGCTCGGTCGAAGCCTTGGGGCATTGGCCAAGCACTGCCTCGGTAGCGGGGTTGACCACAGGCATGGTGCCGGCACCGCCATCCGCGACCCACTCGCCTCCGATCAGCATCTTGATGGTGGGATAGTCGGTCATGCGGGGGCTCCTCGCTCGTTCGAAGTTGACATAGACGACACTGATTCAACGGATGGCTTTACCATTTTTCACCGCAAGAACAGACGGATGAAACCGAAAAGCGAAGTTGACACTTGCTCAAGTCTTTCCGCCCTTCGCTGGCATCGCCTGTCCTTCGCAGTCGCACGAAAATAGGGTAGTAGGAAAGTCGCGCGCACCCAAAGATCAAATTCACTCGCAGTGCAAGCTTGCTCACGATTGAAACTTTGTTGCGCACAGTCTAGCGGATGGCAACCCCCATCGCAGGAGCGAATCATGCTTGTCGGCGTCCCCAAGGAAATCAAGAACCACGAGTATCGCGTCGGCCTGACGCCCGAATCCGCGCGCGAGTACGTCGCCGCCGGGCATGAGGTGATCGTCGAGACCGGGGCCGGTATGGGTATCAGCAAGACCGATGACGATTATCGAGCAATCGGCGCCCAGATTGTCGACACCGCCGAAGAAGTCTTTGCACGCGCCGAGATGGTGGTGAAGGTCAAGGAACCGCAGCCGAACGAATGGGTGCAGCTGCGCGAAGGGCAGATCCTGTTCACCTATCTCCACCTCGCGCCCGATCCCGA
>JASJDE010000035.1 GCA_030065195.1 Erythrobacter sp. | reverse complement strand
GGACGACGTGGCGAACGCGACATCCACGACGCGGCTGGTCATGTCGGCACACTCGACGTAGGTGCCGAGGCGCAGGAACCGGTACGCCTGGTCCCGCGTCATGCTGGAGTGGATCAGTCCGGTTATCTGCTGCAGGCGTGCGATGATGCGTCCGAGCACTTCGAACCGGTGCCGGCGCGTCAGGGTCGTGGCGCCGAACTCGCGGGCGTACAGGTGCAGTTCATTGACCAGCTGCCAGCAGCTCTCCGGCAGGCAGTCCCTGGTGGTACGGACGTTCTCGCGCGCGGCGTTGATGGCGTGGCAGACCGAGCCGGGGTTGGCGGCATCGGCCACGAGGAACTTGAGCACGTTGCGCTCGGTGTAGTTCTTGAAGCGCGCCTCGAATGCCGCGTTGCCGTCGATGATGCTGATGAGGCTCTTCCAGCCGGGCTCCAGCCCGTGCGGGATGTCGAGGACGAACTGGGTGTAGGCGTTGGTGAGGCGCGCGGTCGTTTCGGCGCGCTCCAGGTAGCGGGCCGTCCAGTACAGCCGTTCCGCGACGCTGCTGAGCATCGTCATGACTTCGAACCCACGATCCAGGTGTCCTTGCTGCCGCCCCCCTGCGAGGAGTTCACGACCAGCGAGCCTTCCTGCATGGCGACGCGCGTGAGTCCGCCGGGCGTCACCCAGGACTCGCGGCCCTGGAGGATGAACGGTCTCAAATCGAGATGACGCGGCACGATGTCGCCGTCGCAGTAGGTCGGGGCCGTGGACAAAGACAGCGTCGGCTGGGCGATGTAGTTGCGAGGGTTCGCCTCGATCAGCTTCGCGAAGCGGCGGTGCGTGGCCTTGCTGGCATGCGGGCCGACCATCATGCCGTAGCCGCCGGATTCGTTGGCGGGCTTGACGACCAGCGAGGCGAGGTTCTCGAGCACGTATTCCCGGTCCCGCTCATCCATGCACAGATAGGTCTTGACGCTGCGAATCAGCGGCTTTTCGTTGAGGTAGTAGTGGATCATCTTCTCGACGAACGCATAGATGACCTTGTCGTCCGCGACGCCACTGCCGGGCGCGTTGGCAATGGCGACGTTACCGGCTTTCCACGCCCGCACGATGCCCGGCACGCCGAGCACCGAGTCGGGCCGAAACGCCTCCGGGTCGATGAACGTGTCGTCGATACGTCGGTAGACGACGTCGACGCGCCGTGGGCCGTCGACCGTCCGCATGTGAACGCAGTCGTCGTCGCCGACGAACAGGTCGTTGCCTTCGACCAGCACCGCGCCCATGCGCTCGGCCAGGAATGAGTGCTCGAAGTAGGCAGAGTTGTAGATGCCGGGCGTCAGGACGACGATGCAGGGACGCTTGCGATCTCGCGGAGAGAGGGTCGCCAGAGTCTGGTACAGACGCGAGGGATAGTCGTCCACCGGCTGCACGCTGTGGTCGTGAAAGAGTTCGGGCAGGACTCGCTTGGTGATCTCGCGATTCTCGAGCATGTAGGAGACGCCCGAAGGCGTGCGGGCATTGTCTTCCAGCACGAAGAATTCGTCCGGGCCGGTGCGCACAAGATCGATGCCGACGATATGCGTGTAGATCCCGCCCGGCGGAGTGAAGCCGACCATATGCGGCAGCCAAGCCTCATTGCCCCGGAACAGGCGTTCGGGAACGCGGCCCGCGCGAATGATCTCCTGTCGGTGGTACAGGTCGTACAGGAAGCTGTTGAGCGCCCGAACCCGCTGCTCGATGCCGCGCGTCAGCCTGCGCCACTCGCTAGCGGTGATGATCCGCGGCACCATGTCGAACGGGATCAACCGTTCTTCGGCCTCGTCTTCACCATAGACATTGAACGTGATCCCGGTGCGGCGGAAACTGTCGTCGGCTTCGGCATTCTTGCGATTGAGCCAACCGCCTTCCTGTTGATCGTACCACCTGCAATAGTCGGCATAAGCGGGACGCGTTCGTCCGTCCGCATCGAACATTTCATCGAAGTTTCTGGGTTGCCCCGGTTCGTCGCCGACCATTTATCCCCGCGAATGAGAAAGGATGACGGGGGTTCACTCTAACCGCGCAATTTCAAAAAGAAAGTGCTTGAGACAAGACCCTAGTCGCGCTCCAACTCGGCAAGGACCGCATAGATCGATTCAGGCGCGTAGGTGAAGCCGATATGCGTGCACCTCAAAGCGACGGCGCGATCACGCTCGCCCGGCAGGCCGGCGGCAGAACGCGGAGCGATTACACTGTCGTTGGGGCTCCACAAGGCCACCGTTTCGACCGGAGGCTTGGCGGAGATGTCGGACTCGACCGGTGGCGCATCGACCGGGTGCCCGGTGACGAATTGATAGACCCGCCAAGCATTATTGGCCCGCGGGCTGCCCGAAAACGGCGAACCCATGGTGATGACCTTGGCGACGGCGTGCGAATGGCGATGCGCAAGCTCGCGCGCATAGAGCCCGCCAAGGCTCCAGCCGAGCAGCACAACCTTTTCGCCCTTGCGCTCGTGCAATTCGAGCAGTCGTTCTTCGAGCTGCGCAAATCGTTCGGGCGTCGGGCCCCAATTTCGCCCTTCCACGCCCCAGCGTTTGGCTTCGTGCCCGGCACGCTCGAACTGCTGCGCCATGTAGCGCATCTTTTGCGAACGCGCCGCGAAGCCTGGCAGGATCATCACCGTTCGAGGGTTCTTGCTGCGCGAAATATCCAGGTTGCGAACTATCCTTCGCGCCGGTTCGGCAAGGATATCGAGCTCCGCCAGCAATCGCAGCGCGTGCGGCTTGCCGTGCTCCTCATCGCCACGTTCTTCGCGGGCGAGCGCCAGGCGCCGTGCAAATTCCCCGTCGCTCCAATCGATCGACGGCAAATCCAAGATAGGCGCACGCGTTGCCATGACTCAGCCAATTCTCTCCGAACAGGTTTCACAATAACGAAACAGTACAATCAAACTGTAACGTTATCCCAAAGCCGTGAACGGATGATGAAGCAAACGGTTTCGCGATCTGTCGGAATTCGGTCGCGTTTTCAGAGCGGCAACGCGAGCGCGATCGACACCCTCATTCGTCGCAGTCGCCGATCCGTTCCTGCTGCGCCTTCATCGACATATCGACGTTCATGCCACCCATGCTGCCGCTCATGCCGATCTCCAGGTCGGATGCCGTGGGCGACACTTCGCCCGCCATCGTCATCCGCATATCGCCAGCGTCGGTCTTGCAGACCAGCACGGCGTCGAGATCGTTGCCGGCCAGCTCGAACTTTTCGTAACTGCAATCGCCTTCCTGGCCTTCCTGCATCATCTCTTCAAAGCCGCGATCGGCCTCTTCCTGAGACAGGCAATATTCGACATTGGTCTTCATCCCGCCAAGATCGGATGTGACGCGATACTTGCCCGGAAGCGGCTTCATCCCGCTCGCTTCGGCGACGGCAGCCGCTTCGTTGATGCTGACTTCGCCGTCGCTATCGACGTCGGCATCGTCGGTCGTGACGTCGCCGCTGCCGCAGGCCGACAGCGTCAAGCCGAGCGCAGCGATGGATGCAATGCGTTTCATTATCGTATTCCCTCCAATTGAATTCTCGCGTGGGCGGCGATCAAGAACAATCGCCGAGCCGCTTGTTTATGACCCGCATCGTGATCGATCCCGGTCCCATCCCCAGATCGCCCGACATCGTCATGGTGACGTCGGAAGAAGTCGGCGAACCGGTCCCCGACATCACCATCGTCATCGGCCCTTCATCGCCTTCGCAGGTGAGAGCCGCGTCGATCTTGCCACCGGTTGCGCTGTAGCGGGTGTACGTGCAGCCATCTTGGCCGCGATTCAGGATTGCCCGGAAATTCTCCTTGACCTGTTCCGGCGTCAGGCAGAATTCGAATTTCCGGCTCATCATCGAACCGATCATGCTCGCCATGTCGGGTGGCGCGTCGGGCATATCGACCGAGAGTACGCGCATGTCGGCTGCATATTGGCCCGGCAGTGGCCGCATCTCGTCGACGAATTCCTGCGCGGCGAGATCACCGCTGGATGCGCCAACTATTGCGAAGGCCGCCGCAAGGCCCGCCGCGCTCAAAACCAAGCTCTTCAACATGCATCTCCTCTGCCTGTACGATTCGATGCGACCTGTTCTGTTTGAACGCAGGCTATATCGCGTCGAGGCGCTTCACAACCGGCGGCGCCACGCCATACTTCGGGAAACTTTGAATTGCCGGCGTCAGTTGTCGTTGCTTTGCAGGTCCCTGCGCGTGAATTCGGTCAATATCCGAGTACGCCACGCTCGAACATAATTTCGATCTGCCGTAGTTGCATCAATTCGCCACTCGTTGCCCGCTGGTACGAACATAACAAATGAATTCTCAGAGACTGAACGGACGCTTGGCACGTTTTGATCAACAGCAATAGCACTAGCAATCTTCACGCCCTCTACATAACCAAACGCCGCGACAGTCCGCTTCTCACGATCGGCGTTGACCGATACACTCACAAGCAGGTTTGTTTCTGCCATCTCGTTCTTCACCGGCTGTCCCGGATTCGATTGAATCTCAAACTCATCATCTGAGACCTCAACTACCTCCAATCTGGTCAGGGGCTCCCGACGTTCGGGCGTCTTAGCAGTAGTAGAAACAACATATTGCTCGTTCCATGCGCTGATAATTGACTGAAGGATTGCTGGCCACTGGATCAACCCAATCACCGCAACGAGTAGCGGAACAATGACAGACGCGATTACGTACTGCCAGAAACTACTCTTCTCGATGACTATGGTCCGGCGCATTCTCTTCCGCCTGCGTGATTGTCTGTTCATTCTTATCATCTGAGAAATCAATCATGTTTCTGAGTTGATGGCAATCTATTGCGTCCTCCCAGCGCTAATCAGGGATACTTCACAAGTGACGCAGGCGCGCTCATATCAGTACCCATGTCCGAACTCGTCATCCGCCGTGGTCTCGACGAACCCGAAACCGGCGAAGAATTCACCCCGCACCGCCCCAGCCGACCCAAGAAGATGGACGGTGGCAAGCCGTTCAAGCTCGTCTCGGATTACGATCCTTCGGGTGACCAGCCGACCGCGATCGCCGAGCTCGTCGCGGGCGCGCGCGAAAACGAGCAGACCCAGACGCTGCTCGGCGTCACCGGTTCGGGCAAGACCTTCACCATGGCCAAGGTGATCGAGGAATTGCAGCGCCCCGCGCTTGTCCTCGCGCCCAACAAGATCCTCGCCGCGCAGCTCTATGGCGAGTTCAAGAGCTTCTTCCCGGACAACGCGGTCGAGTATTTCGTCAGCTATTACGACTACTACCAGCCCGAAGCCTATGTCCCGCGCTCCGACACCTATATCGAGAAGGAATCGAGTGTGAACGAGGCGATCGACCGGATGCGCCACTCGGCCACCCGCGCGCTGCTCGAACGCGACGACGTGATCATCGTCGCTTCGGTCTCGTGCCTCTACGGGATCGGCTCGGTCGAGACCTATTCGGCCATGGTGTTCGACATCAAGACAGACGAGACGGTCGACCAGCGCGAGCTGATCCGCAAGCTCGTTGCGCTGCAATACAAGCGCAACGATACCGCCTTCGCGCGCGGATGTTTCCGGGTGCGCGGCGACAATCTTGAACTGTTTCCCTCGCACTATGAAGACATGGCGTGGCGCATCAGCTTCTTCGGCGACGAGATCGAGGAGATCGCCGAATTCGACCCACTGACGGGCAAGAAAGGCGCCAGCCTCGACAAGGTGCGGGTCTATGCGAATTCGCACTACGTCACGCCCGGCCCGACGATGAAACAGGCGACCGAAGCAATCAAATTCGAGCTCCAGCACCGGCTCAAGGAGCTGGAAGAGGAAGGCAAGCTGCTCGAACACCAGCGGCTCGAACAGCGCACCAACTTCGACCTCGAAATGATCGCGGCGACGGGTTCATGCGCGGGGATCGAGAACTATTCGCGCTTCCTTACCGGGCGCCTGCCCGGCGAGCCGCCGCCGACCCTGTTCGAATATCTGCCCGATAACGCGCTGTTGTTTGTCGATGAGAGCCACCAGACGGTGCCGCAGATCGGCGCGATGGCGCGCGGGGACCACCGCCGCAAACTGACGCTGGCCGAATACGGCTTCCGCCTGCCGTCGTGCATCGACAATCGCCCACTGCGCTTCAACGAATGGGACGCGATGCGCCCGCAGACCTTCGCAATCTCGGCCACGCCCGGCCCGTGGGAGATGGAGCAGACCGGCGGCGTCTTCGCCGAGCAGGTGATCCGCCCCACCGGCCTGATCGATCCGCCGGTCGATATCCGCCCGGTCGAGGATCAGGTTCAGGATTGCATCGAAGAGTGCAAGAAAACCGCCAAGAAAGGCTATCGCACCCTCGTCACCACGCTGACCAAGCGGATGGCCGAAGACCTCACCGAGTTCATGCACGAGGCAGGCGTGCGCGTCCGCTACATGCACTCTGACGTCGAGACGCTGGAGCGCATCGAGCTGATCCGTGATCTGCGCATGGGCGTGTACGACGTGCTGGTCGGCATCAACCTGCTGCGCGAAGGCCTCGACATCCCCGAATGCGGGCTGGTGTGCATCCTCGACGCCGACAAGGAAGGCTTCCTTCGCTCAGAGACCTCACTGGTCCAGACCATCGGCCGCGCCGCGCGCAATGTCGACGGCCGCGTGATCCTGTACGCCGACCGGGTGACCGGCTCGATGGAGCGCGCAATGGCCGAAACCGACCGCCGCCGCGACAAGCAGAAGGCCTACAACGAAGAGCACGGCATCACGCCGCAAACCATCAAGCGCGACATCGCCGACATCGTCGCCCACACCGCCTCGCAGGATGGAGTGACGGTCGATCTGGAAGACGAGGAGACCAACAATCTCGTCGGCCACAATTTGCGCGCCTACATCGAAGACCTCGAAAAACGCATGCGCGATGCGGCGGCGGATCTGGAATTCGAAGAGGCCGGACGTCTGCGCGACGAAATCCGGAGGCTGGAGAATGACGAGTTGGGCCTGCCCGACGAGGAGAAAAAAGCGCCGAAGGTCGGGCGCTCGGATGCCGGGAGACCGGGCACGCGCAAGACGCGCTACGGGAAGACACGGTACAAGCGGATGGGCGGGAAGCCGTGAGGGCAGTTCTCATCGCGGGCGTCGCGTTGCTCGCCGCCTGCAAGCCGCCGCCTACCGATGCGGATATGGGGCGGGATATGCCTGAGGCTGAGCCGACTTTCGCCTCTGAGCCGCTGCCTTCGCCCGATACCGAAGGGGCAGTTTGGGCACTCGCCAATAACGATGAGCGCCTGATCTACGGCATTCCCGGTCAGCCCGTGCTGCTCGCTCTCACCTGCCTTCGCGACACCTCCGAACCCGCCCTCCGCATCACCCGCCTCAGCCCTGCCGACGAAGGCGCGGGTGCCATGCTGGCGCTGATCGGCAATGGTGCAATCGGGCGAATGGAGGTGGATGCGACCGACGTTTCCGGGCGCTCGATCTGGCAGGGGGCACTGCCCGCCGCCGACGAACGCTGGGAGCCGCTCAACGGCCCGCGCGAGATCACCGCCACCGTTCCCGGCGCGGGGATGGTGACGCTCAATCCGAGCCCGTTACCAGCGCAATTCCTCGCCGCTTGTCGGGAATCTTAGTGTTCCGCACACCCATCCGGGCGTGCGATTTCCTTCGCTCACGCGACCTGAAGGTCGGGTGGCCTTACGGCCTTCTCCACTTCTTTCCGAATCCGCTGCGGGCGGCCGGTCGGCCTTGCGAACCCTTGCGGGTTCGAATTCCTAGCGATTGGCTTCGGCGCGATCGATCAGCATATCGGGCGTCAGCACCTGCGGCAGTTGCTCGCCCTCGGCGCCCGGTTCGTACCACAGGTACAGCGGCACTCCCGCCGCGCCCTGCTCGGTCAGGAACCCGGTAATCTCCTCGTCGCGCACGGTCCAGTCGCCGACCATCGCGATCACACCCGCTTCCTCGAAGGCATCGCGGGTCGCTTCGCGCTCGATCGCCACGCTTTCGTTGACCTTGCAGGTGACGCACCAGTCGGCGGTGAACCACAGGAACACTGGCTGGCCGGACGCGCGCGCCTCGGCCAAGGCATCGCGGGAAAACTCGCGCGGGGCGAGCAGCGATTCCGACAGGTCACTTGATTGCTGCGCGTAACTGTACGGCAAAGAGAACGCACCGAAGATTAGGAACGGCGCGGCGACCAGCCCGAAAGCCGGCCAGGCCATTTTCCCCGCACGTTGCAGCTTTCCGACCACCCACAATGCGAGAATGATCCCGAACAGCATCACCAGCGCGAACAGTGCGAAGCCGCGCCCGCCCAGCTGCACGGTCAACCAGATCAGCGCCAATGTCGTCAGCCCCATCGGGATCGCCATGATCCGGCGGAAGGTTTCCATCCAGGCACCGGGCCTGGGAAGCATGCCGCGCAGCGCCGGGACGAAGCCGATGAGGAGGAACGGCAACGCAAGTCCCAACCCCAGCGTTGCGAACAGCAGCAATGCGAGCGGCGCGGGCAGCAGAAGTGCCGCGCCCAATGCCGCTGCCATGAAGGGGCCGGTACACGGCGTTGCGGCAAAGGCCGCCAGCAATCCGGTCGCAAATGCCCCGCCCGGCTCTCCAGCCTGCGTGAACGAGAAGGATGGCAGCTCGAACACGCCTGCAAAGTTCGCCGTGATCACGGCCGCCAGCACCAGCAGCACGATCACCACGCCCGGTTCCTGCAATTGGAACGCCCAGCCGACCTGTTCGCCCGCCGCGCGCAACGCCAGCATCAATGCGCCGAGCGCGACACAGGCAAGCACCACTCCGGCGGTGTAGGCCAGCCCCTCGCGCCGCGCCTGCACTTCGCTCTCCCCCGCGCGCGCCAGCGACAGCGCCTTGAGGCTCAGGATCGGGAAGACGCAGGGCATGATGTTGAGGATCAAACCGCCGACCAATGCGCCCAGGACCAGCGTCCAGAGCGGAGGTGTACCCGCCATGCCGACCGGTCCGGCGATCATGGTCCCGCCCGCTGGCACGTCTCCGGGTGCGGCCCCAAATGCCACCCCAGTGGCGTCGCCGAACGACAGGATACCGCCGACCACGTCCGCTTCCTCCGCACCATATTGGCTAAGCGGGATCTCGACGACCAACGTGTCGCCATCTCGGCGGAAGGTCTGAACGGCGGCGTAGTCGACCAGTTGCTCGTTGCTGATGAAAGCATGCGGGCGGTCGAGCGAGACTGATTCGGGCAGCGGGATCGCCAGCCGCAGGTTTCCGCCGCTCACCTCAAACCGTGATTCCGCGTCGAGCGTCGGTGCAACTTCGGCCCGCCAACGCGCAAAGTCGCCTCCCATTCCGATACTGAGCGCTGCGTCCTGCGGCACGCACACGCGATCGGTGCAGGCGAGATAATCGACATAGCCGCCGATTGCCGGAAGCCCTTCGACCACCGCATCCTCGGGCACGCGCACCGGCACCAGCACGGCGTATTGCCCTTCGTAGATGTGGTTCATCAAGTCGCCGATCAACAGCGTCTCGGGCACGGGGTAGAGCGCCTCGCCCATCTCCCATCCTTCGGGCAGGTCAAGCTCCAGCCGCATCCCCTGTCCCGCGTCGCCCGGATTGGACCAGTATCCGTGCCATTCGGGCGCGCTGGGCGTGAACTGGAGCGCGAGCATCCATTCCTCGCCCGGCTCGGGCAGACCGTCCGCGAGCAGCTGCACCGCTATGTTGTCGTCGCCGAAGCGGGCCTCGCGCGGCGCGTCGGTTTCCTGCGCCTGCACGGGCGCGATTGCGACAAGCGCAACGAGCCACGCAAACAACAGGGCTTTCCAATGCGGGAACATTCTTGCTTCGATCACGGCGGAACCTCTAGGGCGGAGACATGGTATTCGCAATTCTCGCGAACAAGGTGACACGATGAGCAACCCCGAGACCGAAACCCGCGATTTGTTGATCCTCGGCGGAGGGTTGGTCGGCATGACGCTGGCGCTCGCGGCCGCGAAGAAGGGCCTGTCGAGCCACGTTGTCGACCGCGCCGATCCGGCGGAACTGACCAGGGAAGGCTTCGACGACCGCGCCACTGCGATCTCGACTGCAAGCTGGCACCTGTTCCGCAATATCGGCATCGCCGAGGGGCTTGAGCAATTCGCCTGCAATATCTCCAGCATCGCTGTGACCGACCAGAACAAGCCGGGCCGGATCGATTTCCAGCCCGAACCGCACGAAGGCACGCTGGGCCGGATGTTTCCCAACCGCCGGCTGCGCCTGGCCTTGTTCGAAGCCGCTGCCGAGGAGCCGCTGATTCACTGGGTCTCGAAGGCCGAGATCGCCGAGCGCCAGCGCAGCGAGTTCGGTGTCGCGGCGGTCTTGGCCGATGGACGCAAGCTCAAGGGCCGTCTGATGGTCGCCGCCGAAGGGCGCGGTTCTCCGACCCGCGAAGAGGCCGGAATCACGATCGCCAAGTGGGATTACAAGCACCGCGCGATCATCGCCGGGCTTACCCATTCAAAGCCGCACGACAATGTCGCGTGGGAGATCTTCTACCCCGCCGGGCCGTTTGCATTGCTGCCGATGAACGACGATGCAGACGGTACACATCGCTCCTCGCTGGTCTGGACGGTGTCGGAGGATGACGGCAACGCCGTGATGAAGCTCGGCGACCGGGCCTTTCTTGCAGAAGTGCAGAAACGGATGGGCGATGTGCTGGGCGAGGTGACCAGCGTCGGCGCGCGTTCCAGCTGGCCGCTGGGGTTCCATCACACCGCCAAGATTACCGACGAAAGGCTGGCCCTTGTCGGCGATGCAGCGCATGGGATTCACCCTATTGCAGGCCAAGGCCTGAATCTCGGCCTGCGGGACGTCGGCGCGCTGGTCGAAGTGCTGGCGGAAGGAGCGCGGATCGGGCTCGATCCGGGCGATGCGCAATTGCTCAAGCGCTACGAGACCTGGCGCGGGCTCGACAGTTTCATGGTCGCGCTGGCGACCGACGGGCTGACCCGGCTGTTCGGGGCGCCGGGCAAGACCGCCTCGGCGATCCGGAGACTTGGCATGGCGGCAGTGCAGCGCACCGGCCCGCTCAAGCACTGGTTCATGGACGAAGCGCGCGGCGTCTCCGGCGATTTGCCGAAATTGCTGAAAGCCTAGCCCTCAATCCTCGTCTGGATTGTCGAGCGGGCTCGGCTGCCGGACCGGATTGCCGACCCCGTCGCGCAGCCCGCTCTGGTCGAGCACGGCCGCGGTTTCGATCGTTTCGAGCGCGGCCATCACGTCGCGATAGCGCTCCGCATCGGCGATCCACGCTTCACCGACGGCGGCACCGGGCATGTTGCGCACTTCGTCGATCGCATTCTGGTATCGACCCTGCTCGAGCGCATAGCGCGCGCGCTCCAGCCGCCGTTCGGGCTGAGGCGACGGGGTGCTTTCGCGCCGGATCACGAACAATTCACCGAGCTCGCGGCGGACCCTTGTCCAGGAGAATTCCTCTTCCCGCTCGGAAAGCTCCGGCCCCAGGCCTTCCAGTCGGGCGGTCAGATTGTCGATCCGGATCGGGTCGCGCGAGAAATTGATGATCGTGTTCACCGCATTGGGCCACTGATCGCTGAAACGAAGGCGCAATTGGTCGGCGAGATAGCCCAGTTCGGCGCCCCGCTCGACGGCGCGGCGCGTGGCGAATGCGATCAGCAGGCCTTCGGCGCGCGCGGCGTTGCCGGCGGCGGCCTGCGATTGCAGGTCGAGCCGCGCAAGACGCTGTTCGGCCGCTGCAAGGCGTTGGTCGAGGCCGCCCTGTTGCTCGGCGACGACGCGCGTCACCGCTTCTACGGCTTCTTCAGAGCTATCGTCTTCAAGTGCTTCAATTGCCTCGGCAATCGGAGTCGGGCTGGCCGTCAGGGCAGCGGCGGGGGTTTCGCCGGCGGCGTCGGGGCTGACCTCCGCGATCGGCTCTCCTTCGATCGCCGTCTGAGCGGTGTCGGGGCGTACGTTGTACCACACCACATAGCCGACCAGCAGCCCGCCCGCGACAAAAGACGAAAGCGCGGCGAGCATGAAGCCACGGTTTGAGGCAGGCTTGCGGCGGCTACCGTATCTGGATTCCATTGTTTTCCGTTCTGCGACCCGATTTTCGCCCGAAGGCGGCGGGGATTTAACATCTTATACGCACATGTCCCGGATCATTTCCAGCAGCGCGCTATCGCTGGGATGCGGGGAAACGTGGACAGCATGCCATCCTCCCCCCGCCGCATCGGCAATTCTCGGGCCGAGGACAGCTAGGGTGACATCGCCGCGTTTCAAGCCCAATCGATCCCATTCGGCAGTAAAGTGAGCGGCTGCGACGGCGGAATGCAGCAACACGATCGGGGTGTCACCCAACCTATCGACAATCGCAGGATCGAGCGACAAGGCCTTGCTTTCATAAGCTATCACGGTCTCGATAGCGATGTCCTTGGGCGGGACGAGCGGGACATGCTCGGCTCCGGCAATGCGCAAGAATTGCATGGGTCCCGGCACGTGATCGATCACGTTCTGCAATCCCCCGCTGCCCACCGCTGCAATGGTAAAGCCCGCCTCTTGCGCGGCGGACGCCGTGGCCTTCCCGACAGCGAAGACCGGTTTGTCAAGAAATCGGTCAAGGTGTTCGCCGCCATGCAGGATCGCATTGGCGCTGCCGATCAAGAGGGCATCGACAGCAGCGGGCTGCGGACAGCTCCAATCCACTGGGACGATTTCGAACAGCGCCTCGCCTTCGATCTCCAGTCCCAGCGCGCGCGCCGCGCGCTTTGTGGCTGCTAGCCCCGGTTCGGGCCGGATGGCGAGGATTGCAGGCCAATTGCTCATTGCCCGCTGCGAAAATGGTCCGTGATCGTTGAGGGAGCCTGCGCCAGCAAGTCTTCCGCGAGCGCAGCAACCGGTGCGTGATCGTTGCCGGAGAAGCGGGCTGTTGCCTCGACGCGTTCGGCACCATCCGGGCTGAACAGGGCCGCTCGCAGGAGCAGCGCGTCGCCCGACGCTTCGCACAGCACCGCCACCGGGCTGTGGCAAGTCCCGCCCAGCGCGGCAAGCAGCGCACGTTCCGCTTCGAGCTCTGAGCGGGTCGTTCCGTGGTCAATCGCCGAGAGAGCGGAGGTGACCTCGGCATTCTCCGCCATGCATTCGAGTGCAATCACGCCTTGCGCCGCAGCGGGGATCCAGTCGCCAACATCGAGCGGTGCGCCAATCCCGGCCTGGCCCAATCGATCGAGGCCGGCCGCCGCCAGGAATGTCACGTCAGCCTCTCCCGCCTCGAGCTTGGCGAGCCGCGTTGCCACGTTGCCGCGAAAGGTCACGACCTTGCAGTCTGGCCGGAGGTTGAGGAGCTGTGCTGCGCGGCGCGGCGCGCTGGTTCCTACCGTAGCGCCCTGCGGGATTGCCGCGATGCTCGCAGCGCCCACCAGGCTGTCGCGGCGATCGGCGCGTGGCAGGAATGCCGCAAAATGGAAAATGTCGGGTCGGACCGTCTCGACATCCTTGGCCGAATGCACGGCGGCGTCGATCCTGTTCTCGGCGAGCCAGGCATCGAGTTCCTTGGTCCACAGCGCCTTGCCGCCGATCTCCGCCAGCGGACGGTCGAGCACCTTGTCGCCGCTGGCCATGACCGGGACCAATTCGACTTCGCTTTCGGCCCAGCCATGCGCAGCACAAAGCCTCGTCCGCGTTTCCACCGCTTGCGCCATCGCCAACGGCGAGTTGCGCGTGCCCAGCCGTATCTTGGGCCGCGGTTTGTCGGCCCCGCCCTGTGTATTGTTTCCCGTCACTTCGCTTGCCCTAGCGGTCCAAAACACTAAGTGGAAGCGCGATGGGATCGGAACGCAAAATTGTCCTCGGAATCGAGTCCAGCTGTGACGAGACTGCCGTGGCGCTGGTGAACAGCGAGCGTGAGATCGTCGCGCAACGCATCGCGTCGCAAGAGGAAGAACACGCACCCTATGGCGGCGTCGTGCCCGAAATCGCCGCTCGCGCGCATGCCGAACGGCTCGCCCCCATGCTCGAAGCGGTGATGGACGATGCCGCACTAACCCTCAACGATGTCGATGCAATCGCCGCCACGGCCGGGCCGGGCCTGATCGGCGGCGTGATGGTGGGCTTGGTCAGCGGCAAGGCGCTGGCGATGGCGGCGGACAAGCCGCTGATGGCGATCAACCACCTCGAAGGGCATGCGCTCAGCCCGCGACTATCCGAACCCGAGCTCGAATTTCCTTATCTTCTGCTGCTGGTGTCCGGGGGGCATTGCCAAATACTTGCAGTCGAAGGGGTCGGCCAATATCGCCGGCTCGCCACCACGATCGACGATGCGCTGGGCGAGGCATTCGACAAGACCGCGAAGATCCTTGGCCTTGGTTTTCCGGGCGGTCCCGCGGTGGAAAAGCTGGCGCGCGAAGGCGATCCGCGGGCGGTCCCATTGCCGCGCCCCATGAAGGGATCGAAGGAACCACACTTCTCCTTTGCGGGCCTCAAGAGCGCGGTTTTGCGCGCGGCGGAAAGCGGCGAGTACAATCCCGCCGATATCGCCGCCAGCTTCCAGCAGGCGGCGGTCGAATGCCTGGTCGATCGGCTCGGGCTCGCCTTGCGGAAATCCGGACCCCTGCCGGCAATGGTCGTCGCAGGAGGCGTCGCCGCCAACCAGACCGTACGGGCTGCGCTCGAAACGCTCGCGGCGCAGCACGGCATGCGATTCGTCGCCCCGCCGCTTGCCCTGTGCACCGACAATGCGGCGATGATAGCGTGGGCCGGGTGCGAGCGACTGCCGCTGGGACAAAGCGACCCGCTCGATATCAAGGCCCGACCGCGTTGGCCGCTCGATCCGGATGCCGAGACTGTGCGTGGCGCCGGGGTGAAGGCATGAGCGACTTGGAGAAGATCGGCGTTATCGGGGCGGGAGCCTGGGGCACGGCGCTCGCCCAGATGTTGGCGAGCGATGGGCGCAAGGTGCTGATCTGGGCCTATGAAAGCGACGTCGTCGAGGCGATCAATCGCGATCGCCGCAATCCCGTCTACCTGCCGGACGCGAGCCTTTCGGAAACCGTTCGAGCGACGGCCGATATCGCGAATATCGCCGCTCTCGATACCGTGCTGTGTGTCACCCCAGCGCAAGTCATGGGCATGGTCCTTGAGCAGTTGCCGAATGCGCCGCGTGATTTGGTCCTGTGTTCCAAGGGCATCGAAGCGGGTACCGGGCGGTTGATGAACGACGTCGCCCGTGCTGCGTGCGCGGACAGTGCCATTGCAGTCCTCTCCGGCCCGACCTTCGCACATGAAGTCGCGGCGGGGCTGCCGACCGCCGTAACCCTCGCCTGTGGCGGCGGCGAAGCGCAATGGGATCGGCTCAAGCCCGCTATCGCCCGGCCCACTTTCCGGCCCTATTACAGCGACGACGTGACCGGCGCGGAAATCGGCGGTGCGATCAAGAATGTGCTCGCTATCGCCTGCGGGCTGGTCGACGGATTGCAACTCGGCCAGAATGCCCGCGCCGCCCTGATCGCACGCGGCTATGCCGAGATGCTGCGATTCGGCGAGGCATTGGGCGCCAGGGCCGAGACGCTCGCGGGGCTGTGCGGTCTCGGCGATCTGGTGCTGACCTGCTCCTCGACGTCGAGCCGCAACTTCTCGCTTGGCAAGGCGTTGGGCGAAGGGGCAACCGCTGCCGAACTGCTGGCCGACCGCAGGACCGTTGCCGAGGGCGCCCATACCGCCCCGGTGCTCGCCACGCTCGCCAAGGAACGCGACGTCGCAATGCCGATAATCGTCGCCGTGAGCGCGATCCTCGCAGGCGAGAAGCCGCGCGACGTCGTCGCCAAGCTGCTTGCTCGCCCGCTGACCGCGGAACTGGCCGAACCACGCGGATGAGCGACACAGCACCTCCCGCACCCGCCGACCAGGGCGGCAAGGACGATATGGCAGCGCTTGCCAAAGGCGGGCGGACAAACACTCTGGGCTTCATCATTCGTGCGCTGGGCGGCATCCCGTTCCTGTTTATCGGCTATCGGCTCTACGGGGTCGACGAGATGGGCCGCTTCGCCGCCGCCTTCGTCATTATCGAGATCTTTGCGCTGGTCTGCGCGCTCGGCGAGAAACGCGGGCTGGCGCAGCGCCTGACCGAAGGCGTGCAGGACCACGAAGGGACGCCCGCAAATCTCGTGTTCGACGGGATGCTGACATCGCTGCTGTTCTCGCTGGTCGCCTGCTCGATCCTGCTGGTCTTCCCGGTGATCATCTTCCCCAGCGGCACCAACAGTGAATTCGACATCTGGATGATCGCGGCGATCCCCGCGTTCGCGCTGACCGAAATCCTGCTCGCGGCGCAGGCGTACAAATACGATATCGCCACCACCGTACGCGCCCGCGCCATAGTCGAGCCGTGGACCAAGTCGATCATGGTTGGAGTGCTGTTCTTCGTGCCGGTGCTGAGCGCGGGCGGCCTCGCCCTCGCCTATCTCGCCTCGCTCTATGCCGCGCTGCTGACGGCGCTCTACTCATTCCTGCGGACTTATGGACTGCCCAAGGGCTGGCGGCCGCGCGGAAGCTATCTGAGCAAGATGACGGCGCGTGCGCTGCCATTGATCGGAGCCGATGTGATCGAGCGCGGGACGCGGCTGCTCGACGTCTTCCTGCTGGGCCAGTCGGCATCGGCCGGAGCGGTGGGCATCTACTTCTTCGCCAAGGAAATCGTCAGCGTCCCGCAAAAGCTCAAGACCAGTTTCGAACCGATCCTCTCTCCGGTGATTACGAAGAACCTGAAGATCGGCAACATGACGGCCATTGCCGCGCAGGTGCAGCAAGTCGGTTTCTGGATCATCGCGCTGCAGCTCGGGATTGCGCTCGCCATCGCCATACCCGGCGAGGCGGTGATGGGTCTGGGCGGACCGGCGATCGTCGGCGGCACCGGCGCGCTCGCGCTGCTGCTCGCAGCCGAAGTCGTCGCCTCGATGGCGGTCGTGTCCGAAAGCGTGCTGGTTTACATTGCGCGCAAGCGAAACCTCGCGATTTCGATCGGGATCATAACGCTTCAGGGCGTGCTGACCGTCGGGCTGATCCTGCTGGCCGAACATCTCGGCCTCGACGAAGGGTTCAAGGCGGCGGGCGCGGCACTCGCCCTGTTCATCGCGCTGGGCATATCCAGCCTGATCAAGGCTACGATCCTCAAGACCCTGCTCAAGGCGCCGGTCAGCAATCTTCGCTGGGGCCTCGTCTGGGCCACAGGGCCGGCGGTGGTGGTCGGCTTCGCCTTCACCCTGCTGCCCGAATGGACCGAGCTGGTCCTTGGCATCCCGGCGATCCTCGCGACCTATCTGTTCGTGATCTGGAAACGCGGCTTCAATGACGACGACCGGGTGCTGTTTCGCCGGAATGTCGGCGGCGAACAGGAGGCGGGCGCGGCCTGAACGGGCGCACATTTCATCGTCCTTACAGAGCATTCAGTCGCTATTCACGGCGCGAAGCGGACCCTGCCGCACGGGTTATGTGGGAGTGTCGCGATGCGTATTGGGAAGCTGACTTGTGTTGTTGCCCTGGGACTGATCGTAACGAGCTGCGCCAGCCAACAGGCCGGGGAAGTGGCAAGCACCGGTCAAGCGCCTGGAGACATTGCCCAGGCGCCGCCACCTCCTCCGCCTCCTCCGCCACCTCCACCTCCGCCGCCGCCGCCGCCGCCGCCGCCTCCTGCGGAAGCCGAGACCGATGCGTCGGGCAAGTCGATCGTCGTCACTGGCACGCGTCGCCAGCAGGACTCGCTGCAGGAAGTGCCGGTCGCTGTCACCGCGGTGACGTCGGAGCAGCTTCAGACACGATCGCGCGACGGCCGCACGCAGGCTTCGGTTGCTCCATCGGCACGCATTGCCCCTCCACCCGGCTTCGTCGTACCGCCGGTCCGCGTCGCTACCGATCCGGGGCGCGAGCAATATGACGGCGAGGAAGTCTCGCCGGTCAAGCTGACCAGTACGGAGCCGGTTTCGACCTTCTCGGTCGATGTCGACACGGGCGCCTACGCGAATGCACGTCGGTTCCTTGCGCAAGGCCAGATGCCGCCCAAGGCGGCGGTGCGGACCGAGGAGATGATCAACTATTTCCGCTACGACTACAAACGCCCGACCGACCGTTCGCAGCCCTTCACCGTCACCACCGACGTGGCCAAAACGCCGTGGAACGACGACACCTATCTGATGCGGATCGGGCTGCGCGGATACGATATCGCGCGCAGCGAACGCCCGGCGGCGAACCTCGTGTTCCTGATGGACGTTTCCGGATCGATGGGCCGCCCTGACAAGCTGCCACTGGTCAAGACCGCACTAACCGGTCTGGCTGGCGAACTCACCGACAAGGACAAGGTCTCGATCGTCGTCTATGCGGGCGCCGCCGGATTGGTGCTCGAACCGACCAACGACACCAAGGCAATCCGCCGCGCTCTCGATCAGCTCAGGGCCGGTGGCTCGACGGCCGGCGGCGCGGGTATCCAGCTCGCCTATAACATCGCCGAAGACAATTTCATCAAGGGCGGCGTCAACCGCGTGATCCTCGCCACCGACGGCGACTTCAATGTCGGCATTCGCGATCGCGATGCGCTGATCGAGCTGATCGAGAAGAAGCGCGACACCGGCATCACGCTGACCACGCTCGGCTTCGGCACAGGCAATTACAACGAAGCGATGATGGAGCAGATCGCCAATCACGGGAACGGCAATTACGCCTATATCGACACCGCGCTCGAAGCGAAGAAGGTGCTCGGCGACGAAATGAGCTCAACCCTGTTCACGATCGCCAAGGATGTGAAGATCCAGGTCGAGTTCAACCCGGCCGTGATCTCGCAATATCGCTTGGTCGGTTATGAAAACCGCGCGCTGCGCGAAGAGGATTTCGACAATGACAAGGTCGATGCCGGCGATATCGGTGCCGGCCACCAGGTGACCGCGATCTACGAAGTCGTCCCTGCCGGCAAGTCGGGCTGGATTGCTCCGCGCCGGTACGAAGACGCGCCTGCCGGCGCGGCCACGCGCCGCATGGCCGAAGCCGCGCATGTCAAACTGCGCTACAAGCTGCCCGATGGCGATACATCGAAACTGATCGACTATGTGGTGACCAGCGACCAGTTACGGCGCGCCCGCGCCCCGCGTGGCGATTTCGCCTTCGCAGCGGCGGTCGCCGCCTTCGGGCAAGTCCTGCGCGGCGACGAGAAGATGAAGGACTTCGACTTCGACGACATCGGCGCGCTGGCGGGCAGCCAGGATAATTTCTGGCGCCAGGAGTTCCTGCAGCTCAACGCGCTGGCCGCAGGCATGAAAGGCGGCTGAGGCGAAGCTCGCTTTCGCACTCGGATCGGACCGGCGCGCCCATCGGGCCGTCGGTCCTCCGCTGTTTGAGACAGCCAATCAGGGGCTTGGGTGATTTGGTCCTGCGCTGCTAAGGGCGCGCGCAACCGATTCACTCAAGGATGCTCCAACCATGACTTTGAACGAAGTTCTTCCGTATGTCCTCGCCGGGCTCGCCATTCTGCTGCTGTTCGTCGCGTTCTATTTCCTCGCCAATCGTAAGACGACCGTGGTCGCCGCCGACAAACGCGCGGGAACAACGGACGTCCTCGACGAAGGCGCCGAGCGCGCGAAGCGCAACGAAGCCCTCATCAACGCTCCTTCGGCAGCGACCAACCCCGCAGCCGCACCTGCGCCAGCACCCGTCGCCACGCCTGCACCTGTCGCCTCATCCGAGCCGGCTCCGGAACCTGCGCCGGCGCCGAACCCGGCCCCGATGCCGGAAACCGCACCGGAACCGGCCCCCGAACCATCGCCAGCGCCTGTTGCCACCACTGCGACAGACGATCTGACGACGATCAAGGGTCTGGGACCGAAGCTCGCAACCATGCTCAACGAGCAGGGAATTACCTCCTTTGCGCAGATCGCCGAATGGGACGATGCCGAAGTTGCACGCATCGATTCGATGCTCGGCCGCTTCAAGGGCCGTATCACCCGCGACAGCTGGGTAGAGCAGGCGAAGATGCTCGCTGCGGGCGACGAATCCGGTTTCGAGGACAAGTTCGGCCGGAACGGTTGAGTTTCGATTGAACGAAACTGTCCAATTTGTGTTACAGTGATTCGGTAACAACGGGGAGGACACAATGAGCCAGCGGATTCTGGTCGCAGAGGATGAATTCATCATCGGCGTCGACCTTTGCGACACGGTCGAGGAAGCGGGCTTTGAAGTGGAAGGTCCTCATGCTGGAATCTCTTCGGCGATGCTCGCCTTCCAGAAGGAAAAGCCCGACCTCGCAATCCTCGACATCCAGCTCGACGATGGCAGCGTGTTTCCGCTCGCCAAGAAGCTCGCCGACGAGAACGTCCCGATCATCTTCCACTCCGGCAGGCACACCCATGCCGAAGTGGAAGAGCAATTCCCCACGGCCACGACGCTCGCAAAGCCCTGTCCACCCTCAGCGATGCTCGAGGCCGTGAACACTGTACTCGAGACGAACTAGGCCCAATCGGCGACATCTCCCGAAGCTTGAAAAGGCGAGCCGTCCGGCTCGCCTTTTTCATTCGGCGCCGTTTAAGCGACACTGCTCCCGCGACACTTTCCTTGCGACACTTTCCTTGCGACTCTGGGCCAAGCCTGCGACAGGGAATCAAACAAGTTTCAGGAGTAACCAGTGAACGCCCCCGAAAAGATCGGCCAGTCCTCCAGCGGCACTTCCTCAGGCATGGTCCCGTTCAATTGGGAAGACCCGTTCGACCTCGAAAGTCAGCTGACCGAAGACGAGCGGATGATCCGCGACACCGCGCATGCGTTTGCGCAGAGCGAACTCCAGCCGCGCGTGATCGAGGCGTTTCGCGAAGAAACCTCCGCACCCGAACTCTTCCCGCTGATGGGCCAGGCCGGGCTGCTCGGTGCGACCATCCCTGAAGAATATGGCGGCGTCGGCGCAAGCTATGTCGCCTATGGCCTGATTGCGCGCGAGATCGAGCGAGTCGACAGCGGCTATCGCTCGATGGCGAGCGTGCAATCGAGCCTCGTGATGCATCCGATCTATGCTTACGGATCGGAAGAGCAGAAACGCAAATACCTGCCCGGCCTTTCCAGCGGTGAGCTGATCGGTTGTTTCGGTCTGACCGAACCCGACGCAGGCTCCGACCCGGCAGGCATGAAGACCTACGCCAGGAAGAATGGCGACGGCTACGTCATCTCGGGCAGCAAGACCTGGATCTCCAATTCGCCCTTCGCCGATGTCTTCGTGGTCTGGGCCAAGTCGGAAGAGCATGGCGGCGGTATTCGCGGGTTTATTCTCGAGAAAGGCATGGAAGGTCTTTCCGCACCGAAGATCGAAGGCAAGATAAGTCTGCGTGCCTCGACCACCGGCATGATCATGATGGACGAAGTCAAGGTCGGCGCGGACGCCCTGCTGCCCGACGTGCAGGGCCTCAAGGGGCCATTCGGCTGCCTCAATCGCGCGCGCTACGGCATCAGCTGGGGCGCGATGGGCGCGGCCGAGTTCTGCCTCCACGCCGCACGGCAATACGGGCTAGACCGCAAGCAATTCGAGCGTCCGCTCGCGGCGACGCAGCTTTACCAAAAGAAGCTCGCCGACATGATGAGCGACGTGGCCCTCGGGCTGCAAGCAAGCCTGCGTGTCGGACGCCTGATGGATGAAGGCCGCTTCGCGCCGGACATGATCTCGATCGTCAAACGCAACAACGTCGGCAAGGCGCTCGACATCGCCCGGCAAGCGCGCGACATGCATGGCGGCAACGGCATCAGCGAGGAATACCAGGTTATCCGTCACGCGGTGAACCTGGAAACGGTGAATACATACGAAGGCACGCACGACGTCCACGCGCTGATCCTTGGTCGGGCTATTACAGGGATCGCTGCGTTTTGATTTCTGCAGGCGAACCCGCACTGTCCTACAGCTTGCGAGGGTGTCATAGCCGAACCATGACTGCGTTGCCCGCTCTCGCCAATCACCACATGGGTGCAAAAACGCGCGCTCAATCGGCCTGGATTTTTCTTCTCCAGGACCGTGTAACATGCGGTCCATGTCTCCTCGATGAGGGCCTCCAATGAAGCTCTATGGCTACTACCGGAGTTCGACCAGCTACCGTCTGCGAATTGCGCTCGAACTGAAAGGACTCGATTTCGAGAACGTGCCGGTTAACCTGCTCAAGTCCGAGCAGAAGGCCACCGAATTCACCGATCGCAATCCGTTTGGTTCTGTGCCGATGCTGGAGGCCGATGGCCGCGACCGCGCGCAGTCGATGGCGCTGCTCGAATGGCTGGACGAAGCCTATCCGGAAAACGCGCTGCTGCCTGCCGACATCGAAGCGCGCTACACGGCGCGCGAGCTGGCCTATGCGATCGCGACCGAACTGCATGCGCCGCTGAACCTGCCGGTCCTGAAGTATCTCAAAGACCCGCTGGGCCATCCCCAGCCCACGATCGACCACTGGTATCGCCATTGGCTCAAGCGCACGTTCGATCCAATCGAAGCGCGTCTTGCGCAGTTGGGGACGGGCGATTTCCTGTTCGACACACCCGGCCTGTTCGAGGTCGTGCTGCTGCCCCAAGCCTACAATGCGCGGCGCTTCGAATACGATATCGACGGCCACCCTCACATTGCGCGGATCGAAGCGGCATGTCTTGCCCTGCCCGCATTCCAGCGCGCTCACCCCGACAAACAACCCGACAACCCAGAGAACGCACCATGAAACTAGCCACGCTCAACGATGGCACGCGCGACGGCAAACTGGTCGTCGTATCGAAAGACCTCACCCGCTACTGCGCCGCCGACAATATCGCGCCGACCTTGCAGGCCGCGCTCGACGATTGGGAGCGGATCGCGCCCGAGCTCGAAGTGCTGGCGCGCGATGTCGATCACGAAGCGGTACCGTGCGAGCGGTTTCACGAACGCGAAGCGCATTCGCCGCTGCCACGCGCCTATCAGTGGGCCGATGGCTCGGCATACATCAATCATGTCGAGCTGGTTCGGCAGGCGCGCGGCGCCAAGGTGCCCGACAGCTTCTACCACGATCCGCTGATGTATCAGGGCGGCAGCGACGGCTTCCTTCCCCCGCGCGCAGACATCCCTCTCGGCGACACGGCGTGGGGCTGCGACATGGAAGGCGAGATCGCGGTGATCACCGACGACGTGCCGATGGGCGTTACGGCAGAGGACGCGGCGGGTCACATCAAGCTCGTCATGCTGGTGAACGACGTGTCGCTTCGCGGACTGATTCCGGGCGAACTCGCCAAGGGCTTCGGGTTCTTCCAGTCCAAGCCGGCCAGCGCCTTCTCTCCGGTTGCGGTGACGCCCGACGAGCTGGACGATGCATGGAAGGACTCGCTGGTGCACTTGCCGTTGATGGTCGATTACAACGGCGAACCGTTCGGTCGTGCCGAAGTCGGCATCGATGCGACCTTCAACATGGCGCAGCTGGTCGCGCATGCGGCGAAGACCCGCAACCTGTGTGCCGGTTCGATCATCGGTTCGGGCACGATTTCGAACAAGGGATCGGACGGCGGCCCGGGCAAGCCGGTTTCCGAAGGCGGCCTCGGTTATTCGTGCATCGCCGAGATTCGCATGATCGAAACGATCCGCGACGGCGAGCCGTCAACCCGCTTCATGGCGCCGGGAGATACCGTGAAGGTCGAGATGCGTGACAAGGACAACCACTCGATCTTCGGCAGCATCGAGCAGACGGTGGTGCAGGCTTAGTCCTCAATCTTGGGCAAGTCCGCCACCAGCGGTTTGTGTCCCCACTGCTCGGCCAGTGCGAGAATGTCTGTCCCGGCCAGTGTCACAGTCGCTGTGTTGCGAAGCGGGTGTACTCCGATCGCATCGGGCACGGCCAGCGGGGCGTCGAGCACCAGCTGGATGCTCCCCGCCTTGGCGTTGATCATCGCCAGCGGCGTTACCGAACCCGGCTTGATCCCGATCAGGCGTTCCATGTCTTCGGCCTTGCCGAAACTCAGCCGCTTGGAGCCGATCTTGGCCGGCACGCCCTTCAGGTCGATCCGCGCTTCGGCGGGGACGGTGAGCAGGAAGAAGGCACCCTTCGCATCTTTCAGGAAGAGGTTCTTGGTATGCAGGCAGGCGATGTCGGTCTTGATCGCGCGGCTCTCCTCAACGGTGAAGACCGCCTTGTGCTCATAGACCTGATGCGCGATCCCAAGCTTGCGCAGGTCGGCCATCAGGCCCGCTTCGCCGCGCATGCTCAGATCTCTTCGGGTACGATCGCAGTCTCTGCATCACCGGTATGGGGCGTGCCATCGGCGTCCATGACCATCAGCTTGACCTCGCCGTTGCGCGCGCAGGGACGGTGCTCGGTGCCTTTGGGCACGACGATCAAATCGCCCGCCGAAAGCTGTTCGGTCCGGTCGCGGAATTCCATGTCGAGCTCGCCGTCGACCACGAGGAATAGCTCGTCGGTGTCGTCGTGCTGGTGCCAGTGAAACTCGCCCTCGACTTTCGACAGCCGCACTTCGTTGCCGTTGTAGCGCGCCGCGATGCGCGGTGCCCAGTGGTCTGAGAACAGCGCCAGCTTCTCCGCGAGGTTGATCTTTTGGGGGGATTGGTCGTTCATCGGTCTGCCTTCTTCAATAAACCACTACACTGCGGATGCTTTCGCCGGCATGCATCAGGTCGAAGCCTTTGTTGATCTCTTCCAGCGATAGACGGTGCGTGATCATCGGGTCGATCGCGATCCTGCCGTCCATGTACCAGTCGACGATCTTGGGAATATCGGTCCGGCCGCGCGCGCCGCCGAAGGCGGTGCCCTTCCAGGTTCGCCCGGTCACCAGTTGGAACGGGCGGGTGCTGATCTCCTTGCCCGCCTCCGCCACACCGATGATCACGCTGGTGCCCCAGCCGCGGTGGCAGCATTCGAGCGCGTCGCGCATCACATCGGTGTTGCCGGTGCAGTCGAAACTGTAATCCGCTCCGCCGCCGGTGAGGTTGACGAGATGTTCGACAAGGTTGCCGACATCCTTGGGATCGACGAAGTGCGTCATGCCGAACTTGCGGCCCCACTCCTCGCGCTCCGGGTTGATATCGACGCCTACGATCTGCGACGCACCGACCATCTTCGCGCCCTGGATCACATTGAGGCCGATACCGCCGAGCCCAAACACGACCACGGTCGAACCCGCCTCGACATCGGCAGTGTTGATCACGGCTCCCACGCCAGTGGTCACGCCGCAGCCGACATAGCAGCTGGTCTCGAACGGCGCGTCGGAGCGGATCTTCGCGACCGCGATTTCGGGCAGCACGACGAAGTTCGAGAAGGTCGAGCAACCCATGTAGTGATAGATCGTCTCGCCCTTGTAGCTGAAACGCGAAGTTCCATCGGGCATCAGCCCCTTGCCCTGTGTGTCGCGGATCGCTGTGCACAGGTTGGTCTTCTGGCTGAGACAGCTTTTGCACTGGCGGCATTCGGGAATGTAAGCGGGGATCACATGATCATCGACCGCGACAGATGTCACGCCGGGACCAAGTTCGCGCACCACCCCTGCCCCTTCATGACCGAGCACGCTGGGAAAGATCCCTTCGCTGTCGAACCCGTCGAGAGTGTAGGCATCGGTGTGGCAGATACCGGTTGCCATGATCTCGACCAGGACCTCGCCCTCCCTGGGGCCTTCGAGGTCCAGCTCGACGATTTCAAGCGGTTGCTTTGCTTCAAACGCTACGGCGGCTCTGGTTTTCATCGGTGCCCTCCCCTCGTCTAGGCAAGGAGAGGGCAGCACGCGGAAGCGATCAGGTCAAGCGGCGCGACGTTCGTCCAGCAGGTCGACGAAGCCGTGATTGACGTCGCGATGCTCGGCTTCGTCGGCCCGCACGGCAATGATCACGTCGCGCAAACGTGCGTCCTGCGGCAACTGCCAGTAATCGATCGCGAGCTGCGGCGCGGGAACATTTTCATGCCGTCCGGCATCGACCTCGGCGAGGTAGGCGGTGTAGCTGATCACCGCCTCTTCCTCGAAATAGCCGACCACCCGGTGCGCCGTGCGCGGGGCAACAAGGTAGAGGAAGAAGTAAAGGTTGTAGAAGATCAGCTGCACCGCTGCGATCAGAAACCGTTCGAAGGCGTTGGGCTGGGCGATCTCGATGAAGGTCATCAGGTGCATCCGCTCGTTCTCGGCTTCGTCGAGCAGCGTGCGGATCCAACCTTCATCGTCGCGCATGTAGCGCAGCGCCTTGAGGTGTTGCCAAAGTCCGCCAACCATTCCGGGAACCGCCGCGACCGTTTCGAGCACAACGGCCCTGTGGCCATAGCGCTTTGCAAAGAAGGTATCCGCGAAGAAACGCAGCAATTTGACAAATCGGAACGCGATCTTGTCGATCGCCGTCACGGGCGCGACATGCGTATCCAGATCGGCGTCCCAGTTGACCTGCCGGACCATCGGGGCGGGATTAACATGTTGCATGAAGCACTCTCAGGTGTCCCAGCCCCTTCTACTCGACCCGAATGTCGAGCGCCCTGGCCAGGTCGCTGTCGGCAGTCGCAATATGGGGGATATCGTGCCGAATTACCCGCGATTCCGACGCATCTTCCGTTCGATTTGGCGCAATCAACTGAAGCCAAGGCTCTCCGCGACTGCAGAATTCACAATCTTGCCCGCATGCACATTGAGGCCGAGATTCAGGTGCGGATCGTCCTCACATGCCGCGATCCCTTTCTTAGCCAGCGCCAGGCCGAACGGCAGCGTGGCGTTGTTGAGCGCGTAGCTCGATGTATGCGGCACCGCGCCAGGCATATTGGCAACGCAGTAGTGAATGATGTTGTCGACCAGGTACGTCGGGTCGGCATGCGTGGTCGGCTTGGACGTTTCGAAGCAACCACCCTGATCGATTGCGACGTCCACCAGTACGGCACGTGGCTGCATCAGGCTCAGCATTTCGCGCGTGACCAGACGCGGCGCACTGGCGCCCGGCACGAGCACGGCGCCGATCACGACGTCGGCGTCGGTGATGGCGTTCTCGATCGTGCCGGCGTTTGAGTAGCGAGTGGTTGCGCGCGAAATGCTGAGCCTGATGCAGCCACGTGCCGTACTGGTGGACGTCGCAATCGATCAGGGTGGTTGCTTCGAAACGTCCAAGCCGACCACGCATGCC
>JASJDE010000034.1 GCA_030065195.1 Erythrobacter sp. | reverse complement strand
ATCGGCTTCACCATGAGCCTGTTTATCGGCAACCTCGCCTTCACCGATCAGGCGCAGATCGACGCAGTGAAGCTGGGCGTGCTGTCGGGATCGCTGGTGGCGGCGTTTGCAGGCTTCTTCATGCTGAAGGCCGCCCTTCCCGACGAAGATCCGAACAAGGTTAAGGACAAGGACGCGGCCCCTGCTTACGCTGAGTGAACCCAACGCCCGAAGCATTCGGACAAACGGCATCGAACTTGCTTACTTCGAATGGCCAGGCGCAACCGGCAATCCGGAACCACCGCTGATCTTCGCGCACGCGACCGGTTTCCATGCCCGGCTCTTCGATGCCGTCATCGAGCATTTTCCCGAAAGGCGCGTGTTTTCGATCGACATGCGCGGACACGGACGTTCGACCGGGGGGCCGGTCGAGCATTGGGCCCAGATGGCTCGGGACATTTGCGAGTTTGTCGAACAACTGGATGTCGAAGGGGCGATCGGGATTGGTCATTCGATGGGTGCGCATACAATGCTTCAGGCCGCGCATGACCATCCGGGAGCGTTCAGCCGATTGGTGCTGTTCGACCCTGTGATCCTCGCTCCCGAATTCTACGCGCCCAGCCAGCCGCTTTTCACGTCCGACAACCCGCACCCCGCCAGTCGCCGCAAGCGCGATTTCGCTTCGCCCGAAGCGATGATGGAACGGTTCAGGGATCGTGACCCATACGACCTTTTCGATCCGCGCGTGTTTGCAGACTACTGCCGCCACGGATTGCGGCAGAAGGGGAACGGCGAGGGGTACGAACTCGCTTGCCTGCCCGAAGTCGAAGCCAGCGTTTACGCATCGAGCCGCAGCAATGCGGCCATTCTGGAATCCGCGAAAGCCGTCGATATCCCGGTTCTCGTAGTGCGGGCCAAGCAGCTCGACTTTCACGACTTCAAGGGTTCGCCGACGTGGCCCGACCTCGCCTCGATCCTACCGCAGGGTACCGATTTGCACCGGCCGGATCGAACCCATTTCCACCCGTTCGAAGACCCGGCCGATGCGGCGCAGATCATCCGCCAAGCAATGGGATCCTAAGCCGCTGCCTTCAGGGCCGCTTCGAGCACATCGGCGAAATCGTCTCGCGCCTTTGCAATCTCCTCCATCCGCGGCTTTGCCAAATTGCCGCGGATTTGCGCGGCAAGCCCCCCGTAGAATTGCCTGAGCTGGTCGCGCAGCGGATTGTCGTCTGCGACCGATTGCGCCAGCCAAAGTGCGATCCCGTGCGCCCTAGCGAGCGGAGCTCGCGGCGGACGGTCAGGAGCGCGTTCGAGCGCAACCAGCGCTTGCCCCAGGGCGGCGATCACTTCCTCCAGGCAGATCCGTGTCAGGTCGCCGCTAGCGGCCGCTTCGATACGCGCATCGAGATCGACACGGCGATACGCCGCTGTGGGGTTTTGAGCGAGCACCTGCATCGCGGGCTATCGCTGGCTGTTGAACAGCTCGACCTGCTGTTCGAGGAAGCTGATCGTCGATTGCGATGAAGCAATACTCTGTTCGGCGCGGATGAGGTTGCGGGTCAGCCGCTCGCGCAAATTGTCCTGCTGGGTGGCGATCCGCTCCAGCCGCGCATCGTTGCGCTCGATCTGGCCTTGATAGCGCTCGATCGAACCCGCCAGTGAACCGGGATCGAGAGTGCTCGCAGTATCGCGCGCCAGCCCATCGATCGTTGCAAACAGGCCGAATACCCCGGTGGTAAACATTTCTGACGTCGCTTCCGGGTTCGCTGCCAGAGTTTCGTTGAGCCGGGCCGAGTCCAGGCCAAAGCTGCCGTCGCGATTGAGCGACAGGCCGAGATCGGCGAGCGTGCTCGGTTCGCCTTCCTCGGCGTTGGGCATCACCACTTCGCTCGTCAGGCGTGCCAGGTCGCGCTTCAGCTCGCGCGCGCCCGGATCGTTGCCAAGCGTCCCGCCCTGCGCGGCCGCCATCTCGTCGAGCAGCCGCGCGATATCGTTCAGCGCGGCAACGAAATCGGTCATGACGTCGGAGATCGCAGTGCTGTTGTTTGAAAAGGAGATTGTGGTCGGCGCGCCTGGATTGGTCCCCGCAAGCTCCAGCGACATCGATTCGGGCAGGCCGGTTACGATGTTGCTCGCGCTCGAGAACGGCACGGTATCGAGCGAATACAATGCATCCTGCGACGTCTGGCGCAATTCACCGGCATCGGTCGCGGGGCTCCAGGCCAGGTAGGACAGGTCGCCCGGGGTTCCCGATCCACCAGCCGTTTCAAGCACGAAACCGTTCGCCGCACCGTCCTGGCCCTTGATCACCAACTGCGCGCCGTTCGTGCCGTTGGCGACATAGGCTTCGAGCGCATCGCCGCTCTGACTCGAGATCTTACTCGCAAGCGTTTCCAAAGTGTCGGTTGTCTCGACGGCTATGTCGAGCGCGGTCTGCGCGATGTCTTCGGTAAACGTAGTGCCGGCAATGGTGCCGAACCGGATGGTGAGATTTCCCGCGCCAACGATGTCGCTTCCACTGGAATAGCTCTGCGAAACCAGCGTCTGGCTCTTGGCCAATTGCGTGACTTCGAGCGAGTAGGTCCCGCTTGGAGTGGTGCCCGCCGGGGTGCTGACGCTGGCGACTGCCGGGTTGCCGACACTGGCTTGCGGCGAGAGGTCGCCGGTACGGATCCGGTCGCCGAGCGCGCTTGCCAGATCGGTCAGCGAGCTGCGTAGCAGCGAAGCGGCGGAAATACGCGATTCGAGCGTCTCGTTGCGCGTTTCCAGGTTGGTCCGCTGGAAAGCAAACGACGCCTCGGACAAATCGCTGGCGAGCTGCGTGAAATCGATCCCGCTGCCCGCTCCGAGAGCCGCAATTATCCTGGAGCCGTCGTTTTCCATGTCTCAAAGGACGGCAATAGCCGACCATGCTTAAGGCGAATTCGCCAGCTTTCCTTCGACGTCGAAGCGGAGCTCTCTTGGCACTTCGACAACCGGCATCTGCGGATGCTCGCCGCGCTTGAGCGACATGACGAATGCGACCAGGGCGGCAATGGCGACATAGAGCTCCTCGCGCACGACCTGGTTGGCGCGAGTCGTGAAGTAGACGGCGCGCGCAAGCTGCGGATATTGCAGCACCGGCAGGCCTGCCTCGCTCGCCAGTTCGCGCATCGCCATGGCCGTCTCACCACGTCCCTTGGCCAGCACGACCGGGGCCGGTGCGAGCGCCGGATCGTAGGTCATCGCCACCGCAAAATGCATCGGGTTCACAAGCACGAACTGAGCGTCTTTCATCGCCTTGCCGACGCTGCCGCGAGCGAAATCGCGTTGCCTTTGCCGGCGTGCCATCTTGACCTCCGGCGAACCTTCAGCTTGTTTGGTTTCGTCGCGCATTTCCTTGTGGCTCATCTTGAGCCGCTTGTTCCGTTGGAACCGCTGGAGCGGGTAGTCGACCAGTGCGATGACGGCCAAGCCCAACACCAGCAATCCAACCAGTGTGGTCACAGCACTCCAGCCAAAGGCGACCTGCGCTTCGAGCGAGGCCCGGCCCAAGCCCAGTACGTGCGAAACATTCGTGACCGCCCAGTAGGCCGCGATCCCGCCCAGCAACACCAGCTTGAGGATGCTTTTGCCGAGTTCGATCAACCCTTGAGTACCGAATATCCGCTTGAGACCTGATATCGGATTGATCCGCTTGCCCTTGAAACCGATGTTCTCCGGGACCCAGCGCCCTTCTCCGAGCAGCAATTGCGCCGCCACGGTAACGGCGACAACGGCGAAGCCGATGACGATGATAGGTGGCAACAAGGCTTCGGCTGCGAAGGCGAAGAGCGCGCCCGGCTGGAACCCCTCCAACGCGCCGCGATCGAATCGCAGGCTCGCAAAGGCGACACGTTTCAAGCCGTCGATCAGCCACGGCCCCGCAACGAGCAGGACCAGGCCGCCCGTGGCAATGGCCGCTGCCGTGGCGACTTCCCTGGAACGGAGGACGTCGCCTTTCTTGGCCGCGTCGGATTTCTTCTTCTCCGTCGGCTCGAATGTCTTTTCGCCGGAAGTTTCCTCGCTCATGCCGGGGGGACCCCCGTTTCGATCAGTTCGGCGGATTGCATCAGCGCCGCTTCGAGCAGAGCGGTGAATTGCTCGACCACGATCGGCATCACGATTATCAGAGCGGTGATGCCGGCGAGCACGCCTGCCGGAAGGCCCAGCGCAAACAGGTTAAGCGCCGGCGCGGAACGCGAGATGACGCCGGTGACGGTCTGGACGAGGAGCAGGACCATTACCACGGGGAAGGCGATGGCGGCGGCCGTTGCAAATCCGTGACCCATGAACTGCACGATATCGCGTCCGCTCGCCCCGCCCACTGCGAAGGATCCGGCGGGCAGCAGGCGGTAGCTTTCGATCAGCAGTTCGAACCACAATAGGTGGCCGCCGATCGCGAAAAACAGCAAGGTCAACAGCAGCCCGAAATAGGAACCCAGTGCCCCGGATTGCGAGCCGCTGGTGGGATCGATAGACGTCGCGATGGCGAGACCCATCGTCCCTGCGATTTGTTCGGCGGCGATCAACGGGACGGCGAAGGCGACCTGGAGGACGAAGCCGAGCGCAGTGCCGATCACGACTTCCTGCACCACCGATAGGATCGCCGCAAAGCTCATCATGTCGGGTGCTGTGGGCAGCGGAATCCAGATCGCGATGAAGACCCCGAAAGCGACGGCGAGGAGCGCCCGAAGCTGGAAAGGCACCGTCATTCCGCCGAGCACCGGCGCCGCGAGCAGAGCCGCGGCGACGCGGATCGACAGGAATAGAACCTGCCAAAGCTGCTGATCGAGCGGGCCGAAACCGGGGTCGAGGATGTTCACCGCGACCTCGCTAGAACGCGAGGTTGGAAACCTGCGCGAAGATTTCACGCAGGAAATCGCCCAGCAGCGCCATCATCGTTCCGCCGAGGATCACAAAGACCAACGCCACGATGCCGAGCTTGGGCACAAAGGTCAGCGTCTGTTCGTTGACCGAGGTAGCCGCCTGGATGATTCCGACGATCAATCCCACCACCAGAGCGGCGATCAGCACCGGCCCGGCGATCAACGCGGTGACCCACAATGTCTGGTCAGCAAGAGCGAGAAGTTGGGCATCTTCCCGCATGGCTATGCGAAGCTCATTGCAAGGCTGCCCATCAGCAGCGCCCAGCCATCGACCAGCACGAACAGCAGCAGCTTGAACGGCAGCGAGACGATGGTGGGCGACAGCATCATCATACCCAGGCTCATGAGCACGCTGGCGACCACCAGATCGATTACCAGGAACGGAAGGAACAGCATGAATCCGATCTGAAACGCAGTTTCGAGTTCGCTGGTGACGAATGCCGGCAGCAGGATCGAAAACGGGATGTCGGAAGGCTCAGCGAACTGGCCGACTCCGGCGAGATCGGCGAACATCAACAGGTTCACCTCGCGCGTCTGGAGGATCATGAATCGGTGAAACGCTTCGCCCGCGCTGGAGATTGCCGCATCGGCGGACAGCGCCCCGCTGGCATAGGGTTCGATCGCTGCGGAGTTCACCTCCGCCAAGGTCGGACCCATGACAAACAGCGAGAGGAAAAGCGACAGCCCGACAAGCACTTGCGTCGGCGGCGATCCTTGCAGGCCCAGGGCCTGCCGCAGGATCGACAGCACGACGAGAATGCGCAGGAAGCTCGTCATCATCAGCACCAGGGCGGGCAGGATGGTGAGCAGGCTCATCACGACGAGCAGCTGCAAGGAGAAACTCAACGGCGTGGCGTCGCCGGCTCCTTCTTCGCTCCCAAGTGCGCGTTCGATCGCTCCGCCAATACCCGGGGCATCGTCGACAGGAGCGGCAATGGCCGCCTCTGGCACTAGGAACATGGTTAACGCAGCGAGCGACAAGGCGCCCGAGATTCTCCGAAACCGGCGCATCATTTCTGCCCCGAAACGTCGCTGTGACCAGCGTGCGGTGCATCCGCTTCACCGAGACGCACCAGCCCCTGCCGCGAACAGCCGAGCAGGATCTCGCGGTCGCGAAATCGCACCACGGCGAGCTTCAGGCCCGGCGAAAGCAGGGTCGTCTCGATCAACTCGACCGAGCGACACTCGCCTGTACCCCCGGCCACACGGCCCTGCAGATACTTGGTCAGCCTGAGACTGCCCCAGATCAGCAAGGCGAGCAGCGGCAGCAGCAGCGCGAGCCGAAGGAAGTACTCCACCATCATTCGGGTGCGCTCGCTTCGTCGAGCGGTGCGACAGCAGGAGTTTCGCTATTCGCAGCAATGGCATCCCCGTTCTCGCTCTCGCCCGCGAGACTGACGATCCGCAGCGCAAACCTGCCATCTTCGGCAACGACCTCACCGTGCGCGATCACACGACCATTGGCGGTCACATCGAGCAATTCGTCGGTCAGCCGATTGAGCGGCACGACACTGCCTTCGTCCAAGGCCAGCACTTCTCTCAGCGGCATGTCGGTGCGACCGAGCTCGACCGAGAGGCGCACGGTCACATCGCCAAATCGGTGCAGCGCGGGATTCAATGCTGTCATCGGATCGAAGCTCCCTGATTGATACGAGTCAGGCGAATGGCCATGCGGTCTTCAAACGTGCCGACGCTGCCTCCGCCCACTGCATGCGAACCGATCCGCAGCGGGACGTCGCGCGGCACGGAAATCGCGATCCGATCTCCCGGCGCCAGTTTTTCGAGCCGGCCGAGCGTCATGTCGAATTCGGCCAGCACCGCTTCGATCGAAAGCGGAATCGCCCCGAAGGGAGTTGCACCTGCATCGGAAGGCCCGGACGAGGATCCGGGCGAGCGCGGTGCCGCTCCCATTCCCGGCAGCAAGCTGTCAAGCACGGCTCTTTCCACCCCGATCAGGGCTTTCCATGACGGGCCATCTGGTTCGCCGAATTCGATCACGAATGCGGCGCAAGGGGTGGCGAGGCCGAACGGCTTCAGTCGCGCTGCGCTTTCGCTGCGAATGATGACATCCCCGTCGGCAATGGTTTGATCCCCGCTTGCCGCGACGATGGCTCCTGCGACGATTGCTGCAGCCTGGTCGACCAGCAGCCCGGCCGAACGCGGCAACTGCTCCGGCGAACTCTCGGGAGCGTTCCCGCTTCCGCCGAACGACCGGTCCGTCAGGGCGACAGCCGTCGCCAGATCGATGGAAAGCAAAAGCGTCTGTTCTGCGGCTCCGCAGCGCAACAGACAGTTTGCGGCGACTGGATCGATCTTCTCGAAAACCTGTTCGCCCACCAGCCATTGCGCTTCGCTCACCGTGGCGACGACCTTTCCGCCCGAAAGGAGGCCGCCGAGACCCTCCGACAGGGTCTTGCCGAGATCCCGACGCCAGGCCGACAGTAGTTCGTCGCGCTCCTCCGGTCGCGGACCTTGCATGGTCAGCTCGTCGCAGTGCTGCGCTGCAGGCCGTGCGGCTTCAAAAGTCTGCGCCATCTTCATTGGACGAGAAACGCTTCGAAATGGACCTCGTCGATCCCGCCGAATCCCTCATGCTTTTCCAGCACGGCGTTGACGGCATCGGTCAGCCGCTTGGAAAGCTTGTCGCGTCCCTCGGGACTATAGACATCTTCTTCAGGCGTTGCTGCGAGTTGCACCAGGACGGCGGATCGGATCGCCAGTTCATGGTTCTTCACCCATTGCAGGACACGCCCATCGCGCTGGGTTGAGACCGCCAGGTCAACCTGGATCAATCCGGGCGAATCGGAAAGGTTGGAGGTGAAGCTTTCTTCGAAACTGTAATAGGCCGTGCGGAACTCGCTGCCGCCCTCGCCGTACACCGGTTCTCCTGCATCCTTGTCTTTTCCGCCGCCTGCCGAAGCGTATGGGTCCGCATCCCCCTTTCGCACCAATTTCGGCACGTCGGGCCCAGCCTCTTCGCGGCCTCCGCCGATCAACCCCGCGGCAAACGCGCCATAGGCACCGCCTGCACCGACGACGAGCATCAGGAGCGCCACGATGACCAGTTTCATCGCGCCGCCTTTCGGCTTGGCTTCGTCGCCCTTGTCGTCGGCCTTGTCTTTCGCCTTGGCCATGAGTTGCTATCTCCTCGCGTGTGCGGAGCCGTGGCTAGGCAAACACCCCGCCACCTTGTGCATTCGGCACCGGCTGTTCCTGCAACGCATTGGAATCGAGTTCGCCGGAGCCATTCTGTGTCTCCTCCTGCTGGGCCATTCGTGGTTGAGACGAGCCTTGCGGAGACCCTGTGGAAGACCCGTAGTTCGAACCGAACCCACTGCCGTTTCCGGCGAACGCCTGAGAATTGGCCCCGGTCTGCGCTTGCTCCTGCCCGCGCTGCTGGTTGTGGCCGGAACTCGTCTCGTTCGACGCGGCGATCGCGCGTTCACCGAGCGCGGCCTGGATCGCAGGCACGAATCCGGGATCCCGGCTCGCCAGACTGGCGCGAAGATCGCCGCTCGACGCGTCGAGACGCATGCTCACCAGGCCGAACTCGCCATGTCGCAAGAGCATTTCCGGGCGCGACGTCCGACCGGCCTCGCGCGCTTCGGTCAGAGCGTCGATGGCTTGCTCGATCTGCGGGACGATGCGGGCGTCGGCGCGGACTTCCGGAACGGGCGACAAGGGATTCGCGGACGCCTGGATCGAAGAGCTGGCAACAGATTGTGGCGATTGCGGCGCGGGCGCGGGCGTCGACTGGGATGTCGGCACGGATTCGAATTGCGGCGATGTCGAAGCCGCCGAAGCGATTGCAGCGACGGCCGGCCGTTCGGATCGTTTCAATTGCGGCGGAACGCGCAGCCCCGGTTCGATCTTACCGCTGGAATCGGGTTCTTTGGGGGCGTTCTTGAGCGCCGGTAGCGTTTGCTGATCGTCGGGCACCGGTCGATCGGATCGCAGATGTTGCGCAGGCTCTGGCGCGGCCCGAATGTGGATGTCCTGTGGCGGCGGACGACGATCAGCCACAGCCTCGTTCGCGTCGACACGCCGCTTCGCCACTTGTGGTTCCCGCTCCGGCCTGTCGCCGGTGCCTGACGGGGCCTCCGATCTGTCTTCCAGGATTTGCGATGGTATCGCTTGGACGGGATCGGGCTCACGGGCTTCGGCTTTCGGCGATGCGACAGGCTGCTGGCTCTTGGGACGGCGCCCCTCGGTTTCGAATTCCTTCAACCGTTCGAGTTCCGGAACGATCGCAGAAACGGGCACGGCACGGCGAGGAGCGGCGGTGGAATCCGAATCAAGGACCTCGCGCGGCGCTTCGACATCCGGCATATCTCTGCCGTCCAGAGGCAGTTGGGTGCCGGGTGATACTCTCAAATCGGCTTCGATCATGGCGCCGACCGTCGCTTCGCCACCCACGATCACACTCGGCAATGGCGGGAGGAGCGGAGTGAGCGCTGCAGCGATGAGATCGTCGAACGCAGGCGCTTCTCCCGTGGGCGCGTGAGGCGAGGTCCAGGCTTCCGCGCCAATATCGAACGGTCCGCGGTCGGACCCGGCGGCGATGTTCGGGAAAGGCAGTTCAGGCAATCCAGGGATCATGTCTTTGTCCTAGTCCGTTTGTGCTCCTGGCTATGCAGCTTGCGTGCCATTCCAACCGTCGGCGGTTGATCGCGGTTCTCCATTGCATTGTGGAGCGCACGCCGAGCCTCGGCCGAGCGCCGCTCAAGCCGCTTCAGGCGAGATTCGGTTTCCGCAAGGTTTTCGACTTCCCAATCGGCTTGTCGCCGCGCATCCTCGCGTGCCGCATCGGCATCCTTGGCAAGCCCCGCGAGGCCGCTCGCGAGGGCGCTCAACTCGCGCAGGTCGGCGGCAATCCCGGTCGCCGGACGCCGCCCGTAGTCGCGCGCCATCGCCCGGCTCCTCTTGGCAAGCGACGCGCTCCTTTCTTCTTGCTCGAGTGTCCCGGCCAGCGACATCATCGCTTCGCGCCGGGCGATGCGAGCGAGCATAGTCTGGCGCTCCGTAAGCTTCAGTCGGCGTTTCTCACGCATCGGCGATCATCGAGCGCAACTGCGCCTGCGCCTCGAAGAGATCGACCGCTTCACCGCGCTCCTGCTGCAAGAATGCATCGATCGTCGGTGACAATTCCAGCGCCCGGTCAAGGACCGGATCGGAACCGGCCCGATAGGCCCCCATCATGACAAGGTCGCGATTGTCTTCGCGCGTGGCGATGAGAGCGCGCAACCGCCTCGCAGCCTCGGCATTCTCCGGCGAAACCAGATCCTGCATCACCCGGCTGAGCGACGCCGGCACATCGATTGCGGGATAATGCCCGCGCTGCGCCAGATCGCGCGACAGCAGGATATGTCCGTCGAGTATGGCCCGCGCCGTATCGACGACCGGGTCCTGGGCATCATCCCCATCGGCCAGAACCGTGTAGAGGCCTGTAACGGCTCCGCCCGTCCGCGCCGAATTGCCGGCCCGTTCGACCAGCTTGGTTACGGCAGCGAGGGCAGAGGGCGGATATCCGCGCGCCGCACCCGGTTCGCCGAGGACGAGCGCCAATTCGCGCGCCGCATGGGCCACACGGGTCAGGCTGTCGAGTATCAGCATCACGCGTTTGCCTCGCGAACGGAAGTACTCGGCCACTCCGGTCGCATATTGCGCAGCGCGCAGCCTCAAGTTGGGAGCGTGATCGGCAGGGACCGCAACGACCACCATCCGTCCACGCTGCGATCCGGCCATGTGCCGCGCCACGAAGTCGGACACTTCGCGAGCGCGCTCCCCGATCAGTGCGACCACCGTGATGTCGGCAACGGCATGCCCTGCAATCGTGTCGATCAGCACCGATTTGCCTACGCCCGAACCGGCGATTACGCCCATTCGCTGCCCGATCCCCATAGTGGCCAGCGCATTGATCGATCGGATCCCGCAATCGAACGGCTGCGAGACCGGCGCGCGTTCGAGCGCGCCCTCCCGCTTTCCTGCAAGCGGCCATTCGGTGGTGCAATCGAGCGATGGGCCGCCGTCAATCGGTACTCCGAGACCGTCGACTGCGCGACCGAGCAAGGCTTCGCCAACCCTGACAGTGCCCGGGTCGCCGTGCGCGCGCACCACGGCATCGGGCTGCAAAAGAACCGTATCGCCCAGCAACATCATAAGCGAATGCCCGGCCCGAAAACCGATGACTTCGGCCAGGCTTTCGTCGCCGCTTTCGGTTTCGATGGCGCCAAGGGAACCGATCGGCAAGGGCAGGCCCGCCACCTCGACCAAGCCGCCATCGCAAGCGACCACTCGCCCGGTGAGGACGGGGCCAGCGCGCACCGATGCCTTTCGCATCCGCGCGAGCTCCAGCTGCAATTCGGCGATCATCCGCGAATCGCCTCGGCAATTGCGCGACGCCATTCGGCAGGGCCGTCACGCACCGATCCGTCAGGTCCTTCGAGCGCCAGCGAGCCACGCGGCATGGCCGAATCGATCTGGACTTTCCAGTCGGCCAGCGCCTCCTGCCCGATCAGATCGAGATCGTCCGGGTGGAGGTGGAGGCTCGTCTGGCTGGCCGCGCTGCCAATGCGCCGGGCGGCGCGATTGCAGCGATCGAGCAATCCTTCCCGATCTATCGCACTGGTTTTCAGCACCTGTTCGCACAGTTCGATCACGGTGGCTGACAGTTCGCCGGCCAGGCTATCCATGGCAGCTTGGTCAAGCGTTCGAAAGGCAAGCCGCAGGCGGCGCTGGCGATCCAGTTCGACTTGCGCTTCCGCGTTCGCCGCCTCGCGACCGACCGTTTCCCCCTCGGCATAGGCCCGCGCCACCGCATCGACCGGCGATCGTTCGCTAGCTCCCGTGTCCGGAGGCGGAACCTCCGTCGAACTCGCCGACCCGTCGGTGGGGACTTTCGCGAAGGGCGAGGCCTCCTGGAAGCCTTCCTGCGCCTTTAGTGCCGCGAGCCAATTCGGTTCGTCGCGCTGCACGCAGTCGACCTGTTCAATCCACTCAGACGAATTCGCCATCGTCGTTCCCAAGCGCTATCTCGCCTTGATCGGCCAGCGACCGTGCGACCTCTACGATCTTTCGCTGCGCCGCTTCGACTTCACTGCGGGCGAGGCGGCCGCGCATATCGATATCGTCGCGAATGCCATCGGCGGCGCGGCTCGACATCGAAGCAAAGAAGGGTTCGCGCTGGTCTTCTTTCAGGCCCTTGAGCGCATCGACCAGCGCTTCGTTGTCGACGTCACGCAGCAAGCGACCCATCGCTTGACGATCGAGATCGAACAGCATCTCGAAAGTGAACATTTCCTCTTCGATCGCTTCGGCGAGCGAGGGATCGAGCTGCGCTATCGTCGGCAAGACTGTCCGCGCAAGTTCCCCTTCGGAAAGGTTGATCAGGTTCGCCGCTTCCCGGGGACCTCCAAGGGTCAATGTGTTGGTGCCGAAGCTGGCGCCGATACGCTGCGACAACAACCTGTCGATCATGCCGATCGCTTGCGTTGAAACCGGACCGATCTGGGCGACGCGGGTTACCACCGCCGGCTGCACTTCCTCCGGGAGCGCTGAGAGAACTTCAGCCGCAGGCTCCGGATCGAGCATCAGCAGCAAAGCCGCAATCACTTGCGGATGCTCGTCTTCGACAAGCCTGAGCAGCACGTTGGGCGCGAGCCAGCGCGCCATTTCGATGCTGCGTGGGCGAGCTTCCGGCTCGATCCGCTGCATCATGCTTTCGGCTTTGGTGCTGCCGAGCGAGCGTTCGAGCAGCGTCCTCACTTGCAGACTGCGGTCCTTGGCCGGGAGTATCTCGCGGTCCGCTTCCACGACGAAATCGTGAAGGGATTCGGCGATCCTCTCCTGATCGATATCGCCCAGTGCGACCATCGCGCTGCCCAGCCGTTCGAGCTCGGCCGGCTCAAGCCGCGCCAGAAGTTCGGCCGCTTCCTCGTCGCCCAGAAGCATCAGGAACACGGCCGCGCGATCGGCCCGGCTCAGCAGCGGCTGGCGTTCGTCAACCGAAACACTTTCGGTCTCGATCGTTTCTTCGCCGGTCATCAGCCCGCTCCCTCACCTGCATTCGGTGGCGGCGGTTCGAGCATGCGTTGCAAGGCCTCGACTGCCCTTTCGGGCTGGGAAACTGCAAGACGTCGAGCGAGCTCTACCTGCTTCGGCAGATCGGTTGTTCGATCGAAAGAACTACCGGCATCGGCCTCCAGGACGGCGGTTGGACCGGCTTCGCCGGCCCCCAATCCGGACCCGGCCTCGGCGATTCCGGCAGCGTCCCTATCGCCTTTGACCCGTTTGATGAGTGGACGCACGACCAGCAAAAGGACGAGTAACACGGCAAGCAATGCCACACCATTGCGTACCGCCATGGCAAACCAGGGCTGCTCGTAGAATGCGAGCGGTTCCAACTCGGTCTGTTCGAAAGCGCCGACGACGACCTGCACCTGATCGCCGCGGTCGTCGCTGGCACCGACAGCTGCGCCGACGAGCTCCTGCACCTGCTCCGCCGTCAGCGGGGCAGCCGCTTCGAGCGCCGCGTCGCTGATGGCCACCGCGACGGAAAGTTTGACGAGTCCGCCGGGACGCGTCGCGGTGACGGCAACCTCCCGGTCGATCTCGTAACTGCGTCGGAAGGAGGTTTCGGTGTCAGTCGGCGTGGCTACCGCATCGCCTTCCGCGCCCTCGACAGTATTCGGATCCGGCGCACCGTCGACCAGTTCGGCGTCGGGCGGTGGCGTGTTGGCGGTGACGCCCGGAATGCCGCCCGGCCCGGTGCCTGCGACCCGCGTTGCGCTGCGCTCACTTTCGTTGCGGATGACGCCGTCAGGCTCGTAGCTTTCGCGCGCCGAGGTGATTTCGTTCTGGTCCAGTTCGACCTGGACCTGGCTTGAAAAGTTCCCCTCTCCGAGCAACGGAGTCAGCAAGGCCGTGACCTGTTCGCGCAACTTGGCTTCGAATTCGCGCTGCAGCGTCAGCCCCTCAAGCGCCGTCTCCCTTTCGGCGGAAAGTAGTCGACCGTTCTGGTCCACCACCCGCACCGCATCGGACGTCAGGCCCGGTACGGACCCGGAAACGAGATTGACGATCGCTTCGACCTGGTTCTGCGACAGCGTACGACCGCTTACCAGTCGCACCATCACCGAAGCGCTCGGCGCATTGGTGTCGCGCACAAAAACCGAACGTTCGGGCGTCGCGAGATGCACCCGAACGCCTTCAATTCCGTCGATCTCGCGAATGGTGAGCATCAGTTCGCGCTCGCGCGCCATCTTGAGCCGTTCGCCTTCGAGCGTTCTGCTGCTGCCGAGAGGAATCGAATCCAGCACTTCGGCCGCGGCCTCCGGAGCGGGAAGGCTTCCGTCGGTGGCGACTATCGACCGTGCACGATACAGATCGTCTTCGGATACCGTCAGCACCCCGGTGCCGTTGTCGATGGAATAGGCGATCCCGCTTCGCTCAAGCGATTCCACGACCTTCGCACGTTGAGAATCGCTGAGATCCGCATAGAGGATACGCTCCGGACCTTGGGCCAGCGCAAGATACAGCGCACCCACAGCCGCCACAGCACCGATGCCCAGGATTCCGGGCAAAGCGCGTCGCAGCGCTGGCTGGCTGGTGAAGTCCGACAGGCGCGAACGCCAGTCGTCCGGCGCGGAAATGCCAATTGGGTCCGGAGCCGACGCCGGAAGCCCCGCACCGTCAGCGGGAAGAGTTGCTGCAGGATCGGCCACCTATCAGCTCCCCATGCGCATGATGTCTTGATAGGCGGTCAGCAGTTTGTTGCGGACCTGCAAAGTGGCCTCGAAAGCCACACCGGCTTCCTGGCGCGCCAGCATCACTTGCGCGATGTCGGTCACTTCGCCGCGTTCGTAGGCGGCCTGCATCTCGCTCGACCGCTTTTGAACCGCACTCACTTGTTGGAGCGCATTGCCCAACGTGTCGCCGAAACTCGATGCCGGGACGGTCGGATCGGTCGACTGCGGTTGCTCGGCGGCGCTTGCCGCGCGCACGTCTTTCAGCGCCTGGCTGCGCGCTAGCACCTCCTGCCGCAGGGCAAGGACGTCGTGCAATCCCGTCGCAGGTCGGATCGCGCTCATGCTTCAGCTCCGGCGGCAAGCAGGCCGTTTTCGCGCATAGAGGCGAGGCGGTAGCGCAGGGTCCGCTCGGAAATCCCCAAGCTGCGCGCGGTCTTCGCACGATGGCCTTTGTGATCGTCGAGTGCAGCCAGGATTGCTTGCGCCTCGGATTGAAAGGCCACGTCCGACAGCGAGGCACTCGCGGCTTTTGGCGCGGCCATCGATCCGTCACTGCCGACTCCGCGAACGGGTTGATCGAACACGATATGTTCGGACCCGATCCGCATTTCCTCACCCGCGAGCAGGATCGCGCGGCGGATGACGTTTTCGAGCTCGCGGACGTTTCCCGGCCAATTGTGGGTCGAAAGCAGCGCCAGCGCCTGCCCAGTCAGCCATTGCGGCAAACCTGGTCGACAGGCGTGCCGCAGCAGCATCCCGAACGCCAGCGGGGCGATGTCTCCGCGGCGATCGCGCAAGGCCGGGATCGACAGCGGAAAGACATTGATCCGATAAAGCAGGTCTTCGCGGAACCGCCCGGCTTCCACTTCGGCCGAGAGCGTCCGATTGGTGCAGGCAACAATTCGAACATCGACCTTGATCGGTTTCGTTGAACCGAGGGGCAGGACCTCGCCTTCCTGCAAGGTCCGCAGCAGCTTGGCCTGAAGCGGCAAAGGCAGTTCGCCGATCTCGTCGAGCAGCAGGGTTCCGCCGTCGGCGGCGCGAAACAGGCCTTCGCGCGCATCGCTGGCGCCTGTAAAGGCGCCTTTGCGGTGACCGAACAGCAGGCCTTCGAGCATCGCTTCCGGCATGGCCGCGCAGTTCACCGCCACCAACGGTCCCCCGGCGCGGTTCGACATGCGATGTACGAAACGCGCAAAGACTTCCTTGCCAGTGCCCGTCGGCCCTTCGAGCAGCATCGGAATCTCGCTCTTTGCTATCCGTTCGGCAAGCGTGAGGAGCGCGAGGCTCTTCTCGTCGGCGGCGATCGGCCAGCCACCTTGCGCGGCACTGGCGATCAACGCAGCCCTTGCGGCGTCGAGCGATGCGGAATTGTAGTTCAATGCAATCCGCGATTCTCCAAGGGCACAGATCGACGAGGCTTCGGCGAGGCGAAGGTCGAGCTCGACCATATCGGCCCTGCGACCGCCAGGGGGATTGGCAAAACGCCCCTCTTCTCCCAGCAACAGACGGTCCCGCTGCCAGCTCGAGCCGAGCAGCGGCAGTGTCGGGTCGAGCAATGCGCGATGCCTTTGACGCACCTCGGATCCAGCCGCCCCGTTAACAAACCTCGAATTGTCCTGTGACGCTTTCATTTCCACACCATGGTCCCCTTTGGTGGAAATGAATTGCCGCCCCTCCGGCCAAGATATGGGAAACTTAAGCCCTAGTAGGAATGCCTAGCCTCGCGCGCATACGCGGGGTCCATTGATCGCTTGCTGCGCATTCGGGCCGGAATTCGAGCCCCTTAAACATCGCGAAGGATGGTCGCTCTTAGTGCCAGCAGCTGCGGCCCCTTTCGCACTGCATGGACTAATCGGGAGTTTGACCAATGGCAGTAATCAACACCAACATCTCGGCCCTCCGCGCGCAGAATGCGAGCATGCAGGCCGATAAGATGCTCGGCGATGCGATGGAGCGTCTTTCGACGGGCCGCCGCATCAACAGCGCCAGCGACGACGCCGCGGGCCTTTCCATCGCGACCGGCTTCACGTCGGACATTCGCGGCATCAACCAGGGCATTCGCAACGCCAATGACGGCATCGCACTGGCCCAGACCGCGGAAGGCGCGCTGGAAGAAGTCACCAACATGCTGCAGCGGGTTCGCGAACTGGCCGTCCAATCTTCGAACGGAACCCTGGATGCGGAAGACCGTACCTTCCTCGACACCGAAGTGACCGAATTGACGGCGCAAATCAGCGACATCCTGTCAAACACCGACTTCAACGGTGTCAGCCTGTTCAGCACCACCAGCGGCACCGACGTCACCGTCGACATCGCGATCGATGCCGGCCGCTCCGTCACGCTGACCAGCACTGCAATCGACGGTGCAAACCTCAGCGCCGCCGCTCTCGACGTGTCATCGACCACCAACGCTGCAACCGCCATCACCAATGTCGACGCGGCGCTGAGCGACGTGAACACGGCGCGTTCTTCGTTGGGTGCCGGTCAGAACCGCCTAGACTCGGCGATCAACAACCTGACCACGACGGCCGCCAACCTGACGGACGCCCGCTCGCGGATCGAGGATGCCGACTTCTCGTCGGAATCGACCAACCTCGCCAAAGCGCAGATCCTGGGCCAGGCTTCGACCGCCATGCTCGCTCAGGCCAACCAGTCGCAGCAAAACGTACTTTCGCTGCTGCGATAATTTGACCCCAGCCACTCGCCTTGACCGGGGGCTGGCAGGCAAGCCCGGAGCCGTAAGGTTCCGGGCTTTTGCCTTTGGCTGGCGAGACAGGTTTGAAGTCAAGCAGCCGCCGAGCCAAGCCGGGAAAGGGCGGATTCGGCCATTCCCCGCGGCCGGACCTGCTCCGCTGCGCGCATCCGCAGGGGGCGGAAAACCACCTCGACCATGTGCGGCTGGTCGCCGCTCGGGACGGCGCCATGCGGAACCAGGACCAGGGCGTTGTCGCCCTGACATTCGAAAATACCGGGCGCGTGCTCCTTCATCGCGTCGAAATGCACCGCAACGGGTTCGGGGAGATCGTCGTTCTGCGCCCCTCCCTTCAGCGACTTCACAAGCGATCGGGTAACGCTCGAAATCTCGACCCATTCGCACACAGCCCCAAGCTGAATCGCAATTGCATGGCTCGCGTCGCCAAGCGGGAGGCGCGCGGCAAAATAGCCATCGTGAGTCGGTGTGGCGACGACTGTCGTCTGGGCACCGTCTCGTGCTCCGACATAGAGCGTCGGCACTTCGACTTTGCGGGTGGAAAAATCGTCATAGGTGAGGCCGAGGCCAAAGCGCATCTGCACCAGCAGCGATAGCCGCGTACTGAGATCTTCCGCCGCCAGTTCTGCGGGCAGATACATTCTTGAAGAGCCCTTCATGTAGAACAGCCCGCGCCGCTGCATTCCCTCTCGCCCTCGACCGGGATCGAACAGCGGCACCATCCGCTCGCTGCCCATATTCACATCGTGTTCGAAGCTCTTGACCACTTCGAGCTCATGCGGCTGGGGCAGAAACATGAAGCGCGCAAGCACGCTTGCCGCCGTTTCGCGCCAGCCACGCTCGCGGTGGCAGTCCTCAACCCGAATGACAGGCGGATCGAGCGCCGCTTCGGCAAAATGCTCCGCACCCGCCTGCACCAGTGTTCTTACCGCGCTTTGCTTGCCCTTCACCGAACTCTCGTTGCGGATTGGCTCGCCTTCGTCGGTGTAGTCGACGACGGATCCCAATTCGCACGTCGCCAACTGTTCGATCACCGCAACATTGGCGCAGAGCGCTTCGAGGAAATCGGGAGCAAAATGCCGGGGATCGATCAGGCCTTTCTTGTCCAGCCCGCTCGCCGTCATCTCGCGCAGCAGCAGGTAACGTCCGGCCACATGCACATCGAAAGTTTCGGACAGCAACGCATCGATCCGGTTCTGGGCGGAGCCATTGTAGCCAAGATCGACCAGCATCAACGTGTCGCCCGGCTGCGGATCGACCGCCGCGCGGACATGCGCGATCAGGCGATCGGCGAACGCGCGGGCGCGCCGACGAGTCAGCTTCTGGCGCTGTCCCTTGCGCAGCTCGTCGAGCAGGCGATGGGCGGCTTCGGCCCTCTCGGTATCGCTTTCCGGTTCGCCGATCGCACCTGCGATCTCGTCGTCCGTGAGCAGCATCTGGCGCGCCAGAGTGCTCGGATTGAGACCGTGTTCGAGAGCGACATGCTTCTCATAGGCTTCACGCGTAGTCAGCGAAGCGGCAGTAGCGACAAATCGGCTGATCTCGACCCGCGCCGTGCTTTCGGCATCGCCCGCAACCTGATGGACCAAGTGCGGCAAATGTCCATCGCGCAGCAAGAACAGCCAGTGGACCTTGCCACCGCGCTCGGCCTCGAGGCTCGCTGCCTCCGATCTAAGCCATTGTTCGTAAGCGTGAAAAACGGGGCCGAGAACAGTGTAGCCCAGCGCCGTCGCTGGATGTTCGATGCTCGGCTCGTCACGCGCCAAGATCGCGCGGTGCAGCTGCAACCCGCGAATGCCGCGTGCGGTTTCGCCGGCAATCTGCTGGCACGCTCGCTCCATGCGAAGGCGCTGCTTCGCAGCGTCGCCGAACTGCACGAGATGGAGTGCAGGGATCCCCAACGCACGCGCGGCTTCGTAGTCGGCCTTGGGATTGTCGCCAATATGCAGGATCTCATGCGAGCGGCACCTCATGACCTTGAGCCCACGGCCAAGAAGTCCCTGGTTCTTGGAGATCCCGGCCTCGGAGGAAACGACGATCGTGTCGATCAGTGCGGCAACCTCTTCACCTGCCGCCTCGGCAATGAGCTGCCCCAATTGCCTCGCCGTGAGATAGGTGTCGCTGACGATGATGACTTTAAGGCCTCGCGCCTTGGCGGCACGGATCAGTTCGACCGTCGGTTCGAACGCGAAGCACGCGCGCGCCTCTGCGGCCAACTCCGCGATCATGGCGGTTTCGCGGTCAGCCCGGTCGGCTCCCTCCATCGCATGCGCGTAGATCGCAGGCAGCGCGACTTCGTTCCGCTTACGCAATGTCGTTTCCGCTTTGCGGGCATTGGCCTCCCCCGCCATTCGCTGGCGAGGAAGGACGGCGTTCAGCTCGGCGAACACATCGCTTGGCGCATGGCAATCGCGCCACAGCAGCGTATCGAAACAGTCCAGCGACAGGACTTTGACGTCATCGGGCGCGCGTTCCAGCGCGTCGGGCAACTCGTGCGGCAGGATCGTTTCGGTCATCGCGCTCTCCATTCGGGTGTTCGAGAGCACGGCTAAACAGACATGGTTTACGGGGTCGGAGCAGCCTCCTGAGTGTTTTCACTGAGCCGCGGTGGCCTTCGCATCGGCGCAGCAGCGGCGTTCTGATCCAGCAACAGCACCGAGATTCGTCGGTTCCGCGGGTCGGTCGGATCGTCGGCGATTAACGGCTCGCGATCGGCCACGCCCTCGATCCGGGCAAAGCGGCTCTCTGGAATGGCTTGTAGCATCAAGGCCTGCCGCGTCGCTTCCGCGCGCCCGGTAGACAGCGACCAGTTGTTGGCAACCACGCCGCTGCGCCACGGGAGCGAGTCGGTGTGTCCTCGCACGATCAGCTGCGCCGACTGGTCGGCCAGGGTCTCGCCCACCACTTCGAGCAGCAAACGCGCTTCGCTGGTTAGGATTGTGGTGCCGAGCGTAAACATCGAGAACTCGGCATCGTCGACCAGGTCGATACGAATACCCTCGGGCGAAGCGCGCACCCGCACTTGCCGGACGAGGTGACGGACGCGCTCCTTCTCTTTGAGCCTCTGCTCGATCTCCTCGCGGATCTTCTGCATCCTTTCCGATTTCTGCTCGCCGCGTCCTCCGCCTTCGACGGGACCGCCTTTCGCCGAGCGCGGAATCGTTATGGCTTGCGTTCCGGTCTGCCCGGCAGCGTTGGGATAGTTGTCGGCATCGGTGATCGAGCTGCCGCCCAGCATCCCGTCCGATCCCGCGCTTTGTTGCCGCATCTTCACCAGCGTCGGCGTGAAATAGTCGGCCAGTCCCTTGCGCTGGTCTTCGGTCGTCGCTCCGAGCAGCCACAACAGCAGGAAGAATGCCATCATGGCAGTGACGAAGTCGGCATAGGCAACCTTCCACGCGCCACCGTGATGGCCGCCTTCCTCGATAGTGATCTTCTTGACGATGATCGGAGGAAGCGCGGCGGCAGCGGCCAGTCCTTCGCCCGATTGGGTCGGATCGGCTTCCGCCATCTTACTTGCCCCGCATCATGTCGAGCAGCTCGGTCAGCTGCGGGCGATGCGCCGGCGGCAGGCCCGAACGCGCCGCTTCGAGCACCAATGGCTGCGGATAGCCGTGCAACGAAGCGACGATTACCTGCTTGATCGAATGGAATATCTGCTGGTCGTGTGTGTTCACCTGCTTCAGCCGGCTCGCCATCGGACCGGCAAAACCGTAAGCCAGCAACACTCCCAGAAACGTCCCTACAAGCGCGCCGCCGATCATTTTACCGAGGATCTCGGGCGGCTCGTTGATCGAGCCCATCGTCTTGATCACGCCAAGCACCGCTGCAACGATCCCCAAGGCGGGAAAGGCGTCGGCGAGCGACTGGATCGCGTGCTGCGGCTCTTCCATTTCATGCAGTTGAGTCTTGATCGCATTGTCGATCACATCCTCTACCGCATGGGTGTCGAGCGTGCCCGAAGACACCACCATCAATGTCAAGGGATCGCAGATGAGGTTGCGAACGGCTTCGTCCTTCTGCAGCGTGGGATATTCGCTGAAAATCGCGGAGCTCTCGGGATCGGTGACGTGACTTTCTAGCGCCACAGCTCCTTCCGCACGCAGCAGTTTCATCAGCTTGCTGGTCAGGGCGATAGCGTCGAGATGGTCCTGGTCCGAATATTTTGGCCCTTTGAAGACCTTGCCCAGCCCACCGCCAAGCAGCTTGATCTCGTGCATCGAGTTACCGATCAGGGTCGCGCCAATGGCCGCCCCGCCGATCATCATCATTTCCAGCGGAAGCGCGGCCAGGATCGGACCCAACGATCCACCCGCAAGAGTGTAGCCGCCAAACACCAGGACGATGAGGACAACAATTCCGATCGCGGCGAACACGGGTGGTCTCCTTGAATGTTCCGCGCATCACAGCGCGTTGAAGAGGGTCAGCGAACTGACCCGCGAGAAGGTCGTCTGCGTGGCTTCGAGCGCGGTCAGCGTTTGTTGAAGGCGAGCGATGGTATCGCCGACATCGGTATCGCCGACACGAGAGCGTTCTTCGGCACTGGCGATCGAGCGTTCGAACTGGTTTTGCTCGACGACTTCGATCCAGGCGAGGCGTGTGCCGATAACGGTTTGATTGCGGGTCGATGCGTCGAGCGCGACATCGAGGCCGGCGATGGCGTCGCGGGCAACGGCGCCCGGATCGGCGGCCCCTCCGCGCAAGGCGCTCGCAAGGCCGGAAATCAACGCAAAGGTCATGGTCGGCGTGCCGTTCACGTCGAATTCAAAGACCTGCTGGCCGTGGACGCCGCGTTCGATCTCGGTGCCGGGCGCAACCGGAACAGTCGCGCTGGCGGTGTTGCCGTTGTAGGTGACCGTTCCGTCGGCGGCACGGACAAAGGCCGGTCCTCCCGCCGTCCCCGCAAACAGGGGTTCACCGGTCAGCGTCAGCCCGTTGGCGCGGGTGAACAGCTCTTCGCTCAATTGTTCCAATTCGGCGGCAATCGCTTCGCGCGCGCCAGAGCCATTGGTGTCGCTGCCCGCTTGCGATGCCAGCTCGCGGGCCCGCAGGATAATCTCGCTGATCCCTTCAAGCTCGGTCGCGGCAGATTCGAGATCCTGACCCAGCTTTGCGACATTGTCTTCCTCGATTTCGCGCAATGCCTCGCTGCGGCTGATCGCGCGAAGCCGCGCAGCGGCAGCGGGATCTTGCGAGGCTCGCTGCAGTTGCTGACCGGTAGCGATCTGAGTCTGGAGACTTTCGATCGAACTGCGCAAGGCACTCATTTGCTCGAGCGAACGGCCATAGAACGCGCTTGAGGAATTGTTGATGATGCTCATCGTCTCATCCCCTCAACGCAAGCCCAGGACTGTATCGAACAGCTCCGCGGCGACCTGGATCACGCGACTGTTTGCTTCAAAGGCCTGCTGCAGGCGAACGAGGTTGGCGGCCTCGGTGTCGAGGTCGACCCCGGTCTCGCGCAACAGGGCGCCTTGTGCGCTTTCGGCAATCGCGAATAGCGCAGTGCGTGTGGTCTCCTGACCCGAAATGCGGCTCGATATGCCGAGCAAAAGAGCGTCGGACCCGGCGACCGGGCCGTCATCGGCACCGATGGCCGCGATCAGCGCGGACAGGTTCGAAGTGTCGCGGCTTTGTGCGGGAGACCCGGCCGGTGCGGTGGCGAGACCGTCGGCCGATCCCAGCGCCAATGCGATATCGGCGGCACCGGTACCGGAGAAGAGCGGCTGCCCCGCGCTGCCATCCTGCGCCACGCCATTGGCCTGCGCATTGTTGGCGGCGGTGATGGTGGAGAGCGCAATATCGTCGAGCTGGGTCTGAAGGTCGGCTTGCACCGTCAACGCATTCGTCCGCCCGGCAAGTGCTCCGGTGGCGGGCGCAACAGCTGCTCCCCCGAGATCGAAGGCTGCCGTCCCATCCGCCGCGAAGCTCGCTGAAAGGGCTGTCGCCGCGGTGCCGTCGACCAGCAGCGGGCCGTTACCATCGCCCAGCCGCACATTGGCAACGCCGCGCTCTTCGAATTCGACCGAAATGCCGAGCTCTTGCGACAGCGCCTCCAGCGCGGCATCGCGTTGGTCGAACAGGGCCGCTTGCCCCGCCGTTTCAGGCTCCGTCCTGGTCAGTTGTTCGTTGATCCGAGCGAGTGTCGCGGCCTGTCGGTTGACCTCGTCGACACCGCCTGCGACCTGGGATTGCGCCAATTCGCGCGCGTCGCTCAGGGAATTGTTGGCGAGCTGAAAACGGTCGGCGAGCTGGCGCGCCGTCTCCAGTGTCGTGATGCGCAAGGCGGGATCGAGCGGGTCGCTGGCGAGACGGGTCAGCGCCGCTTCGAAGTCCACCAACCCTTCAAACAAGCGCGACTGCTCAAGCGCGGTTTCGGACGCCCGCAGACCTTCCAGTTCCGCATCCGCGCGGGCGAGATCGCTGCCCGTGGCTCTTGCCTGCTCGCGTGCGAGCGCATTGTCGGCGCGCTGTACGTTGCCGATCCGCACGCCGTTGAACGCGACGCCGGAATACAGCCCCACCGTCGCGCTGCCGACCAGTTCCGACTGTCCCAGCGAACGGCGCGAATAGTCTTCGTTCCCCGCATTGGCGATGTTCTGCGCAGTCAGCTCAAGGTTGGCCCGCGCCGCCGCCGCTCCGCTTCGACCGATCGTGATGAGGGTGCTCGACATTATCCACCCTCTTTCGCATCGACATATTGCGCGAGCTGTTCTTCGATACTCCGTGCAAACCCGAAGGAGCCCGTTTGTGCAGCGATTTCGGCAATGTGTTCATCCCGCATCTGCTCGAACTGCCGGAGACCCCCGCCGGTAAGCGGAGTCTTCTCGGCAAAGCTCGCCGCGCGCGCATTCTCGAGCATGCGCCGGACCATGATCGCTTCGAACCCCTCGGCCGCCTTGCGCAACTCGAAACGTTCTCTCGATAGAGTGGCATCCGCCTCATCGATGGGCCGCAGAGGTGGCAGCCCGATCATATGACGACCATTTCGGCTTTCAGCGCGCCGGCCTGTTTGAGGCTTTCGAGGATAACCACGAGATCGGCCGCGCCCACACCGAGCAGGTTCAGCGCATCGACGATCTCGCTCAGCGAGGCTGCGCCGGGAAGCAAAGCCACGTTGTCCGAGCGCTCCTCGACCGTAATCTTCGTTGCTTCCTCGATGGCGGTTTCCCCGTTGGCGAAAGGCGCCGGTTGCACGACGCGAGGGCTTTCATCGATCCGGATCACCAGCTTGCCGTGACTGACGGCGGCCGGCGACAGGCGTACCGCCTGATTGATGACGACCGTCCCTGTGCGACTGTTGACGATCACACGCGCGGCAGTTTGCGCCGGGGTGACGTCGAGCATCTCGATCATCGCCAACCTCGCTGCACGTGCATCGTTGGCGAGAGGAAGGGTGAGTTCGATACTCACGCCGTCGGCGATCGTCGCCGTGCCGGGAAATTCGGCGTTGATCCGGTCGCGCACGCGCGAGGCGGTCAGGAAATCGGCCTGGTGTAGGTTGAAGCGCAAGGTGCTCTGCCGGTCGAAGCCGGTGGCAACCGATCGTTCGACCGTCGCGCCATCCGCGATCCGGCCCACAGTGGCGACATTGACCGAGACTTGTGAACCGTCGCGGCCCGAGACGCCCAGCCCCCCGACGGCCACATTGCCCTGCGCCATCGCATAGATCTGGCCGTCTGCGCCATAGAGCGGAGCGAGGACCAGCGCCCCGCCGCGCAGGCTGCGCGCCTGACCCAGCGTCGATACCGTTATGTCGAGCCGCTGGCCGGGCTTTGCAAAAGCGGGCAATTCTGCAGTGATGATAACCGCAGCGGCATTGCGCAGGTTCGGGTTCACTCCGGCGGGCAATTGCAGCCCGAGCCGCCCGGAAACCCCGCGCATCGCTTCGGTGACATAGGCAAGGTTGTCGTCGCCTGTGCCTTGCAGACCGACAACCACGCCATAGCCGGTCAATTGGTTGGCCCGCAGGCCTTCGAACTCTCCGAGATCGCGGATGCGTTCAGCCGAAGCCGCTACCGGAGCAAAGGCCACGAACAGCACTGCAAAAAGAGCAATCCATTTGGGAAAGGCAGTCATGATATCCCACCCTCCTCAAAGCGGCGAAATGAAGTTGAAAAAACGCGACAGCCAGCCCGGTCGACTCGCCTGCTGAACCGCGCCTTTGCCCGAATAAATGATCCGCGCATTGGCCACTTGCGACGAAGGCAGTCGGTTGTTCGCGTCGATATCGATCAGGCGGATGCGTCCTGAAAACTGGACCCATTCGTCTCCCTGACTGAGTGACATCTGCTTTTCTCCGACCACTTCGGCGGTTCCGTTTGGGTAGATCGCAGCGATCGTGACCGCGACGGTTCCGTTTAGCTGGCTCTGCTGCGCGGCATTGCCTCCTCCTGTGAACGACCCCTGGCCCGCAGCATTAAGGGCATTGGGATTGAGAAAGCCGAGCGGACCGGAAGTCGGCGGGGTCAAAGCGAGGCTGCCATTGCGGTCGGTCTGGCCGGTGGTGCTTTTGGACGTGCTGGTGTTTTCGACCAGCACGATCGTGACCATGTCGCCAAGCGATCTTGCACGGGTTCCGACGTGCAATCCGGCGTAACCGTTGCCGGCCTGGAAGATCGCCCCAGAACTTTGCGGCAAAACGGCAGGCGCCGGGCCCTGCATGGCAACCAACGGTGCGCCCGGCGGCGGCGGTGCGGCAAAGCCTGCCTTCGGCCCTCCGCCCATCCCCATGCAGCCCGACAGGACAAGCGCCAGCGGCGCAGCGAATAGCGTACGATTGCGCATGGTTATCGATCCCCTCACAGCGTCTGGTTGGCGTTGCGCAGCATCTCGTCGACCGAGCTGACCATCTTCGAATTGATCTCGTAGGCGCGTTGCGCCTCGATCATTTCGACCAGTTCTTCGACGACGTTTACGTTCGATGCTTCCAGCATGCCCTGGCGCACCTGGCCGCGCCCGTTCTGCCCCCCGGCACCGACATCGGCCTGCCCGCTGGCCGCGGTTTCGACGAGGAAGTTGTCGCCGATGGCCCGCAGGCCAGCCGGATTGACGAAGCTTGCGACCTGCAGCTGGCCGACCTGCACCGCCGCAGCATCTTGCTGGGTGGAGGCGCTGACGGTGCCATCGGGCGCAATGGCGATCGAGGTTGCGCCTTGCGGGATCTGGATCGGCGGAGTGACGGTGTAGCCTTGCGCCGTCACTAACTGCCCTTCGGGCGAAAGCGTGAAGTTGCCAGCGCGGGTATAGGCGATTTGGCCTCCTCCTGGCAGTTCGACCTGGAAGAATCCCGGCCCATCGAGGGCGATGTCGAGGCTGTTCCCGGTGGTGTTGAGGGTCCCCTGGGTGTCGATCCGGCTGGTGCCTTGAACCTGCACGCCGGTCCCGAGGTTGAGGCCCACGGCATAGGCGGTCTGGTTGGTCGATTGCTGCCCGGCGACGCGCTGTTCCTGATAGGCCAGGGTCGCGAAGTCGGCGCGATCGCGCTTGAAGCCGGTCGTGCCGATATTGGCGAGGTTGTTGGCGATGACGCGCATTCGCGCGTCCTGCGCCTCAAGCCCGGTGCGGGCGACGTGAAGGGCGGAAGT
>JASJDE010000197.1 GCA_030065195.1 Erythrobacter sp. | reverse complement strand
ACCTTCTTGTTGGCTTCGTTTGCGCGCAGGGCCTTCTTCTGCGGAAGCAGGAAGTTGCGGGCATAGCCATCCTTGACGGTGACAACATCGCCAATCGTGCCGAGCTTTTCGATGCGTTCGAGGAGAATGATATCCATTGTCTTTCTCCCTTACTTCACGATGTACGGCAGAAGGCCGATGTGACGCGCACGCTTGATCGCCTTGGCGAGCTCACGCTGCTTCTTTGCAGAAACGGCGGTGATGCGCGACGGCACGATCTTGCCACGCTCGGACATGAAGCCCTGCAGCAGACGCACGTCTTTGTAATCGATCTTGGGGGCGTCGTTACCCGAGAACGGGCAGGACTTGCGGCGGCGGAAAAACGGACGGGCCATCAGTCGCGCTCCTCACGGTCTGAGCGACGCTTACGGTCGCGTTCGTTCTTGCGCATCATCACGCTGGGACCTTCTTCGTGCTCGTCGACACGGATGGTCATGTAGCGGATGACGTCTTCGTTGATGCGCGTCTGGCGCTCGAGCTCGGCAACGACAGAGCCGGGTCCGTCGATGTTGAGCATGACGAAGTGTGCCTTGCGGTTGCGCTCGATCTTGTAGGCGAGGGACTTGAGACCCCATGTTTCGGTCTTGGTGACCTTGCCTTCGTTCGCTTCGACGATTTCGGTCGCCGTGGCCGCCAGCGCGTCTACCTGGGCCTGCGAGAGGTCCTGACGCGCGAGGAAGATATGCTCGTAAAGAGCCATCTCGCGTTCCTTTCATTTCATGCCGATCGCTGGCTGATCCGTCCGAATGACGGGGCCCCTCCGGCTTTCTTTGTACCCACCCTGAAAGAGCGGATGCGCGCACATAGCGGTTTTGTCGGGGAATGCAAGCGGGCACGGACCTTGTGCTGGCGCGATGCAGACGGCAGGAAGCGCGTCCGAAGTATCAGGGAAACGAGCAAATGCCATCAGGATTGGCTGCACTTTTGGATGATGTTGCAGTAATTGCGCGCGCGGCGTCGGCTTCAGCAGACGATATCGCGGCGGCTGCAAGCAAGGCGGGGTCGAAAACGGCTGGCGTGGTTATCGATGATGCCGCCGTTACACCGAGCTATGTCACGGGGCTTTCCCCGGCGCGCGAGTTGCCGATCATCTGGGCTATTACCAAGGGCAGCTTGTTCAACAAGCTGATCATATTGCTCCCCGGGGCGATCCTCCTGTCCGAATTCCTGCCGTGGCTGATTATCTGGATCCTGATGCTGGGCGGCGCCTTCCTTTGCTACGAGGGCGCCGAAAAGGTGATGGAGAAGCTCGGCGGCGCGAAACACGGTAAAACGCTCGAGGATGAGATCGAAGACCCCGTGGCCTTCGAAGCGCAGCGCATAGCAGGTGCTGTGCGGACCGATCTGATCCTCTCGGCTGAAATCATGGCGATCACACTGAACGAGCTGGACCTGCCGACATGGTGGGAGCGAGGGCTAGCGCTTGCACTGGTCGGCTTCGTGGTCACGGTGGTCGTCTATGGCGCGGTCGCATTGATCGTGAAGATGGACGATGTCGGCCTGCATCTCACTACGCAGGACAGCGACACGGCTCGGTCGCTGGGGCGTTTCCTCGTCAACTCGGTTCCCAAGCTGCTGGTCCTGCTGTCTGTCGTCGGGACCATCGCCATGCTGTGGGTCGGCGGCGGGATCATCGTCCATGGCACGCACGAGATCGGGTTCGATCTGCTCTACGACATAGCTCATGGTGCCGAGTACTGGGTCGCAGGCGTTACCGGCGCTTTGTCGGGTGTGGCGGGATGGTTGACCTATGCCGCGATTTCCGGGGTCATGGGGCTCGCGCTGGGTGCTGTAATCGCCTTTGTGCTGCATAATGTATTCGGCTTCGAAGGCGCGCATTGATGACGGACAGGCCGGTTTTGTACACCTGCGCTCGCTCCCGCGGCCTGCGCGCGACATGGGCGGCGGAAGAAGCCGGTGTAGACGTCGACCTCAGGATCCTGCCGTTTCCGCCGCGTTTCCTTGCGCCGGAGTACAAGGAGATCAATCCCCTTGGCACCGTCCCGACGCTGGTGGATGGCGAGGCAAAGCTGACGGAAAGCTGCGCAATCGCCCACTATCTTGCGACGCGAAACGGCTACACCGACCTCGCCATCGCTCCCGGCGAGGAGGACTACGCCGAATATTGCGACTACACCTACCACGCCGATGCGACGATCACTTTCCCGCAGACCGTCTATATGCGGTTCGCGATCTTCGAGAAGGAGAAGGGTTGGGCCGAAGCGGGCGAAGCTTATGCCAAGTGGTTCGAAAAGCGTCTGGTTAAGGTCGAGCAGCGCCTTGAAGGGCGCGAATATCTGTGCGCCGACCGTTTCACCGTCGCCGATATCTGCATTGGCTACGCCTTGATCCTGTCGCAAGCCGTTGGCCTAGACGACCGCGTCCCCGACAGCCTCAAAGCCTACCGGGAGCGCCTGACTGCGCGTGATGCTTACAAGCGTGCGTTTGCGCGCGAGGAAGAAGGTAGGAAAGCGCTCGAGGCCTAAGCAGCCTGATCCTCGCTCACAGGACGCGCCGACAGTTCGCGGCGCAACAACTTGCCGATGGGATCGCGGGGAAGCTGGTCGACGAACTCGATGTAGCGCGGGCGTTTGTATCCGGCGATTGTGCCTTTGAACCGGGCGGTGATTTCTTCGCGAGTCAATTCGGCACCCGGATTGAGCACCACGAACGCCTTCACCGCCTCCCCCCATTGCTTGTCGGGCACGCCGCAGCATCCGGCATCAGCCACCTCGGGCATTTCGGCGAATACCGCGTCGACCTCCGCCGGGTAGACATTCTCGCCGCCGGTTTTGATCAGCTCCTTGGCGCGACCCAGCAGGTAGCCAAGGCCCAGTTCGTCCATCGTTCCGAGATCGCCGGTGCGCAGCCAGCCATGGCCGAGCGCGGCCTCCGTCGCCTCTTCGTTGCGCCAGTAGCCGAGCATCACCGAAGGGCCACGCAGGCAGATCTCGCCTTCCGCGCCGGGTGGCAGCTGGTTGCCGTCTGGATCGAGGATCGTCATTTCGACATGCGGCATTGTCCAGCCGATCGAGCGGGGATGTTCGACCATGTCGGGATAGTCGATGAAGGTCGCAAAGCCGCACACTTCCGTCTGGCCGTATCCGCCGACGACCCGCGCGTCCCACTCCTTTTCGATGAACTCATACATTTGTGGGCGCCCCATACCGGCGCCGCCGGTGTAGTTGGTGAGCGGCATTATGCCGTCGCGGACCGGCTCCATCGCCTGCCATGGGAAGCAGATCGTCGGGAAGGCGCTAGTGGTGGTGCAGCGCTCGCGGTGCACCAGATCGAGCACCGCCGCGCTGTCATCGTCGCGCCCGGCGAACACGCTGCACCCTCCGCAGGCAAGCATCGCCGCGACCTGCTGCATCCCGACGACATGGAACAAGGGATTGATCGAGAGCAGGCGCTCCTCGCGGGTGAACCCGCGCCGAACGGAAAAACCCATCGCCGACGAAGCCACGGCGCTGCCCGCCTGCAGGCACCCCTTTGGACGTCCGGTCGTCCCGCTGGTGTACATCATGTAGAGTGGTCGTTCGGCAGCGAGGTCGGGCAGTGTTTGTGTGGCCTGATCGTGCGAAACGATTGCCTCGAAAGCTCCGTGCGGATCATGCGCCTCGTCCACTTCGATCACTTCGCCTGCTTCGGCTTCGTCAAGCAGCGCTGCAAATCGCGGGTTTGCGAAAGTCATCGCCGGTTCGGCATTGCCCGCAATCCATGCAATTTCCCCAGGAGCGAGTCGCCAGTTGAGCAACACGGCAATCGCTCCGATCCTACCGCAGGCGAGCAGGATAGTAAGGTATGGCGCTCCATCCGTCAGCAGGATCGCCACCCGGTCGCCGGGACGGATCCCCTTTCCCAGGAGCCAATGCGCCATCCGTTCGACCCGTCCATCAAGCTCCACGTAGGTCAACCGCTGCGGCCCATCGACAGTGGCTTCGCGATCAGCGTGCCGGGTGGCGCAGGCGCGCAGGAGCGTATCGAGCGAGAAATCGCGAGCATTCGATTTGGGACGTAGCGACATTGCGGACTCTCCTTGGTTTGGAGTTAGACCGCCGGGAATTCATCGACCATCAGCGATTTTGGTGGTCCTGCCCCGGTTCATCATGATCCAACTCGTAGCCGCACTTACCGCAGGTTCGATTGGGCCAGGGGACGACGAAAACACCGCGAAAGAACAGGTTCTTGCCGCATTCAGGGCAATTGAGGCGCAGCATTGGTGCGTTGGCGATGACCAATCCCAGGATCGCTGCGGCGAATGCGATGGTCGAATGGCCGTAGAGCCGGTCCACGGTCAGAACCAAAGCAACCGCAAGGATCAATGCGGCCAGCATTCGCCAGCCATGGTTCACGGCACGCCGATAAACGCTCACTGGACCCGGGCGAAGATGTCCTTCGCGAAGGTGGTGAGGGTATCGTCGCGCGCGCCCATTACGACAATCCGATCGCCGGGTTTGGCGATGTCGACAATCCGGTCGCCACAGGATTTGCGTTCCGCAACATGCTGCGCCTCGCCGCCGGCCTTGTTGATCAGATCGACAATCCGTTCGGTTCCTTCGCTCCGGTCGACCGTGCCACCGAAATAGACGGGGTCGCACATGATCGTGATGTCCTGCTCGTCCAGTTCGCGCACAAACGTCTCGGCCAGCTCGTCGCCCATTTGCCGAAGCGGGCCATAGCCATGCGGCTGGAAGAACGCGATCACTCGTCCCGGCGTCGACTTGAGCGTGCGCAGGGTCGCAGCGCATTTCTCCGGATTGTGGCCGAAATCGTCGATCACCGTGATGTCATCGTCGGTCGTGCCGACGACGTCGAACCGGCGCGCGAGCCCTTCGAACGAGCGCAGGGCGTAGGCCGCGTGGCGCACATCGATCCCGGCTGCACTGACCGCAGCAATCGCAGCAAGCGCGTTCGATAGATTGTGCATGCCGGGCATGGGCAGGATAAGCGGGAAGACTTCGCGACTGCGGTTGTCGAGCACGGCAGCGCGAATACCGAATTGGCTCTGGTCGATCGAATCCGGCTCGACCGTGATGTCCGCCTCGGTGGATTCCACCCCGTAGCTGACCCTTTGGGTAGCGGAATCGGACAGGAAGCGCGCTTCTTCGTCGTCGAAGTTGACCACCGCACAGCCCGACGCCTTGAGGAAGTCGCCGAACAGGACGCGCAATTCCTCCATGCTCTTGTGGTCGAGACTGACATTGAGCAGCACCCCGATCGTCGGGCGATAGAGAGCGATA
>JASJDE010000196.1 GCA_030065195.1 Erythrobacter sp. | reverse complement strand
CACGCGGCATGATTTCATCCGGCGCGAGAGGTAGCCAAGCTCGCGGTCAATCTCGCGCATGCGCTTGCGGCCATAGAGATAGTCGCCGTTTTCGCTGCGATCGCCGTTTCCAGCGGCCCAGCTTACGATCTCGACGATCTCCGGTCGCTCGGTTCCGAGCAAATGGTCGTAACGCGCCTTAAGCGCCGCCATTCCCTGCGGAGTGATCGGTGGCCCCTGAACCTGCGACATTGCGCCCTTATGGCAGGAACTGATCGACCGTGCGAGGAAGACCGGCCTTTTCGGGGTACATGTGAGAATAGCTCACGGCGTTCCCGATCACCCGCATGACATAGTAGCGGGTTTCGAAATTCGCCGGGATCTTCTCGATCCAGGTAACCCAGTCGATCTCTCCTCGCCGCGGATCACCGTTGAGCCGGAGCCACTGGCGAACCCGACCGGGTCCTGCATTGTAGGACGCTATGGCGAGCGGATAGGCGCCGCCATAGAGATCCATTCGTCTTGCGAAGTGCGCGTCGCCGAGCCGGATGTTGTATTGCGGGTCCGCAGTCAGGTTGGCGCTTAGATATCGAACGCCGAGAATGCCCGCTTCTTCGCGGGCAGTGCTCGGTAGCAGCTGCATCATCCCGATCGCATTGGCATGGCTGCGCCGAGTCCGATCGAATTCGCTTTCCTGCCTGGTAATGGCGTGGACCATGGTCCAGTCGTTTACGACCGGCGTCCGAACGGTGGGGAAGCCAACCCGCTCGAAGCCCTTCATTCCGTTCTCGCCCGCTTCCATGCCGACGACCACTGCCATTTCATTGAGACCGGTTTCCCGGGCAAGCTCGGCGACAAGGAGCAGCTCTTCGGGAGAATCCGCCGCTTCACCGATAGCCTGGAAGAAGCGTCGTTCCGTCCTCCAATCGCGGCGCTGTGCGGCGATCGCGCGAATCGCCTGCGTGAGCGGCTGGCGATTGAATTCGGTGCGCGTCGCGGGATCGATTTCCATAGCTGGCAACTGCGCGAATTGCGGCATCGGGCGGCCCAGAGCGCTGATCGCCAGTTGCCCGTAGTAGTAGTGCGGCCACTGCGCTGCCATTTCGAAGTAGCGCGTGGCCTCATCGGTCCTTCCGGCTTGCCGCGCTGCACGGCCTGCCCAGTAGAAGCCCTTGGACTTGGTCAAGGGACCGCGAGCCGCCTTTCCATAACGTTCGAACAAAGGTGCGGCAGTCGCTCCATTGCCAAGCCGCCAAAGAGCGTTTGTGCCGCCCATCCACATCAGGTCGGTGTAGCGATCGCGGAGGCGGAACGAACCCTGAGAGATATCGGTGCCGGGCACGAACAGATCGTCGATCTTGCCAGCGATGCGGACTGTGTCGGTCGCGTTTGCAGCCTTGGCCACCGCCAGCATGTCGCCGACCAGTTCCTCTGCATCGAGAGCGGGCGAATCGAATCGCGGCCGATTGGCAAGCAGGCTGATTGCTTCGCCGATCCTCCGTTTGGCCCACAAATGGTTGACGAGATTGTACGTGAAGCCCGCATCCCGATTGGCGGAGTTCGGTATCGCCAGTCCCGCATCGCGCGGCATTGTGCCGTTGAGTAGCGAAAGCCTTGCCATTGCAATCTGGCGAGCCTCGCCGTCGACGCTTATCATCAGGCGCGCGGCTGCTTCGCGTTCGCCCTGCCACAACAGTGCATCCATGCGGGCGACGTGATCATCCCGGGTGAAGCGTGATCCGAAAAGCCCGGAAAGGTAAGCTTCGGCCGGCCCACTCATCTTGCCGCCCCGCCATGCAAGGCGGGCAGTTTCCAGAGCTTCGGGGCGTTGTTCCGCCGCCAGTGTGAGAGCGTAGCGGGCACGCGCAGCATTGGTCAGTGGTGCGCGCTCGTCGAAATACTGCAGCAATGCGGTCGAGGAAGGAGCTTCATTCTCAAGCGCACCTTCCGCGCGCAGCCGAATGATCTCCATGCGAGGAAACTCGGGATGGGCGAGAGCAAAATTTGCGTATTCCGCAAAGCCGAGATCGCGCCTATCCTGGAGGTATTCCCATTGGCTTATCGCAGCGCCGATCGCGCGCGGATGCTGCGCGACCAGTGTGTCGCTGCTCGTTCCGCTTCCGAGTTGAGCCGATGAAGGTGTTGCCAACGAGGCGGCGCCAGCTGCGGCCATCGCGGCCACAACGATCGGTCGGGCGAGCAAAATTCTGGAAATCAATGTCGTGGCCATGCTGGACATGATGGCAATCGGCTCCTTATCAGGCGCTGAACGCCGGTTTGCCGCAGGTTTGCGCGGCACGCCAGTCCGAATGACGGTTCAATCAGGGATAAAGCAATGTTCAGCGGTTCAATTCCCGCTTTGGTCACTCCGTTTCGCGGCGGATCGTTCGATGAAGCCGCGTTTCGCAAGCTGGTCGATTGGCAGATCGAACAAGGCAGTTCCGCGCTGGTGCCTTGCGGCACGACGGGCGAGGCTTCGACCTTGTCGAATGCCGAGCACCATCGGGTAATCGAAGTCTGTATCGAACAGGCAGCCGGAAGGGTCCCCGTCATTGCCGGATGCGGCAGCAACGATACCAAGAATGCGTTGCTCCATATGTCCTTTGCGAAAAAGGCCGGAGCGGCGGCGGGACTGTGTGTCGCCCCCTACTACAATCGCCCCAGCCAGGAGGGGCTTATCGCGCATTTCAGCCATCTGGCGGAAGAAAGCGACCTGCCGATCGTGCTGTATAACGTTCCAAGCCGCACGGTTACCGACATTGAGGAAGGCACCGTGGTCGCTCTGGTGAAGAAGTATCCGGAGCGAATTGTGGCGATCAAGGATGCAAGCGGGGATCTGTCGCGTGTTGCCGACCATCGGATGGGTATCGGCCGGGACTTCTGCCAGCTTTCGGGCAACGACGAATTGTGGCTGCCGCATTCGGCAGCCGGCGGACGCGGGGCGATCTCGGTCACGGCCAATGTCGCGCCGGCGCTATGTGCCGAGTTTCAAGCGGCGATCGCTGCAAACGAACTTAAGAAAGCGCGCGAGCTGAATGACCGACTGTTTCCGCTGCATTATGCCATGTTTAGCGATGCCAGTCCCGCGCCGGTGAAGTATGCGCTTTCAAAGGTGCTGGGCTGGACTGAGCCCGATGTCCGACTGCCTTTGACGAACGCCAACGAGGGTTCGCGGGCATCGGTTGATGCAGCTTTGGCCCATGCGGGTATCAACGATCCTCAGGCATGACGATCGTTCGCAAGCGATTGCCGCTGAGTTTTGATCCCGCTGCCTTGGCGGAAGACTATCGGAGCGTTCCAAGATCGGCATTTGGGGATGTCTTCAATCCCTATCTGGAACCAGACACGCTCTTTCGACTCGACCTCATCGAGCCCGAATTCGTGCCTGAAATGGACCGGACACCGGATTTCCGGCCCAACGACCGTCTCAGGGCATGCCCGGCATTCCTAGCCGTTTTCGAAGCGATCAGATCTCCGATGGAGCTGATGCGGGTCCATACGCTGGCGCCCGGTGCTTCGATCCGTCCACATCGCGATGTAGGACGCAGTTTCGAACAGGGCATCTTCCGAATTCACGTACCGATTACAACGGGTTCGGATGTCGTAACCCTGCATGCCGGTGAACCGGTTGTCATGGGTGCAGGCGAGTGCTGGTATCTGAACTTCGATCTCCAGCACGAGATCCACAACCGATCGGATCAGTGGCGCGCGCATCTCATCATGGATTGCCGCCGCAACGATTGGTGGGATGCGTTGATGACGAACGCTTGAGCTGGGAGTTCTCGGCGGATCGTCCAAAGGGACCCGATGGGCACTTTGCGAATGCAGTCCAAGCGCCTATCTGAGCGCATCATGGCAAGGCCCAAACCAACAACGTTCGACAAGCAGAAGATCGTCGCGGAAAACCGCCGCGCGCGCTTCGATTACCATATCGAAGACAAGTACGAGGCGGGTCTCGCCTTGCAGGGAACGGAAGTGAAGGCGTTGCGCGCAGGTCAGGCGACAATTGCGGAAAGCTATGCCGAGGTGAAAGATGGCGAGGTCTGGCTGATCAACTCGAACATTCCGGAATACAGTCACGGTAACCGCCAGAATCATGAACCGCGTCGACCGAGGAAGCTGCTGCTGAACAGCCGCGAGATTGGTCGGTTGTTCGGTGCCGTGGAGCGCAAGGGCATGACGCTTGTGCCCTTATCGATCTACTTCAACGGCCAGGGGCGAGCGAAGGTCGAATTGGCTCTCGCAAAAGGCAAGCAGGCGCTCGACAAACGGGCCAGTGTCAAGGAACGTGACTGGAAGCGTGACAAGGCGCGACTGATGCGCGAACGCGGCTAATCTTCGGTTGAATTCCGAGTTTGCGATTCACCGACTGGTCAGATCGGATCGAGTACCCATATGGCGATCATGATCTTCCGGCGGCCCCTCTTTGTGCAACACTTGCGTTCTTCCAGGACGCGGCTCAGAGCGACGGTTTGGTCATGAGTTCCAAACGAAGCAACACCTGGGCAGCGGACACTATCCGCAAATACATGCCATCGCGCGAAGAACTCGCGCGCAACAAATACCTGGCCCCGATTGCGCACCGCTTCCTGTCTCCCGAATTGTGGCGGTTTACACGCCGGTCTGTCCCGCGAGGCGTGGCGCTCGGTTTGTTCGCTGGATTCATCATTCCTATCGGACAGATATTTCTCGCTGCGTTTCTGGCACTGCCCGCGCGCGCCAACGTGCCGCTCGCTGCGCTGGTCACGTTTGTGACGAACCCATTCACATTTCCGTTCTGGGTCGTTGTGGCCAACCAAGTCGGCGAACTGACCCTCAATCTCGACGCTGCGGTCGGCGGTGTCGCCAATGAAGAGTTGAGGAGCGGAAGCCTAACCTGGCTCGTCGACTTGTTCCAGCTGGCTGGTGTGACCGCCTTTGGCTTCCTTGTTCTCGCAATTGTTTCGGCAGCAGTCGGCTATCTGGTTTCCAGCGCCGCGTGGCGGATTCTGGTCGCACGCAAGCGGGCAAAAAGGCTCGCGCAGATGGAAGCCCGCCTCGACCAGCGGCTCAATGCGAATTAAGGCCTAGTCGCAGTATGACGCGCTCCGCTGCTTCGGCCCGGTGGAGGCAGGAGAGGGACGCCGCACACTTTTGGATATCGAACTCGAATCGAACCCGAAGGCCAGCAATGGATTAATGCTGGGACTGTTGGGCGCTGTGCTACTCGTAAGTGCCGCCGCCGTATATGTCGCGACAGCCAATCTTGTGCTCGCCGTCGCTTATGCAGCCGGCTTGGCTGTTCTGCTGGCCGGGGCGTTGATGATAGAGCGGCTGCGCTCACCCTCTGCGACAGAAA
>JASJDE010000033.1 GCA_030065195.1 Erythrobacter sp. | reverse complement strand
CATTGGCGATGGTGCCGGTCTTCACCATGCTGGTTGCGGCCAGGCTCTCCGTCACGCCTTTGCCGGAGACCATGGCTGCAACCCAGGCAGACGTGCCGATGCGCGAAACGGTGACCGTCAAGCAGGGCGATGTCGTCCTGCGTGCAAAGGTTTACGATACCGAAGTCGTTACGCTGGAAGAGCCAATCTCGGTTCAGATCGCCAAGTTCTCGCATGACATCGAAGCCGGCACGAAACTCGATCCCGTCATCGTATCGGAGGAGACAGCCGACCGGTTGGGATCCGGCGGCGAAATCTACTGCGGCGAAAACCAGCGCACACGCTCCAAGTTCGCCGAAGCGATGATTGGCGACCTCTTTTCCAAGTATGAAACGATCGTTCGCTTTTGCTTTTTCGACAGCAATGGCGACCAAAGGCTCGATCGCGTCTTTCTGGCCGGGGCAAAGGCCAAGGAAGACCAGACACCGATCGACATCGCGCCGACCGCATTCGACCGTCGCAAGTTCCAGACGGACGATGAGGCGGGGATCCTGGAACTGCGGGTGGAGCGGTTCATTCGCAAGCGCAAGGCCGCCGACAAGATCGAATTCAAGCTCTATCTGACGAAGAATGGGGTTGAGCAGGCCTTCGATTACATCGCGACCGTTGATTCCGACGGACTGAACAAGACCTATCCGACATTCAAGACAAACCCCAAAAAGGTCGCCTACCCGTCCTACTTCAACGACGTCCTCGGAGCCGGTGTGGGCGTGATGGGAGTGGATGCCGAGAAGGGTGAGGCGCAAATCAAGGTGCATAGGGGCTTTCCAATGCAACTGTTCAAACCGGTCTCGATCGAAGTTGTGTATGTGTATGTGTACTACTGACCCGGGTGTGCGGGGACGGGCGGCCTAAACCGGCGACACAGTACAAGCCGGCAATAAGAATTTACGTCGCAACCGCGCATGGTTCAGCCTGGCGACCCGTTCTGTGATATATCCCCCCGTTCGGCAAACCGAGGGAGAATCATCATGGATCGCGTCCAATTCGAACACAGTCGGCGGGCGGTCCTGCTGGGAATTGGGGTGACCGGACTGGCAGCGATGATGCCGACAGCGGCGCGCGCGCAGTTGAGCGGTGGTAGCGGCGGTCTCTCGGCTATCCTCGGCCGCGCCACGGACAGCGCGCTCGACAAGCTGGCAAAGCCCGGCGCCTTCTACGATGACAAGGACATCCGGATCGGCCTGCCGATCGTCGGCAAGAGCGGCGGCGGCTTGCTCCGTGGGATCCTCAATGCCGGCAACCGACTCGGCATTCTCGATGGAATTACCCGCAAGATAAACGATGCCGCTGGTGTAGCGGCCGGCGAAGCCAAACCGATCTTCCGCGACGCGATCGACGACCTTTCGTTCGAAGACGCGCCCGGCATCATCCGCGAAGACGATGGCGGTACGCAATATCTGCGCCGATCTTCGAACGACACGCTGCATGCCAAACTCGAACCGCTCGTCGACGACGCGCTCGAAAAGATAGGTGTCTACGAACAGTTCGACGATCTGTCCGAGAAGCACAGTTTCGTGCGCGCGGCCGGTCTTGATCGTCAGGGCATCAACCGCTCGGTCACCGACCAGGGTCTGGATGGGATCTTCGCCTATGTCGGCAATGAAGAGCGTGAATTCCGCAAGAACCCGCTCAAGGGGATTGGCGGTGTGCTTGGCGACATCCTTTAGCGTCAGGTGAGATGCGCGGGTCCGAAAGCGTGAGGCAGCAAGACCGATAATGCGACCTTGCGAACCTCGCTTGCGCCGACGCACAGCACGACTGGATCGGTTCCGCCCAGCTGCGCGAGTTCATTGACCACCTGGCGGCAACGACCGCACGGGGTGATCGGCGCGCCATCGCCCTTCCCGTCGGGGCCGACCACAGCGACCGCCAGCAAGCCGCCACGCCGTCCCTCGCCGAAAGCCCTCGCCACCGCCACTGTTTCGGCGCACAGCGCGAGGCCGTAGCTTGCATTCTCGACATTGCTGCCGGTAACGATCGACCCGTCGTCGAACAGCAAGGCGGCGCCAACCTGATAGTCGGAATAGGGGGCATAGGCTTGGCGCGCGGCAGCATGCGCGGCGGCGATCAGTTCGGCTTCCTTCGCGTCGTCCATTGTCATCTTTGCACCACCACCCATTCGAGCGGCTCGTCCGCCGCTTCGCTTACCCTTTGCCCGTTCGCGCTCCATAGCAGCCAGGGCCGCGGCGCATAGTCGGGGCGGGCGCGATCGCGCGTGAGCCACAAGTCCCGCGCAATGCTGCGCGCCGTGCGATGCCGTGCCTCGAAGGCTTTGCCCAGTTTCAGGATCACGGGCTTTTCGGTATGCATCTCGATCTGGTTGACGAGCGTCAGCAATTCGCTTTCGACCGCTGCATCGCTGACCGGCTCCGTGCACTGTTCGCCGGTCGCTTCGAGTTCGATTGCAGGTGGAAGCAGCGAAGCATCGCGCGGTACCATCTGGGTGAAACGGCGCGATTGGTCGTCCGCCCGGATGCAGGGATCGAAGGGCACGATCACCCCGACTTCGAGCTCGGCCTCGCGGGCTAGCGCGAAGCGGCTTGCGAAATCGTCGTCGAGCGCGCGCGAAGCCGGCTGCAATTCCAGATAGGCGAATTGGGCGCCGATCGCCTTCAGCGTCCGAAAGTTCAGCGCGTCGGTCTCGCTCGCGATCACCGCGCCCTGTTCGGGATAGAGTTCTTCTGACGGCCGCCAGGTGCGCATGTCCCACCAAAACCATGCGGTAGAGGCGATCGCTACCAGCGCCAGCAAGGCGACGGCGCGCAGGAGCCAGCGACGCGCAAGGCCGTCCTTCCTTCGGCGAGTTCGTCCGCGAGCCATGCCGGTCAGCCCTTGATGTGCAGCACGCAGATCAGCGTGAACAGGCGACGGGCCGTGGCGAAGTCGGTTTCGACCTTGCCATCGAGCCGTTCGAGCAACAGTTCGGCCGCGTTGTTGTGGATGCCGCGCCGCGCCATGTCGATCGTTTCGATTTCCGCCGGGGTCGCCTTGCGGATCGCCTGGTAATAGCTGTCGCAAATCGCGAAGTATTCGCGGATCGGACGGCGAAAACGCGCAAGCCCGATCAGCAGGGTCTCCAGCAATTGCTCCGACGTGTCGCTGATATCCATCGCCAGCCGCCCGTCGCGCACTGCAAGCTGCAACCGATAGGGCCCGTTCGCCCCGCGCTCCGCGCTTCGGACCGGCTTGAAGGTGTTTTCCTCGATCAGGTCGTAGATGGCGACGCGCCGTTCCTGTTCGACATCGGCATTGCGCCACAGGATCGTCTCTTCATCGAGAGCGATGTGGGCAATGCGAAAACTGTTCGCGGAATCGGACGGCGTGCTGGCCATGATTGTGCCGCCTTCGCAGATCGCAGGGGGCGACTTCAAGCACTTCGGCAAATGATCCCCGCTATCCACAGCCGCAAGAGATTCGCCAAAAATATATTGGCGGTTTTGGCCCTTGCGCGAATCCGGATTGAATGCGCATTTGCCGCGCATGGCCGAACCCGAAAAACTTCAACTCGTCGCGGACGATGATGACGGCGCGCGCAAGCTCCCGTCCAACCTCGAAGCGGAGGCGGCGTTTCTGGGCGCGGTGCTGATCGACAATCGCGTGATCGAGGAATTGCAGACGCCAATCCGGCCCGATCATTTCTTCGAACCGCTGCACGAGCGGATTTTCGAGCGCGTGCTCAAGCTGATCGAACGTAACGCCACCGCATCGCCGGTGACCTTGCGGCCCTATTTCGAGGCTGACGAGGCGCTTAAGGATCTGGGCGGAACCAACTACCTCGCGCAGCTCACCGCAAATGGCGCCGGCCTGCTCGCACCGCGCGAGTTGGCGCAGCAGATCTATGACCTGGCCTTGCTCCGCGAACTGGTCAGCGTCGGGCGCGGGTTGGTCGAAGGGGCGCTCGACACTTCCGAAGAGACCGATCCGATGGACCGGATCAGCCAGGCCGAGGCCGACCTGTTCAAGGTTGCCGAAGGGGCCGCAACCGGAAGCGAAGCGGCGACCTTCCGGGACGCAGCGCTGACCGCGATCAAGATGGCTGAAGCGGCGATGAACTCGGGAGGCGGCTTGTCGGGCAAGACCACCGGACTCGATTCGATCGACCGGAAAACGTCGGGCCTGCATGATTCGGATCTCATCATCCTTGCCGGGCGTCCCGGCATGGGCAAGACCTCGTTGGCCACGAACATCGCCTTCAACTGTGCCGAAGCGCATCTCGAATGGCAGCGCGACGGTGGCGAGTTCAATTATGGTGCCCCGGCAGCATTCTTCAGCCTGGAAATGAGCGCAGACCAGTTGGCGACGCGTATCCTCGCCGAACAGGCAGAAATCAGTTCGGAAGCGCTCCGCAGCGGCAAGATGAGCCGTGAGGATTTCCAGAAGCTCAGCTTCGCCAGCCAGCGCCTTGCGGAACTCCCACTCTATATCGACGACACGCCCGCGCTCACCATCGGCGCGCTCCGCACCCGTGCACGCCGACTGAAACGCCGTCACGATATCGGCCTGATCGTGGTCGACTATCTCCAGCTCCTGCAGGGTTCGGGCCGCGCCAACGACAACCGCGTCAACGAAATCTCCGAAATCAGCCGCGGGCTCAAGACGCTGGCGAAGGAACTGTCGGTCCCGGTTATTGCCTTATCGCAGCTAAGCCGTGCGGTGGAGCAGCGCGAAGACAAGCGCCCGATGCTGTCGGACCTGCGCGAATCCGGCTCGATCGAGCAGGACGCGGACATGGTCTGGTTCGTCTATCGCGACGACTACTACCTCGAAGCGATCCGCCCCGACTTCCCGACCGAAAACAGCAGCCCGGAAGCCGTCGAAAAATACCGCGCCTGGGAAGAGAAGTACGAAGAGATCAAGAACCGCGCCTCGGTCAACGTCGCCAAGCAGCGCCACGGTTCGACCGGCAACGTCCCGCTGCTGTTCCACAGCGAGTTCACCAAGTTCTCTTCGCCCAATCTCAAGGACTATTCCGACTGGGGTTTCGAATAGGCCACGCGCCTACTGGCCAAGGTTGAGCCGACGGGTCACCGAATAGTCGATCACGGTCACCAGCCAGTTGCTGATCCTCCAGCGCAGGCGGTTGAACCAGGTGGCGCGCTTGCGGCACCAATCGGAAGTGATCGGGGTGCTGTGCTCGTCGAGATGATCGACCAGCTCGCGCATCCGCGCGGCAAGCTCTGCGTCTTCTACGCGCAGCATCAGCTCGAGATTCAGTCGCACCGAACGCATATCCATGTTGGCGCTGCCGAAATAGGTTACGTCGTCGATGACCAACAGCTTCATGTGGAGCTTGCTCGGCTGGAATTCCGCGATCGAGACCCCCGCTTGGAGCAAGCCGGAATAGAGCGCGCGAGACGCGCCAATAGTCGCGCCATTGTCAGTCCTGCCCGCCATGATGAGCCGCGCCTTGCCTTGCCGACCCAATCGCTCGAGCAGCAGCTGGATGCTGCGCGACGGCGAGAAATAGGCCATCACCATGTCGAGCTTGCTTCCTTGCGCCAGGTCTTCCTTCACCCGCCGCGCCCAAGCGCTGGTAATCTTTGTCGGGCCGCCGATCAGCAGCTGCACCTGCCCCGCGCCCGGATCCCATTCGCGTACCAGCGCGCGGATCGCGCGAAACTGGGAGCCCTTGCTCGAAACCCAGCGTTCGAGCTGTTCGAACCAGTCGCAAAATCGCGCAACCACGGGACCTTCGACGACCGCGCCGAGATCGCACCAGCCGTTCTCTTCGGATGGCTTGAAGTAGTCTTCGGCGACGTTGAAGCCGCCGGTCATTACCCGCTGGCCATCTGCGATCACGAACTTCTGGTGGTTGCGTATCAGGTAGCGAACGTTCCAGCGGGGTGAAAACAGGTCGAAACTCCCTCCGGCGGCGACCAGGGGATCGAAGAAGGATCGCGAAGCGTCGCTACCGAAATCGTCGACGACAAGATGCACCGAGACCCCGCGCTGCGCCGCTGCGACCAGCGCATCGCGCACCAGCTCACCCGTTTCGTCCGGCTGGAACATATAGAAGAAGATGTGGAGTGAGCGTTCGGCTTCGCCGATGTGGCGTTCCAGCGCAGCGAGGCGATCAATCCCGGCCGGGTAGAAAGTGAACCGGTGATCGTGAGCGCTCACCGCGAACGGATCGGCATCGCGATAACCCTCGAACGCTTCTTCCGGGTCGCTTTCCCAGCGCTCGGCATCGCTCGTTTCGAGCTCAGGATTGAGCGGATCGTCGATCATTGCCGCTGCCTTAGCGGCAAGCGCACTGCGACTGCAATTTCTTGACTCTCCGCCCTGTCGTCACTACGTGCAGCGCTCTTTCAGAGAACCCGAATTCAAGAGGCCCACGATGGCACGCGTTACCGTTGAAGATTGCGTCGACAAGGTTCCCAACCGGTTCGACCTCGTATTGCTCGCCGCCCAGCGTGCGCGCGAAATCTCCGGCGGCAGCGAACTGACGCTCGATCGCGATCGCGACAAGAACCCGGTCGTGGCGCTCCGCGAAATCGCAGAACAGACCATCAAACCGAAAGAGCTTCAGGAATCGCTGGTTACCGGACTGCAGAAGATCCTGCCCGACGACGAAGACGATGCCGACGAGATCGGCTCGCTCAGCCAGTCGGCGGAAGCGCTGCGGATCACGGCTTCGGCACCGACCCGCTCGACCTCGATCGGGGCCGACTACGAAGGTTGAGCCCGCGCGCGACCTTGGGGTCGCGCAGTTCGATCGAAAACTGTCCCGTTTTGGAAAAGGCCGCCACTTTGGCGGCCTTTTTCGTGCGCGACATGACAAGAATTTTACGCGCAAGTGTGAGAGCTTGTCTGAAATTGCGGCGCGTGTAACAGGGTCTCTTGTAATCAAACCGTCATAAAACAGAACTGCGAAGGATCCGAGAGCAACCGATATGGCATCAATTGCGATCTACAGCGTGAAAGGCGGCGTGGGGAAAACGACCTTCGCGGTCAACCTCGCATGGTGCGCTGCCACGATATCACGCCGCAAGACGTTGCTATGGGACCTCGATGCTTCGAACGGGTCCGGATTCCTGCTCGGCATCGATCCGAAGAAGAAGCGGACCGCGAAATCGGTTTTTTCGGCCGATCGCGAGCCGAAGAAGCTCATCCAGTCTTCGCAATACGCCAATCTCGACCTGTTGCCGGCCGACGAGAGCATTCGCACGCTGGGCCGGCAGTTCGACCGGATCGGGAAGAAGAAACGGCTGGCCAAGCTCGCCGATCAACTGACCAAGGAATACGATCGGATCATCTTTGATTGTCCGCCGGTGCTGAACGAAGTCAGCACCCAGGTGATGCGTGCGGCCGATCTCGTGATCGTTCCGCTGCCACCTTCCCCGCTTTCGACAAGAGCGTTCGAGCAGGTCGTCGACGAGGTTCGCGGAAGCGGCAAGAGCCATCCGCCGATCCTCCCAGTGCTGTCGATGATCGACATGCGCCGCACGCTCCACCGCGAGGCGCGCGAGGCCAACAGGAAGTGGCCCGTGATCCCGGCCGCCAGTGCAATCGAACGATGCGCCGTCGAGTGCAAACCGGTCGGCGAATTCGCACCGCGGTCCCCCGCAGCCCGCGGCTTTGCCCAATTGTGGACCGCGATCGAGCGCAAGCTCGCCAAGAAATAGCACGCCCCATATCCGGTCCGGCGATTGCGGTGCATTGCATCTCGACCAAGGCCGGGCTTATGTGCGTTGCAGCATAGGGGACCATTTTCGATGAGCGATGTGACCGATGGCATCGGTGGGGCGATCGAAGGCGCGCTCACAGGCCGCGCGGTGGAACCACGGCATGGGGAGAATGCCGGGCCGACGCTTGAGCCGATCGAATGCTCGAATTGCGGCGCCACCGTCACCGGCGGTTATTGCGGGCAATGCGGCCAGAAGCGCCACGTCCACCGCACCATCTCCGCGATAATCCACGATCTGATCCACGGAGTGCTGCATCTCGATGGCAAGCTGTGGCGAACCCTGCCCCTGCTCGCCTTCAAGCCGGGCAAGCTAACCCGCAGATACATCGATGGGGAGCGCGCGAAGTTCGTCAGCCCGATGGCGATGTTCCTGTTCAGCGTCTTTGCCATGTTCGCCGTGTTCCAGATGGTGGGTCTGACCACGCCCACGGATCTCGCTGGCGATACCCGGTCACAGGTAGAAGAAATGGTCCGGGCCGAAAGCCGGGAGGTCACGGCACAGATCGCGGAAATCGATGAGCAGCTCGCGCAGCCCGATCTTGGCGAGACGCGCCGTGCGGAACTCGAAACGCGGCGCGAGGGCCTCGAAACCGACCTCGCTTTGCTCGAAACACGCGGACAGAACCTCACGCGATGGCTGACTTCGGGTAGCACGGAATTCCTGGATGAACTGGAAGGCGCAGGCGAAGGCGAGATCGCCGATGCAAAGGCAAGGCTTGAAACCCTGCCTGAAGGCTCTGCGGAATACGCCAGCCTCGCTGCCGAGATCGCTTCGGCGGAAGAGGGCATCGCCAACCTGCAACAGCTGGAAGAGTCGAGCCCGATCATGGTGAGCGAGGACGGTTCTTTGGAAGTTGCGGAGACCGGAGTCGGATTCCTCGATTCCATGGTCGACAAGTGGAGCAAGAATCCCAGCCTCATGCTCTACAAGTTGCAGGCCAATGGCTACAAATTCAGCTGGTTGTTGATCCCGCTTTCGATTCCCTTCGTATGGCTGACCTTCGCCTGGCGCCGCCGGTTCAAAGCCTACGACCACGCCATCTTCGTAACCTACTCGCTCAGCTTCATGTCGATGCTGTTCATTGCGATATCGCTGCTTGCCGCGAGCCCGCTCGACGGGACCGGAGGATGGGCTTTCGCGATCTTCGCAACGGTCGCACCGTTGCATGTCTACAAGCACCTCAAGTACACTTACGACCTCTCGCGTTTCTCGACGATCTGGCGCTTCCTCGTGCTGCTGGTGTGTATCCTCATTATCCTGGTGCTGTTCCTCCAGGCACTACTGCTGCTCGGAGCGTTTTGAGAATCCCAACAAAAAAGGCGCCCGGATCGCCCCGGACGCCTCCTTGAGATTTGGCGAAGCTTAGGCGCCCTGCGGCGCTTCATCCCCGCTTGAGCCGAAGCGCTTGCCTGCCTTCGGGATCGCCGAACCATGCGCGGGTTGCGCGATAGTCGGGCCCTTGGGCTCATCCGGACGGTCGATCTTGCCGGTGTCGAGCAAAGTCGTGATCTCGTCGCCAGTCAGCGTCTCGTATTCGAGAAGCGCTTGCGCGAGCAGGTGAAGCTTGTCCTCCTGTTCGGTCAGGATGTCCTGGGCACGCTTCAAGCCGCCTTCGACCAGCGATTTGATCTCGGCATCGATCAGTTTGTTGGTTTCGGCCCCGGCCATGGTGCGGGCGGTCTGGCCCATGCCGAGATAGCCTTCCTGGCTCTGCTCGTACATCAGCGGACCGAGCTTCTCGCTCATGCCCCACTTGGTGACCATGTTGCGGGCGAGGTCGGTCGCATACTGGATATCGCCCGACGCGCCAGACGAAACCTTGTCGTGCCCGAAGATGATGTCTTCGGCGACGCGGCCACCCATGGCGACCGCGAGGTTCGCGTGCATCTTGTCGCGATGATACGAGTAATTGTCGCGTTCGGGCAGGCGCATCACCATACCCAGCGCACGGCCGCGCGGAATGATGGTGGCCTTGTGGATTGGGTCCGATGCGGGCTCGTTTATGCTGACGAGGGCGTGACCGGCCTCGTGATATGCGGTCATCTTCTTCTCGTCGTCGGTCATGACCATGCTGCGACGCTCGGCGCCCATCATGACCTTGTCCTTCGCGTCCTCGAATTCCTGCATCGCGACCAAGCGCTTGTTGCGGCGCGCTGCCAGCAGGGCTGCTTCATTGACGAGGTTCGCAAGGTCGGCGCCGGAAAAGCCCGGCGTGCCGCGCGCAATCGTGCGAGGGTTCACGTCTGGAGCAAGCGGCACCTTCTTCATGTGTACGCCGAGGATCTTCTCGCGACCGTCGATGTCGGGGATCGGCACGACCACCTGGCGGTCGAACCGGCCCGGGCGCAGGAGCGCAGGGTCGAGCACGTCGGGACGGTTGGTGGCCGCGACGATGATGATGCCTTCATTGGCTTCGAAGCCATCCATTTCGACCAACAGCTGGTTCAACGTCTGCTCGCGCTCGTCGTTCGAGTTGCCGAGACCATGACCGCGCGAGCGGCCGACCGCGTCGATTTCGTCGATGAAGACGATGCACGGGGCGTTCTTCTTGGCCTGCTCAAACATGTCGCGCACACGGCTGGCGCCGACGCCGACGAACATTTCGACAAAATCCGAACCTGAAATGGTGAAGAACGGCACGCCCGCCTCGCCCGCAATGGCGCGCGCAAGCAGCGTCTTACCCGTTCCGGGCGAGCCGACCAGCAGAGCGCCCTTGGGGATTTGCCCGCCAAGCTTGGAGAAGCGCTGCGGATCCTTAAGGAACTCGACCACCTCTTCCAGCTCTTCGCGCGCTTCGTCGATCCCGGCCACGTCTTCAAACGTCACTCTGCCCTGCCGCTCGGTCAGCATTTTGGCTTTCGACTTGCCGAAGCCCATGGCGCCGCCGCCGCCGCCTTTCTGTACTTGCCGCAAGGCGAAGAATGCGATGCCGAGGATCAGGATGAAGGGCAGCGACTGGATCAGGATATAGAGCAGCATGTTGGGCTGCTCGCGCTCCTTGCCGGAAAACTTGACTTCGTTCTCTTCAAGCAGCTGCGTGATTTCCGTGTCCGTCGGAACGGGGACTGTGGCAAACGGTTCGTCGTTCTTGAACTTTCCGGTTATCAGGTCCTGTCCAAGCTCGACCTGTTCGACCTTCCCTTCGGCAACCGCCTGGCGGAATTCCGAGTAGTCGATCGTCCGTCCCGCACTCTGTCCGGCATTGCCGAACAGCGATACGACGAGCAGCAGGGCGAGGAAGATGCCGCCCCAGATCATCAATTGCTTCACCCACGGATTCTGCCCCTCGGGCGGCTCCTGATGTGGATCGTTCTGCTCGCTCATGCGGATAGTTCCTTTCTCACCCCGCTAATGTAGGAGAGCACAGGTGAATGGCAAGATAATGCGCGGATCGGTGCATGGTGCCAATTTCCGAACACTGTGGCGCAAAAAATTCGCCAATTTTGGAAATCGCTTCCCATTCGTCCGACAAATCGGCCCTTTCGCAGAACAATTTCCGCAGCGCGCCTGCCGCTATGATCGAATGCGTCATGCTCAGAAATACGCAAACGCTCGTCCTCTGGATCCTTCTTGCCCTGCCAGCCATCGCCCATGCCCGCAGCGCCGGGGAGATCGTTGAGCGTGCCCAAGCCGCGCATGGCGACACCGCTGCAATCGAAGCGGAGGGGGGAGCCGTGGTGGTTGGCACCGGCTTTGTCGACCTCGCGGCGATGCAGCAGGGAAGGACGCTCGATGAACCGGAGCGCTGGCCCGCCACCCAGACGATCGTGATCGACTCGCGAACAGGCACGACCAGTCACATAAACGACTGGCATAATTATGCCTTCTCCAATCAGAAGTTCTTCGAGCATCACGATGCGGAAGGCCGCATCCTGTTCGGCGATCTCGCCAATGGCGGCGCATTCTGGCCGCCTTTCCTTGCTCCGCGTGGCGGACACAATCGCTATCGCAGATATCTGCCCAGCCTGCTGGTTGACGAAGTGGCTCGCGCCGGTCGAACCGAGTTGGTCGGAGACCGTGCGTTCCTGTGGAGGGGAATGACCGTCGATGCGATCGACTACACGGCCGAGAACGGCGATCGGTTGCGCCTCTATTTCTCGCAGGATTCCGGGTTGCTCGCAGGAGCGGCCGCTTCATTCGATGCCGAATTGATCGGACGCAGCGTGATCGAATTCGAATGGAGTGGTTATCAGGCCGCGCCCTCGGGCATGCGTCCGGCAAGACTGCGAAGCTGGCTGAATGGGCGGCTGCTGCGCGAACTCGATCTAGATATCCGGCTCGGCGGCGTAGGCGACGCGATGGCCTTTCTCTCCGAGAATCCTCCCGGATCACCGCCCGAAGATCAGATCGCCGCGGAAGACATGCCGATCCCGGCCCGGCAGCGAGGCGCGTTTTCGGAGGTTGCGCCGGATGTCTGGCTGTTCCCGAGCGTTCGTCCCGGTTTTGCCATGATGGCTTTCGAGTTTCCCGAATTCATCGTCTCCGTCGATGCCCCGGCGGGCTGGTACGAGCTGGAACAGATCCCACCCCACCAGATCGGGCGGGAAGGCGACGGCGAGGCCCTGACCCGCAAACTCATCCGAACGATCCGCGAAGCGATTCCGGACAAGCCGATCCGCTATGCGGTGATGACCCATCACCATTCCGATCACATCGGCGGGTTTCGTGCCTATGTCGATGAGGACGTCACACTGCTCGCAAGCAAAGAGACTGCCCGCGCCATTCGGGCGGCACATCTCCATGACCCTGCGAGCGCGGAGCCGGTAATCGAGATCGTCGAAGGCGAGCGTCGGATCGAGGCAGGACCCATGTCGCTGCGCCTCATGGAACTGCCGAGCGGGAATCCCAAGGCGGAAGGGTTCCTCGTTACTTATGCCCAGCCCGCCGATGTGCTGTACGCCACCAGCTTTATCTATCCCGTTCCCGAAGCGGTCTTCCCGCTCAAAGAATCGATCATTCTTTCGAAGTGGTATGTCGATTGGCTGGATGCGAGTGGGCTAGCGCCGGCGCTGCACTACAACATCCATGGACTGGTGCAGGTTCAGGATTGGCAAGTCGAGGCGATCCGCGCGCTGCCGGACGTCTCGGCTCAATTGGCGGAATAGGCGGCGAGGAAGACGTCCACCGCACCCGCGATCCTTTTTGCGCTGTCTTGCGCGGAGACCGGCACACCGAAACGCTGTTCCAGGTCGCCCATGCCCTTGCACATCGACACGAACTGCTCGGCGGCCAGCGCGCTGTCGGGAACATCGAGTTCGCCGCATGCACTGGCGTGATCGAGAAATGCGCTGAATGCACGTTTCATTCGCCAGGGCCCTGCCTCGAGAAAGGCTTCGCCGATCACCGGCTCGGCCACGGTTTCCGCTGCGATGCGACGCTCGAACTGGATCATTTCCGGGCGTGAGAGGAATAGGAACATCGCCTCCCCGATCACCGTAAGGCGGTTGCGAATCGACCCGGCAGGCATTGCCTCGAGAGTGAAATGCCCCCGCATCTTCTCGCATTCGAGTTCCACGGCCGCTGCGAACAAAGCGCGCTTGTCACCGAATTGATTGTAGATCGTCACCTTGGAAACGCCAGCCGTCGCCGCGACCTGCTCGATCGATGTGGCCGCGAACCCGACGTCGAAAAAGCTGTGCGCGGCGGCCTCTACGATGGCCGCGCGCTTGGCCTTGTCGGAAGGCCTTCCAAGCTTTTTTTGAGTTTCTTGCGACGACTTACTTGACAAAATGAACGGTTCCGTACAATTAAACGCGACCGTTCAATAATGATCACTCCATCGTAGCAAAGCAACCCCCTCCCCTCGCAAAGGTTCCCCACCGTGCTTTGGATCGCAATCAGAATGCTGACCGGAGACAGTCAGAAATTCTACGGACTGCTGTTCGGAATCGCGTTTTCGACCCTGCTGATTACCCAGCAGCTGACGATCTTCGTCAACCTGATCGAACGCGGGGCCAGCGGGGTGTTCAACGCGCCCGAAGCCGAAGTGTGGGTGATGGACCCGGTCAGCCGCACCACCGACGTGAAGTACGAGATGCCGTCGACCGCGCTCGACGAAGTGCGTTCGGTGCGCGGCGTGGAGTGGGCTGTCCCGCACTTGCGCGCCAACGCATCGGTCCGCAACAGCACTGGCGACCTTGAAGGCGTGGCGATCATCGGCGTCGACGATGCGACACTGATCGGTCTGCCCCGGACTATGCTCGAAGGGTCGAAGGAAGCGCTTTCCCGCCCGGACACGGTCATCATCGACGATCTGGGTGTCGTGAACATGTTCGAAGACGGGACCGATCCGATCGGCCAGCGGCTCGAACTGAACGATCAGCGGGCGGTGATCCGCGGGATCGCGGATTCGATCCCGTCCTTCACCAGCCAGGTGACGCTCTACACAAAATACAGCCAGGCGCTTAATTACGTGCCGGGTACGCGCAACCGCATGAGCTTCGTGCTCGCAGGCGTCAGCGAAGGGGCGAATCCCAGCGAAGTTGCGGCGCGGATCGAAGAGCAGACGGGCCTGAAAGCGGAAACCCGCGATGAATTTGCGCAAGCCGGGGTCGATTTCATTATCGAGAACACCGGCATCCCGACCAATTTCGGGATCACGGTGGTGCTCGGCTTCGTCGTCGGCGTCGCGATTGTCGGGCTAACCTTCAGCCTGTTCATCCGCGACAACATCAAGCAGTTCGGCGCGCTGAAGGCGATCGGCGTCACCAACCGCAAGATCATCGGCATGGTCGCTGCGCAGGCAGCGCTGGTGGGCTCGGTCGGCTATGCGCTCGGCGTCGTCGGTACGGCCTTGTTCATGTATGCTTTCGGCGGCGTTCCCGAGTTCAAGGGCTTCTACATTCCCTGGCAGATTCCGCTGATCAGCGCGGTTGCGGTCGTGGTCATCCTCGCGCTGACCGGCTGGATTGCCCTTCGCCGCGTCTTGCGAACCGAACCGGCGGCGGTGTTCAGATGAGCGAGATCGAAGTCATGGATACGTCGGCGATTGGCGGCTGCGACCCGGAAGCGGCAATCTGCGCGCGCGGGATCGTCCGCGATTTCCAGGCCGGGCAATCGACGATCCGCGTGCTGCACGGAATCGATACCGATATCCGGTCGGGCGAGATGACCTATGTCGTCGGCGAATCCGGATCGGGAAAGACCACATTGATCTCGATCATGTGCGGGATCCTGTGGCCAACCGAAGGTGCCGTGCGCGTATTCGGAACGGATATCTACTCGCTGTCTGACACCGAGCTGGTCAATTTCCGGCTGAACAATATCGGCTTCATCTTCCAGCAGTACAATCTGATCCCTTCGATCGATGCCGCCGCCAACGCCGCCGTCCCGTTGATTGCCAAGGGCGTTCCGGTTGGCGAAGCGCGCGAAAAGGCGATCGAACTGCTCGAAGCGCTCAATATCGGCGATCAGGCGAACAAGCTGCCGCGGCAGCTTTCCGGCGGGCAGCAACAGCGCGTCGCCATTGCCCGGGCGCTGGTGCACGAACCGCGGCTGGTGGTGTGCGACGAACCGACAGCGGCGCTCGATGCACGCTCCGGACGGCGGGTGATGGACCTCCTGCGCGAAGTCGCCGTCGCGCCCGACCGCGCCTGCATCATCGTCACGCACGACAATCGCATTTTCGACCTCGCCGACCGTATCCTCGTGCTCGAGGACGGCCGCGTAACGCACGACGGCACCGAAATGCCGGACGACCACTAACTCGGACGACCGCCCCCCTCTCACGGACATTCACCATGGCACTCTTACCCACCAACTTCAGCTTCTCGCGCCAGGCGCTACCGATCCTTGCACTTGTCGGGATCATCGGTGCGGTCATCTTCATCTTCAACGGACTGCCCGATCGGGAAATTTCCGAGCCTGAAAAGCAGCCACCCAAGGCGACCGGAGAACTGGCGAATGCGGAACGCGTCGCCGGTGCGGGCCTGGTCGAGCCAGCCAGCGAAATCATCGATATCGGATCGGCCCTGTCCGGTCTGATCACCGACCTCAGAGTCCAGCCGGGCGACCGGGTGGAAAAAGGCCAACCCCTGTTCCTCGTCGATGCCCGCGCGGCGCGTGCGCGACTGCAGGAAGCCAATGCCGCCATCGCCGAAGCACGCGCTGCGATCGCCGAAGCGCGCACCGCGCGCGACACGGCCAACCAGCAGCTAGCCCTGTTTCGCAATCTCGACGATCCCGCAGCAGTCAGCCGGTCGGAAGTGATCCGCGCCGAAGGCGAAGCGGCTGCTGCCGGTAGCCGGTTGAAGGTTGCGCAGGCGCGCCTGTCCGCAGCCCAGGCCTCAGCGTCGAGCGCGCGAACGGAAATCGATCGGCTGGTCGTCAGGGCTCCGATTTCAGGAGAAATCCTGGCGGTCAACATCAGGCCGGGCGAATTCGTCGCAACGCAAGGCGGTGGCAATGCGGCGCCTTTCATCCAGATGGGCGAGACCGAACCGCTGCATGTGCGCGTCGATATCGACGAAAACGAAGCGGCTCGCGTCGATCTCGGCGCGGACGCGACGGTCTCCCCCCGCGGTGCCGCCGAAATCCAGGTGAAAGCCAGTTTCGTTCGCGCCGAACCGCAAGTCGTGCCCAAGCGGCAATTGACCAACACTGCAGCGGAACGAGTGGACGTCCGAGTGTTGCAAGTGATCTACTCACTCCCGGACAACGATGCCTTCCGCGTCGGCCAGCAGGTCGACGCGTTCATTCCCGCCAAGCAATCGTCGTCCGGGCAAGCGCCGCAGCAGAACGCGAATGCAGACGGGGAATGATCCGATGCGGCGCCTAGCTCATACCTTTGCCCGTCCGCTCGCAGCGATCGCGCTCACAGCCGCGCTGGGTGCCTGCGTTGCCGGCCCCGCGCCCGAAATCGCTACGCCGACGCCGCAATTGCCGACGAATTTTCTCTACGCACCTGACCAAAGCACCAGCGCTTCGCTGGATGGGCTCCTGCCGACCGGCGACCCGGCGTTTCGCGAGCTGTCGAGCAGAGCGCTGGATAGTGCGCCCAGCCTCGCTGAAGCCCTGGCACGGATCGAAGGCGCTCGCGCCGGAGCGCGCCGCGCTGGCGCCGAACGCCTGCCCCGGATCGATGCCGATGCGAATGTAACGGAGAACCGGATAAACCCCGCGCAGTTCGGCGATGCCGGCCAGGGAGGTTTCATCCCTCGCAGCCAGACCTCCTACGGCGCAAATCTCGTCGCCAGCTGGGACGCCGACCTGTTCGGCCGGTTGCGCTCCCAGGAGCGCGCCGCCCTCGCCCGGATCGACGCGGCCGATGCATCGGCCAACGCGGTGCGCATTGCATTGATCTCGGAGATAGCGGGGAATGTCACCGACTGGAGGACCCTGGCCGCGCGAACCGAAGCGTTGCAGGAAGACGTTGAGGCGGCACAGCAACTGGCGAGACTGGCCAAGACCCGCGAAGATGCGGGACTGGCTCCTGGCTTCGACCGGGTACGTGCCGAGGCCCAGGCCAGCGCCTCGCGTTCGCGCCTTGCAGCTCTGCAAAGCGAAAGGGCGCGCATCGTCGGACGGCTGGTGACGCTGACGGGACTTGACGGGCAGAGCGTCAACGCCGCACTTGCGCTTGCCGGGCCATCGCTCGAACCTGCGCCTGCCCCGACGGCGCTGCCTTCCGAACTGCTTGCCAACCGGCCCGACGTGCTCGCCGCCGCAGCCGAGCTGGCAGCGACCGATCAGGACCTCGCCGCGACGGCGCGATCGCGCTTCCCGCGCCTAACCCTGTCGGCCGTGCTCGGCCTGTTGGCCTTCGACCCGGAGGACCTGTTCGACGAGGATTCGATCGTCGGCACGCTGACCGCCGGGATCGCCGGGCCGTTGCTCGATTTCGGGCGCATCGAAGCCGAGATCGACAGCGCAGCCGCCAACAAGAAAGCAGCCTTCGCCGCCTATCGCGGCGCAGTGTTCCAGGCTCTGGGAGATGCCGAAACCGCTTATGGGCTGATCGAAGCGAGCGACGCCGAAGCGCTGCTGGCGGTGAAGGAGCGCGATGAGTTGGAGCGCGCCGCGGCGCTCGCCAACACCCGGTATCGCGCCGGACTCGCCGATTTCCTGACCGTGCTAGAAGCGCGCCGTGCGGCCGATGCCAGCGGAGAGCGGGCAGCGGCAGCCTTGGGACGGGCGCAGCGTGCTCGGATCCTGTTGTGGCAGGCGCTGGGCGGCGAGAATTCTCGGAACGAGGCTTAGAGCAGCACCCGCTCGAACATCCAGAAACTGCCGGTGATCCCGATCGCGTAGGTCGCGAATTTGAGGACGCTGGCTTCGGGCACGCTTGGCATGCGCCTGAGCGCCGCGAGGACAACAAGTGTCAGCGCCACCACCAGCAATTGCCCCGCTTCGACGCCGACATTGAAGGCAAACAGAGCTGTGGCAAGCTGCGTTTGGGGAAGCCCAATATCCGCCAGCGCCCCCGCAAATCCGAACCCGTGGACTAACCCGAAGACGAAAGCCACGGCCCACGGATATCGCCGGGTCAGGGTCTGTCTGTCGGGATCGCGCAACACAATCGCGACTTCGACTGCCAGAAACACGATCGACAGCGCGATAAGCGCCTCGACCGGGCGTCCCGGCAACCCCGAATAGCCGAGTACCGTTGCAACCAGAGTGATCGAGTGCGCAATGGTAAACGCGGTTGCGGCCTTGACCACCGGCCAGGGCACCCGCACCAACAGGACCAGCGCTATCACGAACAGCAAATGGTCCCAGCCGAAGATGATATGCTCGGCTCCGATCACAAAGTAGTCGCCCAGAACACTCCAGGCATCGGGCTCGGCCAGGATCGTCGCCGCTGGCTCATCGGCGGTCAGGCGAAAGCTCTGAACCGGTCCGTCGCGCGGGATGAAGCGGGCGATGGCATCGGACTTGCCGAGCAATTCGCTGAGGCCGAAGCGCTCCCCCGCGAGCGAGCCGTCGCATGACAGGTTGGCCCGCCCCATCAGCGCCGCCGATTGAATCCGCTGCATTGCCTCGCCCTGCAAAGCGCAGTTTTCAGGGATCACGGGTCCAAGCCGTTCGATCACGATAGCGGCGCTGCCGACCGCCATGGTGACTTTCCAGTCCATCGCGAACTCGCCTGGCTCGGTTTCGCGAAGTTCCACGACGGATGGGCGCAATTCATGGGCCGGCGCCGGGCTTGAAATCGCGAAACCGGCGAGAATTGTCAGCAGGCTGATCAGCGAACGGAACAAGCGGTTCATCGGTCGATATCGATCCGGTATGCGCTCCGCAGCGTGTCATAGGCACGCTCCTTGCGCTGCCTGATCTGATCGCTGCGCCAATCATTGGCGAGCACACCGCGCAAGCTCTCGAAATCGGGGGGCGGGACGTTGCGGTCGCGCAGTCTCACCAGATGCCAGCCGAAGCTCGATTGAATCGGTCCTTGCCAGTCCTCCGCTGGTTCCAGCGCCGCCAGCGCCTGGGAAAACTGGAATCCAAACTGAGCGCCGACCTCCCGCATATTGGCGGCCTCGATACTGGCCGGCAAACTGGTCGCTTCGCCGCTGGCCTCGGCGGATCCCAACGCAGCCCTCGCACCGGCTTCGCGAGCGAAGAAGGCCTGGTCGAAGCTTACCCGAGCGCGCTCCGCCCCTTGACCAGAATATCGCTCGGCGTTGTCCTCCAGGAACGCGCGCAAGACCGCATCGCTCGGTTCGGCCGTTTCCGCGGCTAGGCTGGCGGATAGATCCATCTTGGAGACGAGGCGTCGGCGGACAATGGCATCGCCTTCATCGAGGCCCAGACGCAGAGCTTCGCGGTAGAGCACTTCTTCGCGCACAAACGCGTCGATCGCCTGATCCAGTTCGGCATCGGTCGGCGAGCGTCCCATCGTCAGGGCGAAGCTTTCGGCGATCTTCTCCTTCTCGCTCGCCCCGACTTTGATGACTCGCGAAGACGGGTCGGGCGGCGAGCCACCCCAAGTCAGCGCTACGAAGAGAATGGCGCCCAAGGCGACAAAATGGACCAACGGCTCGCGCGTCCAACCGGGAAGGTTCACTTCGTCCTCCGTTACGAACCGGAAGTCAGCCAGATCGGCGAGGTGTAGGCGCGTTCCTGCGCGACGGCATCGGCCATCGCTTCTTCAGACAGCGTCACTCCAAAGCGCACCGCGTCGAACAGAGTCCAGCGCGGCGTGGGAATCTCCAGCACCCGGACATAATAGAACGGACGCTGGCCTACCTGATAGTCAGGATCGGTCCAAACCGTACGCAGTTCCGCCGCGCCTATTTCGTTGGTGTAAGTTGCGTCGTCGCGGTTCACCGTGTCGCCGACTGCAGGCACGCTGCCGCCACTTCGCGGGCGAGTATCCATATCGCTCCAGACCACGTCATAGACGCGCTCCTGCATTTCGCCCGATGCGTCGAGCCAACCCTTGATCACCTGCACCCGGTCGAGATTGGCGCCGTCGGGATCTTTCAAAGCGCTGATCATGAAGCTGGGCGCCTTGCCATCCGCGACCAGCTCTCCGCCCATCGGCACGCCGCGCGAATAGCCCTCGCGCACCCAGTCACCGTCCCAATCGCTATCGCTGAAATCGAACCCGCCAAAGACGCGCACGGTCATGCGCGGGCCGGTCGTCGCGTAGACTTCCCGCCGCGCGAAAGCGTCGAAGATTTCCGCCCTCGTATTGCCGCGTGCCCAAGCTGCGGCATAGCCGCCGGCGAGATAGTGCCAGCCGAACCGTCCCTCACGCGTGCCAAGGTTCTGAGCCACTGCCGCGCGGTCGGTGTAGGATTGCTCGTTGCCGGTGTGCTTGCCCCAGAAATTGTCTTCATCCCCGGTCGCCAGCGAGGTGTGGCTGTCGGTCGCACCGATCATCCCGAACGCATAGGGGTTCACGCCCATCTGTGCTTCGAGGGTCAGCCCGCGCAGCAGAGCAGAACGCGTGTAGGAGCCGGCATACATCGAAGGTTCGGTCTTTTCGCTGAGCGAGAGATTGCCGAAGTCCCAACCCTGCACGCCGAACCCGGCCATCTCGTCGTTGGGCGAGAGAAAGGGGTGGGTTTCGCTGTCGCCCTTGATCTGCGTCGCCTCCACGACAGGTTCGGCCCAGGCACGCATCGCGGCATATTCCGGCGTCATCGGTGAACCGTCTTCCATGGTCATCTGAAACATCAAACCATTGGAGAGGTTCGGGTTGTGCGGGATCGCCAGCACTCGCCCGCCGGTCTCCTCCTCATAGGCCTTCATGTACTCCCACAGCTGGAAGGCGGTGGTCTGCAAGCCGGGAAACGGAACCGTCTGCCGCGTCTTGTCGCTGCCATCGCGGAACATCACAACGCGGTGGAGATTGTTACCGTTCGGCATCGCCGTCCATTCATAGCCAGCAAGGGCGGTGAACACTCCCGGTTCGTTGTAGCGATCGAGAATGCTGAGCTGGGTATTCCAGATATCCTTGGTGCCTTCGGCCGCCGCTTCGGGATCGGCAAACGCCTCTGGCACATTGTCTTCGGCCGCAGCCGTGATCAGCTCTCCAATCGCGCGGGTCGATTGCTCGGGACTCTCATGCATCATGTCGTACCAGCGCAGCACGGTCTCGTCGCCGATGACCCAGTCCACATACCAGCGCGGCGCGTCATAAAGCCGGCGTGTCGCACCCAGCGCATCCGAGTGATCGGCGATCACCAGAAAGTCGAGCGGCCTCGCGAGTTGGGTCTGCGCGCCGGTCGTTGCGGTGACTTCCTCGCCGCGAGCAAAGCGCAGAGCCGCCTCCGGTCCCAGCCGCGTACCGAAACCAAACGCGTCGACCGAATTGTCGGTATGAAGGTGGGTGTCGCCCCAATAGGGTCGGTCGGGAAACTCGGCGAGCTCGATTGTGTCTTCGCCCGAACCGGCCTGCGCCGGCTCGACCTCGGGCTCGCTGCTGCAGCCTGTAACGACCATTGCCGCTGCGCTCATCAGCGCAAGACGTGTCGATGCCCTCCGCATGTTCCCTCCCTCAATTCTCCCGGTTCCAACCCTGCGCCGGGAGAGAGGGGTTCGTCAAGCAGAGCGCCTGAGCAGTGCCGTTCGTTCGCAACGACAGACAACCTCGTCGCGTTGGTTGACGAGTTCGTGCGTGAAGGTGACGATCCCGGCTTCCGGGCGGGACTTGCTGTCGCGCAGTTCCTTCACTTCGCTGCGCGCCCGCATCGTGTCGCCGATGAAAACCGGGTTGGGCGTGACGACGTTGTTGAAGCCGAGATTGGCCACCAGCGTTCCCAAGGTCGTGTCCCCAACCGAAAGCCCGACCAAAAGCGAAAACGTGAAGGTAGAGTTCACCAGGATCTGCCCGAACCCGCTTTCCTTCGCCGCTTCGACATCGAGATGCAGCGGCTGCGGATTGTGCGTCATGGTCGAAAACAGCAGGTTGTCGGTCTCGGTCACGGTCCGGCGGATTTCGTGTTCGATCGTCTCGCCGACCTGCCATTCGTCGAAAAACTTGCCCGCCATCAGATGCTCCAGCCCGCGATCACCGCCGCACCATCATCGTCGCTCGACCGCACGCTTCCAGGCGTTCGACTGAAACGCGGCGCGGGCGCCGTGTGCCATTCGCCGTCGTGCTCAACGAACGCGCCGCGCGCCTTCATATGCGGATGGTCGCGCGCCTCGTCGAGGCTCAGCACCGGCGCAAAACAGGCGTCCGACCCTTCGAGCAATTCGGTCCATTCGGCCTGCGTCTTGGTCTTGAACAAGGCCGTAAGCTTGTCGGCATAATCGTCCCAATTGGCCGGGTTCATCTGCGCCTCCGCGAGCTCGGCGGGCGCGCCGGACTTGGCCAGCAGCTCGGCGTAGAATTGCGGTTCGATCGCCCCGACCGACACTTCCTTTCCGTCCGCACAGGTGAAGCAGCGATAGAAATGCGCACCGCCGCTCAGCATACCTTTGCCGCGCTCGGTGGTGAGGAAGGGACGGGTACGGACGCCGAAGAAGAAGCTCATCAGGCTCGTCGCGCCATCGACGATAGCGGCATCGACGACCTGCCCCTTGCCGGACTTTTCACGCTCATACAGCGCGGCCATGATTCCGAACGCGCAATACATCGATCCGCCGCCGAAATCGCCAACGAGGTTCTGCGGAGGAACAGCAGTCTCGCCCGCCCTGCCGACCGCCGAAAGCGCGCCCGTCACCGCAATATAGTTGATATCGTGTCCGGCAGCCTGCGCCAGTGGGCCATCCTGCCCCCAGCCCGTCATCCGCGCGTAGATCAGCCGAGGATTGGTCTCGAGTAGCGCTTCAGGACCCAGGCCCAGCCGCTCCATCACGCCGGGACGAAAGCCTTCGATCAACACATCGGCCTTTGCGCAGGCCATCTGGCAGAACGCCTTGCCTTCCACCGTCTTGAGATCGACTTCGGCTCGATGCCGCGCCCGCTCGACCACCGGATTGCTGACAGCGCTACCCGGGCGCTCGATCCGCACCACTTCGGCGCCGAGGTCGGCGAGCAGCATCGCCACATGCGGCCCCGGCCCGATCCCGGCAAATTCGATCACTTTCAGGCCGGTCAGCGGCCCGCTCGGTTGGCTCATGCTTCGACTCTCCCTTTGGCGCATCCTGTGGCGCGCAAGCGGCAGGCTGGCAAGACCTGTGCACTTGGCGAGCGTTGTGCGTTGCACCACCGAGTCGCCGTTGCTACGCGAATTCCCCTATTCACGCGACAGCGCCCAGCGCAGGAGCCTCACTTTGAAAATCGCCATTTTCGGCCTTGGCTATGTCGGCTCGACAGCTGCCGGTTGCATTGCGAGCCAGGGCCACACGGTCGTCGGCGTGGACCCCAGCCAGGGTAAGGTCGACGCGCTCAATTCGGGCCGAGCGCCCGTCTATGAACCGGGCCTCGACGAGCTGATCGGCAAGGCACAGAGCGAAGGCCGGATCAGCGCCGCCGCCGAGCTGACCGACCAGCTCGACCATGCGGACCTTGCGATCGTCTGCGTCGGCACGCCGAGTGGCGTCGATGGCGCGCATGACATGAGCTACATCGCGCAGGTGACGCGCAACATTGCCGAGGCGCTCAAGCCGGACCGCGAAAAGCCGCTCACCCTCGCCTACCGTTCGACCATGCGCCCCGGATCGTGCGAGAACATCATCTGGCCGATCATCGAAAGCGCGCTGGGCGACGCCGCATCTGACGCGGTCGAGCTGGTTTACAACCCGGAGTTCCTGCGCGAAGCCTCGGCGATCGAGGATTATTTCAACCCGCCCAAGATCGTGATCGGCACGCTGGGTGGGAAGCCTTCGACCAACATGCATGCATTGCACGAAGGGATCGAAGCACCCGTCTTTGAAGTCGGATTGCGCGAAGCCGAAATCACCAAGTTCGTCGACAACTCCTGGCACGCGGTTAAGGTCGCCTTCGCCAACGAGATTGGTCGCGTGTGCCAGAACCTCGATATCTCGGCGCGCGACGTCCACGCGATTTTCAAGAGCGACACCAAGCTCAACATCTCGGCCTACTACACTCGCCCGGGCGGCGCGTTCGGCGGGTCTTGCCTGCCCAAGGACGTGCGCGCGCTGCAATATATTGCCGCGGACACCGGCTCGGCGACGCATTTGGTGGATTCGCTGATCCGTTCCAACGAAGCGCACAAGCATCACCAGTTCCAGCACGCGACGCAGGGTCTTGAACCCGGCGCCAAGGTCCTTCTGGTCGGCCTCGCCTTCAAGCTCGAGACCGACGACATGCGCGAAAGCCCGGCGGTCGACATGGCTCGTAAGCTGCTCGAAGCGGGCTACGATCTCGACATCTACGACCCGCAGATCGAACCGGAAAATCTGGTTGGGCAGAACCTTGGCTACGCCTATGCGTGGCTGCCGAAGATCGATGGTTTGCTGGTCGACAAGGCCGCGGCCGAAAGCGGTGACCATGCCCGCGTCATCGCCACCAACCGGCTGATCGACACGCTGTCGGTCGACGCGGACAAGATCGTCGATGTGAGCGCGATTCCGTGAGCGCGGTTATCGCTGCCGAAGAAGGCATTCCCAAGGTTATCGAGGGCGAACCGCTCAAGGGCAAGCATGTCCTGATCGTCGTCGAAAACCTGCCGCTGCCGTTCGATCGGCGCGTGTGGCAGGAGGCGCGCACGCTGAAGGCGGCGGGCGCGCATGTCTCGATCATTTGTCCGACCGGAAAAGGGTTCGAAAAGCGCTTCGAAGTGATCGAAGGGGTTGAGATCCACCGTCACCCGCTCCCGCTCGAAGCCAAGGGCGCACTCGGTTTCCTGCTCGAATATGGCGCAGCCTTGTTCTGGGAGACGGTGTTGGCTTGGAAGATCCACTTCAAGCGCAAGATCGATGTGATCCAGGGCTGCAACCCGCCCGATCTGATCTTCCTTGTGGCGGCTCCGTTCAAGCTCTTCGGGGTCAAATACATTTTCGATCACCACGACATCAATCCCGAGCTCTACGAAGCCAAGTTCGAAAAGCGCGGCTTCTTCTGGCAGCTGATGCGGGCGTTCGAGAAGCTGACCTTTGCCTTCGCCGATGTTTCGATCGCCACCAATGAAAGCTACAAGGCGATCGCGATCGAACGGGGGGGAATGACCCCGGAGAAGGTGCATGTGGTGCGCTCCGGCCCGGACCTGTCGCGGCTCAAACTCGTGCCGCCGGTTTCGAGCTGGAAGAACGGGCGCGACCACATGGTCGGCTATGTCGGCGTAATGGGCGAGCAGGAAGGGATCGACCTGCTGATCGACGCGGTCGAGCACATTGTCCGCGAAAAGCAGCGCAAGGATATCCAGTTCGTGCTGGTCGGTGGCGGCCCGGCGCTCGAAGATCTAAAGGCGCTGACGGATGAGAAAGGCCTCGCCGATTTCATCACCTTCACCGGCCGCGCTCCGGATCAGGAACTGTTCGAAGTGTTGTCGACAATGGCGCTCGGCGTAAACCCCGACAGAGTCAACGCGATGAACGACAAGTCGACCATGAACAAGATCATGGAATACATGTCGCTCGAAAAGCCGATGGTGCAGTTCGATGTGACCGAGGGCCGGTTTTCGGCGCAGGAGGCTTCGCTCTATGCCGAGCCCAACGATTCCGTAGACATGGCCGAAAAAATCATCGAGCTGATCGACGATCCGGAGCGGCGAACGGCAATGGGAGCCTATGGCCGCAAGCGGGTGGTCGAGGAACTGAACTGGCAGCACCAGATCGACCCGCTTCTGGCCGCTTACAAGCAGGCTCTGAAACTCTAGACCGCTTTCTACCCCGCTTAGGCGCCTTTGGGCGCGGCCTTCGATAATGGTAAAAATCGGGGCAACCCTAACGCGATTTTAAGGCCTTAACGCCCAATGTCCCGCGCGAATCCCGCGAGGACCTTGGATCAATGAACGCACCCTTCGACACCGCCACGGCTTTCGGGCCGGATGCCGAGACGCAGCCCGCCCCCGACCATCAGGTCGTGGTGGTTGGACTGGGCTATATCGGCCTTCCGACAGCGGCAGTTCTGGCGAGCTATGGCTGGAATGTGTGCGGCGTCGATGTGTCTGAAAAGGTTGTCGAAACCGTCAATGCGGGTGGCGTTCATATCGAGGAACGCGACCTTGATCGCCTCGTCCGCGAAGCGAGCGACTCCGGTCGCCTGACCGCTTCGACCGAGGTGCCGACCGCGCACTTCTATATGATTGCAGTCCCCACCCCGCTTGCGGACGAAAACACACCGGATATCAGTTATGTAGAAGCGGCAGCGCGGGCCATCGCACCGAGGATCCTGCCCGGCGCCTGTGTGATCGTCGAAAGCACATCCCCCGTCGGCACGACCGAACGCGTCGCGCAGGTGATCGCAGAGATGCGCCCGGACCTGAAGCTGCCGGTCTTCGGCTCTCAGGAAGCGGGCGATATCGCACTAGCCTATTGTCCGGAAAGGGTTTTACCCGGCAAGATCGTGCGCGAACTGGTGCAAAACGATCGCGTGATCGGTGGCATAACTCCGGAGTGTGCGGAGCGGGCCAAGGCGC
>JASJDE010000195.1 GCA_030065195.1 Erythrobacter sp. | reverse complement strand
ACGCGCGACGATTTCGAAGCGCTTCTCAACGAACAACTTGGCGGCGCAGGCGACGAAGGCTTTGAAGGCCGCGTTGTCAAAGGCACCGTAACCGCGATCGAGGCCGGGATGGCCGTGATCGACGTCGGCCTCAAATCCGAAGGCCGCGTAAACCTCAAGGAATTTGCCCGCGGCGAAGACGAGCACGGGCTCGAAGTCGGCAGCGAAGTCGAGGTCTATGTCGACCGCGTCGAGAATGCCGATGGCGAAGCCATGCTCAGCCGCGATCGCGCCCGTCGCGAAGCCGCCTGGGACAAGCTTGAAAACGAATTCGGCGAAGGCAAGCGCGTCGAAGGTCGCATCTTTGGCCGAGTCAAAGGCGGTTTCACCGTCGACCTCGACGGCGCCGTGGCCTTCCTGCCCGGCTCGCAGGTCGATATCCGCCCGGTTCGCGACGTCACTCCGCTGATGGAAGTGCCGCAACCGTTCCAGATCCTCAAGATGGATCGTCGCCGTGGCAATATCGTCGTCTCGCGCCGTGCCGTTCTTGAAGAAACCCGCGCCGAACAGCGTAGCGAACTGATCGACAAGCTGGCCGAAGGTCAGGTGATCGACGGCGTCGTCAAGAACATCACCGATTACGGTGCCTTCGTCGACCTCGGCGGTATCGATGGCCTGCTGCACGTCACCGACATGAGCTACAAGCGGGTCAACCACCCGAGCGAGATCATCGAGATCGGCCAGACCGTGACCGTCCAGATCGTCCGCATCAACTCGGAAACGCAGCGCATCAGCCTCGGCATGAAGCAGCTCGAAAGCGATCCGTGGGATGGCGTGGCTGCGAAGTACCCGGTCGGCGCGAAGCTCTCCGGCCAGGTCACGAACATCACCGAATACGGCGCCTTCGTCGAACTGGAGCCGGGCATCGAAGGCCTGGTGCACGTCTCCGAGATGAGCTGGACCAAGAAGAACGTCCATCCGGGCAAGATCGTCAGCACGTCGCAGGAAGTCGATGTGATGGTGCTCGAAGTCGACAGCGACAAGCGCCGCATTTCGCTCGGTCTCAAGCAGGCTCAGCGCAATCCGTGGGACGAATTCGCCGAGAAGCACCCGGTCGGTTCCGAGGTCGCCGGCGAAGTCAAGAACGCGACCGAATTCGGCCTGTTCATCGGTCTCGAAGGCGATGTCGACGGCATGGTTCACATGTCGGATATCGCATGGGGCATTTCGGGCGAAGACGCGCTGGCACTCCACCGCAAGGGTGAAGAGGTCAAGGCCGTCGTGCTCGATGTCGATGTCGAGAAAGAACGCATCAGCCTCGGTATGAAGCAGCTCGAAAAGGGCGCACCCACCGAAGCGGGCGCCGCAGCAGCCGGCGCGCTGCGCAAGAACCAGACGGTCACCGTCACGGTTCTCGAAGTTCGCGATGGCGGCCTCGAAGTGCAGGTCGGCGACGATGGTGCCACCGGCTTCATCAAGCGTTCGGACCTCGGCCGCGACCGCGACGAACAGCGTCCGGACCGTTTCCAGGTCGGGGCGAAAGTCGACGCCATGGTCATCGGGTTCGATCGCTCCAAGAAGCCGAACTTCTCGATCAAGGCGCGTCAGATCGCCGAAGAGAAGGAAGCGGTGCAGCAATTCGGTTCGTCCGACAGCGGCGCATCGCTCGGCGACATCCTGGGCGAAGCGCTCAAGAAGTCCGACGACTGATTTTGTTGAGAGGCGTGGATCATCCGATCCACGCCTTTCGGCCTAACCGGCCGACGCGCGGTCGCGCTCTGACTGTCGTGACCAAGAACCAATCGGCTGCGCAGCAGCCGCAAGGGCGACCGCCCGCCCGCAGCGATGCGGCCTTCAGGCCGCGTGAGCGAGGAAATCGCGCGCCGAATGGCGTGCGACACACAAGGACTTGGGGCCTTTCCTAATGGGATCGGCAGGAGTAGACTGCGTATCGACGTAGCGCAGCGATAGGGCCCCTCACACTCCATGCTTACAGTCCACCAGTTTCCATGCCTGTCCGACAATTACGGATTCCTGCTGCACAACTCGGTGACGGACGAAACCGCGGCGATCGATACGCCCGACGCCAAGGAATATCTCAAGCAAGCAGCGTCGAAGGGATGGACCATCACTCATATCTGGAACACCCATTGGCATCCGGATCACGCGGGCGGCAACAAGGAAATCGTCGAGGCGACGGGTGCCAGGGTCTTGGCTCCTAAGGAGGTCGAAAAGCTCTCCCCGATCGACCGCGTCGTCAGCCATGGCGACAGTGTCAACCTGGGCGAGCATCGGGCGAACGTCATCGACGTCTCGGGTCACACCAACGGCCACATCGCCTATCATATCGTAGAGGAAGGCATCGCCTTTGTCGGCGACAGCGTGTTCGCTCTGGGCTGCGGGAGGATGTTCGAAGGCGAACCCAGGCAATTCTGGACCAGCCTTGAGCGGATCAAGCGCATGTCGACCGCTACAAAGCTCTATTGTGCGCATGAATACACCCAGGCCAATGCGGCTTTCGCGCTGCACGCTGATCCGGAAAACGAGGCTCTCAGAGAGTATGCCGCGGAGATCGACGACAAACGGTCTCGAGGCGAGTGGACCGTGCCCACGGTGCTCAAGCGCGAGCTTGAGACCAATCCGTTCCTGCGAGCAGACGATCCTGCAATGATGGCCAAGTGGGGTGGGACCGAACCCTATGAAACCTTTGCGGCCCTGCGCGCAGCCAAGGACAATTTCTGATCCGTGAGTGCCGGATCACCCATCAAGGGCTTTCACGCACATCTTTACTACGACCCCGACGAAGTCGAGATTGCGCGCAACTTCGCACGTGCGGCGAGCGAACGGTTCAAACTCGCGGTTGGGCGCTTCCATCTTGAGCCGATCGGACCGCATCCGCGCGGATCTTGCCAGCTCTCGATGTCACCAGAGACCTTCGCCGAATTTGCGCTGTGGGCAATGGCTGCACGAGGGGAGATGACAATCTTCGCGCACGGCCTGTCCGGCGACGATCTCGACGATCACACGCGTTACGTCCTTTGGCTGGGTTCGTCCGAACCGCTCGATCTGACCATATTCGACTAAGATGCAGGCTCTGCGAATCGACCACCTGTCGGACGACCTTTCCGGCGCGAACCTCGTCGAGGTTCCCACGCCCCATCCGGGTGCTGGCGAGGTTCTCATCCGGGTCCATGCAGCGTCGCTCAACTACCCCGACCTCTTGATGACCCGCGGCGAGTATCAGTTCAAACCGCCGGTCCCGTTCGTCAGCGGCCTCGAATGCGCGGGTGAAGTCATTGAAGCAGGCCGAGACAGCGGTTTTGCGGCGGGCGACCGTGTGATGGGCGGCAACAAGACGGGAGCCTTCGCCGAGTTTGCGTCCATCCCCGACCGCAATCTCTCTCTCATTCCAGATGCGTTGGGCTTTGCCCAGGCAGCCGCGATGGGCGCGGCCTATTCCACCGCCTACACCGGCCTTGTCGAGCTTTGTGGCCTGGAGGCAGGGCAATGGGTGCTGGTGAACGGTGCAAGCGGAGGCGTGGGATTGGCAGCCGTAGATCTCGCCAAGGCTCTGGGAGCGAATGTCATTGCCGCGACCGGCGTCGAGGCGAAACGCGAGCGCATCGGTCGCATGGCATCGCCCGACCACGTCATCCTGAGCCAAGGCCGATTCAGAGAGCGGGTCATCGAGATTACGAACGGCAAGCTGTGCGATATCGTCTTCGATCCTGTCGGCGGTGATACATTTGACGAATCCACCCGCTGCGTCGCCTTTGGCGGCAGGTTGGTGGTCGTCGGCTTCACAAGCGGGCGGATCGCGCAAGTTGCGACCAACATCCCCTTGATAAAGGGCTTCTCGATCGTCGGGCTGCGTGCAGGCGAGTATGCTAGGCGCTTTCCCGAGCGGGGGCAGGCAATCGAAGCGAAGATCGCAAATCTTGCCCAAGCCGGTCGGATCACGCCGGCAATCGACCGCGCCCTGCCGTTGTCAAAGTGGCGCGAAGGATTCGAAGCGATGGCAAATCGCCAACTGGTCGGCAAAGTCGTATTCGAACCGGGGGCGTGAATCGAAAGGGCAGCCCAATTGAGCCGCCCTTCTCGCTTCTCTCCGAACCTGTCGAAATCGATTAGAGCGAAGCGATGACTTCGTCGGCCAATTGCTTGTCGGCTTCGCTGCCGTGCTTTTCGGCAATCAGAGCCTTCGAAGCTGCCGCAGCCGCTTCGACTGCAGTCGTTCGCACATCGTCGATAGCGTCGCGTTCTGCGGCTGCAATCTTGTCTTCCGCCATACGCTTACGGCGTTCAACCATCGCCTCGCTATCGCTTTCCGCCTTGGCGAGTATTGCGTCGGCTTCACGCTGAGCGCCCTCCATCATCGCCTCGGCGTCCTTTTCGGCACTCGCGATCTTCGCGGCATACTCATCGCGCAGTTTCTAAGCTTCCGCGCGAAGCGACTTGGCTTCATCGAGCTGCTGCTTGATCTCGGCAATCTTGGCGTCGAGCCCGCCGGTGATCAGGCCGGGAACCTTCTTCCAAACGAACACACCGATCAGGACCAACATGGCCAGCGAGACCCATTGGTAATCCTGGATACCGAATGCAGAAGGCGCCGCCGCCTTGGCTTCGCCCGCAGCTGCGGCGAGTGCGATCAGGGTGTCAGGCATTGGTCATCGCTTTCTTGACCGCAGCGCTGGCGGTGCGCTTGTCGATCTTTGTTCCGGCAAGCCGCGAGACGATATCTTGCGTCGCTTCGGCGGCCACACCTTCGACCTCGGCCATTGCGTTCGTGCGCGCAGCTGCGATCTGCGCCTCGGCATCGGCCAATTGCGCATCGAGCTTCACTTGCGCATCAGCAAGCGCCTTCTCCGTTCTGGCAGCACCTTTCGCCTTTGCCTCGGCAATCACGCCCTGCGCTGCCGCACGGTTTTCATTTTCGCGCTCGCGCCACGCTTCTTCCTGGGCGTCCGCCGCATCGCGCGCAGCTTGAGCCGCCGCGAGATCATCGGCGATCTGCTTGTCGCGCAATTCGACCGTGCCCATCACCTTGGGCACCATCCCTCTTCCGATAAGGAAAAAGGTAATGCCGAAAAAGATCAGAGCCCAGAAGATCTGACTGGTCGTGAAGACATCGAGTTGATCTATTTGAGGCATGGACCGGGTCCGGAATTAGCTATTCTTGGTATGACGGTGGAGCGGCGATTGTATCGCCAGCTCCACGCATCGAAGTTCGTTAGGCGACGAAGATGAGGATCATCGCGACGACGAACGCCAGAAGGCCGAGAAGTTCGGCAGCGGCGAAGCCAATAAACAGACGACCCTGTTGACCGTCGGCGGCACCCGGATTGCGCAGCGCGCTCTCGAGGAACGAACCGAAGACGTTGCCCACACCGATCGCTGCGGCACCCGCACCGATTGCCGCAAGACCAGCGCCGACGAGCTTGGCTGCTTCTGCTTCCAT
>JASJDE010000194.1 GCA_030065195.1 Erythrobacter sp. | reverse complement strand
GGCTGGCGACACCGTCCGGCCCTGGCAGGATTAGAGCGAGCGCGCCGTTCGTGGACATCGCCGCCTACAGTATCCGCAACCGGCTGATCATGTGGCTAGTGGTCGGGCTCGCGCTGTTCGCCGGCTGGTATGCATACGCCAATATGCCGCGGTTCGAAGACCCGGAATTCACCATTCGGCAAGCGCAGATTTTCACCGCCTACCCGGGCGGTAGCCCGGAAGAGGTCGCGCGCGAAGTTTCCGCACCGCTCGAAGAGGCGTTGCAGGACATGGCCGAGGTAAAGGAGATCAGGTCGGTTTCTTCGGCCGGCTTCTCCGAAATCTCCGTCGAGATAAAGTTCGAAGCGTCGCCGACCAAGGCCGATCTCCAGCTCATCTGGACCAAGCTGCGCAACAAGGTCGCCGATGCAGCCGGAGACCTGCCGCCAGGTGCAGGCGCTTCGCAGGTCTTCGACGAGTTCGGCGACGTGTTCGGCATCTACTACGCGCTGACGGGCGAAGGATATTCGATGTCCGAATTGCGCCAATATGCAAAGAGCCTCAGGCAAGACCTGTTGTCGGTTCCCGGCGTCGGCAAGATCAACATTGCGGGCGAGCAGGACGAAGTGATCTATGTCGAGATTTCGCGCCAGAATGCCGCTGCACTGGGCACCACGGTCAATGCCATTTTCCAGCAGTTGTCGACCCAGAATACGGTTGTGTCCGGCGGCACCGTCGAAATCGAAGGGCAGCGCCTTATCATCACGCCGAGCGGCGACATCGACTCCGTCGAAGCGATAAGCAACCTGCTCGTTTCGTCGGCTGACGGGCGCGTCGTGCAGCTACGCGATATTGCCCAGGTTTCGCGCGATTACCGCGACCCACCGGAGTTTCTTGCCTATTACGATGGGGAACCGGCGCTTGTGATAGGCATCGCTGCCGTATCCGGCTCGAATGTCGTCGCGGTCGGCCGCGACCTGACCGCCAAGCTTGCCGAAGTAGAAGCACAGCGCCCTGTCGGAATGAAGCTCCACGAATTCTACCACCAAGGCAAAGTCGTCGACAAATCGGTCTCCGACTTCGTTGTGAACGTCCTGATCGCGCTCGCGATCGTAATCGGGACCCTGGTGATCTTCATGGGACTCAAATCTGGGCTCGTGATCGGGATCGGATTGCTTCTCACGATCGCCGCGACCCTCGGCACGATGTATATCCTCGATACGCCGATGCACCGAATCTCCCTGGGTGCGCTGATCATCGCTCTGGGAATGCTGGTCGACAATGCAATTGTCGTGACAGACGGCATTCTCAACGGATGTCAACGCGGTAGAAAGATCATCGACATCGCCAGCGATGTCGTAAAACGATCCATATGGCCGCTGCTTGGCGGGACAATCGTCGGCATTTTGGCATTCGCCCCTATCGGACTGGCACCCGGCGACACCGCCGAGTTTACCGGCGACCTGTTTTGGGTGATCCTAATCTCGCTGCTATACAGTTGGGTTTTCGCAATCACCCTAACGCCCTTCCTGTGCAGCATCCTGTTCAAGTCGGTCGAAGACCGTTGCCACGAAGGCTCCGGCGGGACGCCGATGGAGGAAAAGCCCCCCAATCGCCTGATGGAGCGATTCAAGGCATTGGTCGGCTCGCTTGTCCAACGAAAGGCACTGACAATCGGCGGAGCGGTCGCCCTGTTCGCCACTTCTGCCGCGGGCTTTGCCTTCGTCACGCCAGGCTTTTTCCCGGCATCGACCACTCCACAACTTGTGGTCGATTTCTGGTTGCCCGAAGGGACCGACATAACCGTAACCGATGATGAGATCCGCCGTCTTGAAAACTACGTTGAGAAGCTTGAGGGCGTAGAACACGTCCACACGCTCGTGGGACGCGGCACGCTGCGTTATATGCTAGTCTACCAGTTCGAGAGCTCGAACAGCGCCTATGGCCAGATGTTGGTGAAGCTGGACGACTATCGCAGGCTCGATGACCTGATCCCGCAAGTGCAACGGCATATCGACGAAAATTTCCCACAAGCGCAGGGCAAGGTCTGGCGTTTCATCTTGGGCCCTGGCGGGGGCTCCAAGATCGAAGCAACGTTCACAGGCCCTGACCCGGCAGTGCTGCGCGAACTCGCTGGCGAAGCCCAGAAAATCTACCATGCCGACGGCGGTGCAATCGCAATCAAGGACAATTGGCGCCAGCCCGTTCCCTCGATCGAGCCGATCTATTCCGAAGTGAAAGGACGACGTGCCGGCGTCAGCCGATCCGATGTGGGCGCCGCGCTAGCGCGCAATTATTCCGGCCAACAGGTCGGAGTGTATCGCGAAAACGACGACCTGATCCCGATCATGTCGCGCGCTCCTGAAAACGAACGGTTGGACGTGTCGGACATGCGCTCGGTCCAGATCATCGGTCCGACCGGTGCCGCTGTCCCGGTCGAACAGGTGACGGACGGGATCAAGACCGTGTGGCGCGACAGCCGTCTGCGCCGAACGGACAATGTCTGGTCGATCAAAGCCCAGGCCGATCCTGCCCCCGGGGTCGTCTCGGGAGATTTGCAGCAACGAGTTCAGCCTTTGGTCGAAGCGATCCCGCGGCCGCCCGGTTACAACCTTGATTGGGACGGGGAGGCCGGGAATTCCTCGGAGGCCAACAGCCAGTTGATGGGAGCGATCCCATTCGGCTTCGGCGCGATGGTTCTGGTCGTGATCTTCCTGTTCAACTCGTTGCGTCAACCGCTGGTGATCTGGTCGGTCGTTCCACTCTCGTTGGTGGGCGTGGTATTCGGCCTCGTTGTCATGGGCGTCCCGTTTGAATTCATGGCCATACTAGGCGTGCTCTCATTGGCGGGATTGTTGATCAAGAATGCGATCGTACTCGTCGATCAGATCGATTTGGAAATCGGTGAAGGCAAGCCGCGGTATGACGCTCTGGTGGACAGCGCAGCGAGCCGCGTCCGGCCCGTCTTGCTCGGCTCGGGCACCACAGTCCTTGGCGTCATCCCGCTGTTCTTCGACGCCTTCTTCCAGTCGATGGCGGTGGTGCTCGTTTTCGGGTTGAGTTTTGCCACGGCGCTGACACTGATCGTTGTCCCCGTCGTCTACGCCGCGGTGTTCGGAATCACATCGAGCGAGACGGCCGGGTCGAAGCGCGACGGCACTTCGGAAGGGTTGGCGACATGAGGCTGCGCTCCGCCGTCATTTTGGTCGTATCGACCTGCACTCTGACTGCCTGCGCTTCCCTAAGCAATGACGCAGACGTCGCGCGCGCCACCGCCGACAGCCTTCCCGCTTTGCCTGAACAATGGAGCGTCGATGGAATTCCGTCTAGCGAAGTGCGGACCGACTGGATCGAGACGATCGGCGATCCCGTTCTGACCGAACTCGTGCTCGAGGCTCAGGCCAACAATCCGGATATTCGAGCTGCCGAGGCCAGCCTCGATGCGGCTCGCGCCCTTGTTCGCCAAGCTCGCACTGCGCTGTTTCCGCAGGTCAATGCTGCCTTCCAGGTCGATCGAACCGAGTCCCCCCAACCGTTTGCAGTCAACGACATCCTCTACACCGGCAACATCCAGGCACAGTGGGAGGTTGACCTGTGGGGCCGGGTGCGCGCCGGTCGCAACGCTGCTTATGCCAGCGCCCAAGCCGTCGAAGCCGACTTCCGCTTTGCTCAATATGCACTCGCCAGTGGGGTTGCAGCCGCCTATTTCTCCAGCATCGAAGCGCAAGAACAGGTTGGCGTAGCCCGACGCACAGTCGATGCCTTGGCAGAAATCGATCGCATTGTTCGCGTGCGATACCGGGAGGGGTTTGCCTCGCGCCAGGACACTGCAATCGCAGGCGCCGATCTTCAGTCCGCGCGGGACAGTCTGGTCCAGGCACAGGCTTCGGCACGAGCGGCCAAGCGGGCCCTTGAGGTGCTGCTGGGCCGATACCCCGCCGATCGCATTGCAATTCGCGACGCTATTCCGGAATCTCCCCCACCACCCCCGGCAGGATTGCCTTCCGAGCTGTTAGAGCGACGTCCGGACGTGATTGCGGCGGAACGTCGGGTTGCCGCCGCATTCGCAAACCTCGACCAGGCCCAGGCAGCCAAGCTGCCATCGGTCTCGCTTACGGGCAGTGCCGGTGGAACCTCGACCGACTTGGGGAGCATTCTCAACGATGGAAACATCATCTGGTCGCTGATCGGCAATGTTCTGCAACCGATTTTCGATGCCGGCCTGCGCGACGCTGTCGAAGAAGAGGCAGACGCCGAGAGACGCGCGGCCATTGCGACCTATGCCAGCACGGCCCTGTCGGCGTTGCGTGACGTCGAGGACAATCTCGACCAGGCGCAGATCCTCGCGGAACGCGAGCAGATCCTCGAGTCCGCGGCGGAGGATTCCGGCACTGCCTACGCTTTGGCGCAGCTGCAATACTCCGAGGGAGAGATTGCGCTGATCGACGTTCTCAACATTCAACAGAGATTGTTTGCTGCGGAACGCAATCTCGTTTCGATCAGGCGCGCCAGGATCGAGCAATGGGTTGCCTTGAATCTCGCGCTCGGAGGATCTTGGAATTGACGACGGAGCGGGTGCTTTGCGCAGCCTTCTTCGTACCGGAATAGCTGCAGCGAATTGCCTCGATAGCAATCGAAACCGATCCTCGCGCTGTCGCAATTGACCGATGGGGCGTTGCAACCACCAGGAACCTGCCATCGGGGTTCGACGAACGGCCTGCGACCAACTATGTAATCGCCCATGGGGGCCGTATTGATCGGATTGCACAGTGCCACCTTCGCCTTGCTGGGCGTCTTGGCCATTCTCGCGTTCCTGCATCAGCGACGCTCGGTTACCGGCAGACTTTTGATCGCCTTGTGCCTCAGCCTGATGGCGCTGATGATCTCCACTCTTCCGCTTGGTGTAGGACTGCCGCCCGAAATCCTATGGACTGCCAGGATTATGGACGTGCCGAACACTGTCCTCGCATGGCTTTTCATCACATCGATGATGCAAGACGGATTCAAGATTGAGGCGAAGCATGTGGCCATCTCGCTGGCTTATTGCGTCGGCGCATGGAGCCTCTGGCTCAACCACTTCGTCGAATGGACACCTTACATCAGACAGGTCAGCTGGGCGGTAAACCTTGGGGTTCTGGCCCTGTTCCTCAACCTGCTACTTCAGGTATGGCAACAACGCCGGTCGGATTTGGTCGAGACCCGGCGCACATTGCGCCTGGTGTTCATCGTCTCGGTTGTCTCTACGGTTGCCGTTTCAATCCTTTCCGAGATCTTCCTGCGCCCCAATGCACCGGAACTCGTGGATCTGAACAAGATGCTGATCACCCTCCTGCTGGTTGCGGTCGGGCTGGTTTGGTTTACCCGAATTCCGGCCGATCATATCGCCTTTGCGGCGACCCTACCCCAGCCCGGCACAGCGACCGACCAAGGTCGGCTGACCGCAAAGACGAAAGCTCAACTCGATCATTTGCACCGCGCG
>JASJDE010000032.1 GCA_030065195.1 Erythrobacter sp. | reverse complement strand
GCGCGGCCATTCGCGCGGCACATACAGACCGCCATCGCTGGCGAGACCGGCCAGGGTGACCCCTTCGAAATCAAGCGTCGGCGCGCTGCCACGGGTGGAGACATATTCCATTGTGCAAGCGCGAATAGCGATGGCGCGAAGCCGGGGCAAGCAATCGCGCCTTGAGCGTGGACTAGTCGCGCTTTCTGGCGCGCGATTTGAGGGCGAAGCCGTAGATCACCAGCGCGGTCAGCGCGAAGAAGAACCACTGCCCGGCGTAAGCGAGGTGGTTGTTGGGCAGGTCGTTCGGATCGGGTTTGGCATTGGCTCCCAAACCTGCCAGCGGAGGATCGGCGACCACGCGCCACCCGAGCTCGCCGCCGGGAGCCAATACGCCCGTCACCTCTCCACCTGACCACTCAGGCTGGTTCGGGCTTCGTGACCAGCCAATGTTCACTTCCCCTCGGCTGCTGTCCGGATTGGTGACAAAAGCACCACGACAGATCGCCACATGGGCATAGCCGACCTGGTCTCGGTCATTTCGACCGGCAATCGCTCTCCACTCAAGTACTTCGTTGCAAGGATAGGTCACGCGCGAAAAGAGGTGATCGGTTTGCCCTGTGGCGAGGTCCGTCAAGCTGACCTCTAGTGCTCCCGCCGCTTCATATCGGGCGATCAGTTCCGCCTTCTCATCCGCGCGACCCAGCTGCCAGATACCGAGCCACACCATCACGCCCGCTGCAGCGACGACGAGAATGGTAGGAATGATCGGGATCGAACGCGTCATTGCTCGCCCTGCTCCTGCTCAGCCTGAACCTCATACTGCCGATACAGCAGCGCCGTCTTGTAGAGCCGCAGAATCCCAATCACGACCGCCATGGTCAGCGGTGCCCAGACCACCACTTGCAGCCAGAACGGCGGGCTCAGGTAGATATCGACCGCCATCGCCATGCTGATCAGGATCGCCGCGACCAAGATCGTCACCAGTCCGGCAAGCCTCGCCCCGCGTTCGAGCTCGGCCAGCGACAGAGCGCATTGCTCGCAAGACATGGCAATCCGCGCCGGGGCCTCGAACAGAGTCGCCGCGCCGCAACGCGGGCAAAGTCCGGACATGGCGCTTTTCCAAAGCGGGCGGTCAGGCCGAGCCGACACACCACGGGTCCGGCTTGTGATCGACCGGAGCGCCTTCGATCCCCGGCTCGGGGAAACGCTTCTTGAAAGTGAAAGCCTGCGGCGTCGGCCCGAACCTCTCGATCAACCAGAGCTTGGAAAGGCCCTCTTCGACCGTTGGCCGATGCCCGGCCTCGACCCACCACAGCGCCTGGTACACGCCATCGAAACGCTCGAAGAATTCCTTCCTTCGCGCCATGAACGGCGTGTGGGCGCTCTTGTAGACGTAGTCGAACAGGCTCTCCGCATCCTCCCAGACCGACATGTTGATCGCCAGCAACGGGTCCGGCGCATAGCGCACGTCCATCGCGTTGTTGCCCTCGCCGGTCATGCGCCAGACGAAGCCCGGGCTCTCTTCGGCCACGGAGTTGATCGCATCGAGCGCCTCCATGAAGGGGCGAATGCGCGGATCGTCCTGCGGCGCGGCGAGCCGCCCGATATTGATCTGCGCGAGTTCCCAGCTGGGCATCAGTGGAATTCGGCGCCCCAGCCGCCCCAGATGTAGACAGCTATGAAGAGGAACAGCCACACCACGTCGACAAAGTGCCAGTACCACGCCGCCGCTTCGAAGCCGAAATGCTGGCGCGGGGTGAAGTGGCCGATATAAGCGCGGTAGAGACACACAGCGAGGAAGATCGTCCCGATCAACACGTGGAAGCCGTGAAACCCGGTCGCCATGTAGAAGGCCGAACTGTAGGTGTTGCCGCCGAAGCCGAACGGTGCGACGCTGTACTCATACGCCTGGATGCAGCTGAACAGCACGCCCAGCGCGATCGTCGCCCACAGGCCCTGCTTCAGCCCCTGTCGGTCGCCGTGGATCAACGCATGGTGCGCCCACGTCACCGTGGTGCCCGAACAAAGCAGGATCAGCGTGTTGAGCAGCGGAAGGCTGAACGGGTCGAGCACTTCCATGCCTTCCGGAACAAGCGTCGCCGCCGCTCCGGTTTCGCCAAACAGGCTGGTCGTCGCGTCGGCCGCCGCATCGTATTGGAGCGGCGTCGGGAACAATGCGAAGTCGAAGAAGCTCCAGAACCAGCCGACGAAGAACATCACTTCCGAGGCGATGAAAAGGATCATGCCGTATCGCATGTGAAGCTGGACAACCGGAGTGTGATCGCCGCGTTGCGCTTCGATCGTCACATTGCGGAACCACATGAAGAAGGTCGCGATCAGGCCCGCAAGCCCAGCCCACATCACGATCGAACCGGCGGCACCGAACAGGTCCGGATAAAAGCTCAGCACCATTCCGCTGGTGAAAGTCAAAGCCGCGGTCGCGCCGACCAGAGGCCAGACATCGGGTTCGAGGATGTGATAGTCGTGGTTTACTTTGCCGCCCATGATGGTGTTCCCGTCCGTAGGTGCGTGTGATCAGTTCGAGCGATCGAGCGCCGAGGATACGGGCTCTTTCGCGCGGTGGAAGGTGTAGCTCAGTGTAATTTGCTCGACGTCGGCCATAAACTCGTCGTCGCGGATTGCCGGATCGACGTAGTACAGCACGGGCATGTTGACCTCTTGGCCCGGCTGCAGGGTCTGCTCGGTAAAGCAGAAGCACTGGATCTTGTGGAAATACTTGCCCGCCTGCGATGGCTCGACGTTGAAGGTAGCCGTGCCGGTAATCGCACGGCTGCCGGTGTTCTTGGCCACATAGACTGCCATATCGCGCTGGCCGATTTCGACGGTGTCGGTCGATTGGGCCGGCGTGAAGGTCCAAGGCATGTTGGAGGCGGTCGAGGCGTCGAAACGGATCGACATTTTCTCTCCGGTTGCAGCTTGCGACGCGAGACTGGCATCGGTTTCGCTCGCAACCTGCGTGGTCCCGCCGAAACCGGTCACCTGGCAGAACAGCCGGTACAGCGGTACGGAAGCGAACCCCATGCCGACCATCGCCGCTGCGCCGAGCAGGGCAAGAATGCCCGTACGCAGGTTGGCACGATCGAGTTCGAGGGGCGCGGTCGTACTCACGCTCAGTCACCGATCCTAGCAATGGTGATCGCGTAGAACAGCACAGCAAAGAACAGCAGCGTCAGACCGACAATCATGTTGCGGCCTTTTTGGCGGCGCTTGAATTCAGCTTCCTCTTCGGGGGTCATGCGAACAGGCCTCCCCCGATCAGACCTTGATTGGCGAGCACTCGGTCGACGACAAGCGCACCGAACAGGATGAAGAGGTAGTAGATGCTGAATTTGAAGAGCGTCTTTTCCGGCTTCAGCGGATCGCTGTCTGCGCGCTGCTCACGCAAGACCGGCACGGCCAGCGCCAGGAACAGCGCGGACAGGACAACAGCCACACTGCCATAGACCCAGCTCGTCGCACCGATCGCCCAAGGCGCAATCGCGACTGGTGCGAGCAGCGCGGTGTAGATCATGATCTGCTGTCGGGTGACGCGCTCCCCTGCAACCACGGGAAGCATCGGGATGCCGACCTTGGCGTAGTCCGACTTCACAAACAGAGCGAGCGCCCAGAAATGCGGCGGCGTCCACATGAAGATGATCGCAAACAGCAGGATCGGCATGGCGGTGATTTCGCCGGTGACAGCGATCCAGCCGATGAAAGGCGGAAACGCGCCGGCGCCGCCGCCGATGACGATGTTCTGCGGCGTGCGTGGCTTGAGCCACATCGTGTAAATGACGGCGTAATAGATAATCGCGGCGAACAGACTGATCGCGGCGAGCCAGTGCACTGCCACGCCCATCACGAACACCGACACAGCCGACAGGAAAACACCGAAATCGCGTGCGTCATCGCGGCGCATCCGGCCAGTCGGCAGAGGGCGGTTGGCGGTGCGCTTCATGCCCGCATCAAGGTCGGCCTCCCACCAGTGGTTCAACGCTGCCGAACCGCCTGCACCCATTGCGATGCACAGGATCGCCGTGAAACCCAACACCGGGTGGATAGTACCGGGAGCAGCCAGCAACCCGCAAATGCCGGTGAAGATCACCAGCGTCATCACACGCGGCTTTGTCAGCGCGAAGAAATCGCGCCACTCGGTTGGGAGCGCGACTTTGCCCTCCTGAACCGGTGCCTGTGTGTTTGCTGTTGCGTCCATCGTCTTCAAGTCTGTGTCTTTATCGGGAGAGAGCGCACCCAGCTGGCGCGCCCCCTCGATTTTCCATTTTTCTGCCCGCGAGGCCTACCTCGCCCGACCTTACTCGGCGGGCTGGGCGGCCGGCCGATGATCGTGATAATCGTGATGATCCTCGATCACCGGCAGCGTTTCAAACTGGTGGTATGGCGGCGGGCTCGGCAGCGTCCATTCAAGCGTCGTTGCGCCTTCACCCCACGGGTTGTTCCCCGGCTGTTTGCCAGCGAAGAGCGCGTAGAAAACGTTGACGAAGAACACCACCATGGACAGCGCCATCACCATGTAGCCGAGCGTGCTGATCTCGTTCCAGTAGGTGTAGGCGTCGGTGTAGTCCGGATAGCGTCGCGGCATGCCCTGAAGGCCCAGGAAGTGCTGCGGGAAGAAGATGATGTTCACGCCGATGAAGAAGCCCCAGAAGTGCACGTGGCTCAGGAACTCGGAGTGCATCTTGCCGCTGATCTTCGGGAACCAGTAATAGAAGCCCGCAAACAGGGAGAACACCGCACCCATCGACAGCACGTAGTGGAAGTGCGCCACCACGTAATAGGTATCGTGGAGATTGTCGTCGATGCCGCCATTGGCAAGGATCACACCCGTCACACCGCCGACCGTAAACAGGAAGATGAAGCCGAGCGCCCAAACCATCGGCGACTTGAACTCCATGCTGCCGCCCCACATCGTGGCGATCCAGCTGAAGATCTTTACACCGGTCGGGACGGCGATCACCATCGTCGCGGCGGTGAAGTACATCTTCGTGTTCACGTCGAGGCCGACTGTGTACATGTGGTGCGCCCACACGATGAATCCGACAACTCCGATCGCAACCATGGCGTAAGCCATGCCGAGATAGCCGAACACTGGCTTGCGGCTGAAGGTTGCCACGATCTGCGAGATCATGCCGAAGCCCGGCAGGATCATGATGTAGACCTCGGGGTGGCCGAAGAACCAGAACAGGTGCTGGTACAGGACAGGGTCGCCGCCACCGGCCGGATCGAAGAAGGTTGTACCGAAATTACGGTCGGTCAGCAGCATCGTGATGGCAGCGGCAAGCACCGGAAGCGCAAGCAGCAGCAGGAATGCGGTGACCAGCACCGACCAGACGAACAGCGGCATTTTGTGCAGGGTCATGCCCGGCGCGCGCATGTTGAAGATCGTGGTGATGAAGTTGGTCGCACCCAGAATCGAACCTGCGCCCGCCAAGTGCAGCGAGAAGATCGCGAAGTCGACCGCCGGTCCGGGAGCGCCGGTGGTCGATAGCGGCGCGTAGACCGTCCAGCCTACGCCTGCGCCCGTCGCGGCACCGCCCGGCACGAACAGCGAGAACATCAGGCTGAGGAAGCCGGCAACGGTCAGCCAGAACGAAATGTTGTTCATACGCGGGAACGCCATGTCCGGCGCACCGATCATCAGCGGGACGAACCAGTTGCCGAAGCCGCCGATCATTGCCGGCATGACCATGAAGAACACCATGATCAGGCCGTGCGCGGTGATGAACACGTTCCACATGTGCAAAGCGGCGTTCGTATCGCCGGGCGTGTTGCCCATGAAATCGGCCCAGAACTGCAGATACTGGATACCCGGTTCAGCCAGCTCCATCCGCATTACGCCGGAAATCGCGCCGCCGATGATGCCCGCAAAAATCGCGAAGATCAGGTAGAGCGTGCCGATATCCTTGTGGTTGGTGGACATGAACCAGCGGGCGAAGAAGCCGGGCTTGTGATCCGCATCGTGTGCGTGATCGTCGTGGTGGGCTTCGAAACCTTCTGCGGTGGTGGCCATCGTTCAGATTCTCTCAGGTTCGTATTCGTTCGTATTCGGTTCGGCGATCAGGTCGCGGGCTCTTCAGCGGTTTCAGCTTCCGCCGCATCTTCCGCAGGAGTCGCTTCGACTTCTTCCTCGCCGGGCATCGTACCGCCTTGCTCGCGCACCCAGACGGCGAACTCTTCCGGAGGAAGCGCTTCGACGGCGATGGGCATATAAGCGTGGCGGGTGCCGCACAGTTCGGAGCACTGGCCATAATACACGCCGGGTTCCTCAATCGTCAGCAGCTTCTCGTTCAGACGCCCGGGAACGGCATCCATCTTGAACCACAGCGACGGCACGGCGAAGGCGTGGATCACATCGGCAGCAGTCACCTGGATACGCAGCGGAACGCCCGCAGGCACAACCATGCGGTTGTCGACCGCGAGCTGCGCCGGTTCCCCATTCGCAAGAGCATCGGCATCGGAAAGCATGTTCGAGATGACTTCCACCTCGCCATGATCGGGATAGGTATAACCCCAATACCACTGATAGCCGGTTGCCTTGATAGTAACGGCGTCCTCCGGCGGTGTTTCGTACTGAGCAGCGAGAAGTGCAATCGAAGGCACGGCAATCACGACGAGGATCAGCACCGGCACGACCGTCCACACCACTTCGATCATGGTGTTGTGCGTCGTCTTCGACGGCACCGGGTTTGCACGGCGATTGTAGCGGATCACAACATAGAGCAGCAGCCCCAGCACGAACAGGCTGATCACCGTAATGATCGGGAGCAGCAGATAATCGTGCATCGCGAGCGCAAAGGCGCCATCTTCGGTGTACTGGTCCTGGAAACTCATCGACATGATCGCGTCGTCTTCAAACGCGGTCGGCATGCCCTTGCCTTCCGTCGGTGCCATCGGGACATATCCGCCTTCGGCTTCTGCCGGAACAGCTGCGACAGCTTCCGCTGCAGCGTCCTCAGCGGCTTCCTGTGCCAATGCGCTTTGTGGTGCGAGCATCCCCGCAAACGCAATTGCAAGCGCCAACAGAAGCGCCGTCGTCCCTAGTTTCGCGCGGGTGAGCATCTGACCCATCATAGTGTGCCTAAACAAGCTTTCGATTTTGATCCCATGCTGCCGAGTCTGCAGGGTCCCTGGACCCCTTGCACGTACAGCGCTGCAACCGGCATTTCTGCCAGCTTCATCGGTCCCCTTAGCCGCGCTTGCCCAGTGCCTCAAGCGCTTCTAGGGAGAAAAATATGCAAGGCCCCATGTGGCACGCGCAAGTTGATGCAACCATACAGGTTTTTTAGGGGTTATTCCGCCAATGGCAGCGACGCTTTCGACCGAGCAGGTCCTCGAAGAATTCCGCAGCTGCGGCGCGTTGTTGGAAGGGCATTTCAAGCTCTCTTCGGGCAGGCATAGCGGCCACTACCTGCAATGCGCACGGGTGCTTATGAACCCGGCCCGCGCAGCGAGGCTCGCCGAAGCCACCTGTGCACAAATCCCTCGCGAAGTACTCGACAGCGTCGATGTCGTGGTCTCGCCAGCGATGGGCGGCATCATCATGGGACACGAAATCGGTCGTGCGCTCGGCAAAGATGCGCTCTTTCTCGAACGGCCCGACGGTGCCTTCCATCTGCGCCGCGGCTTTGCATTGGAACCGGGTTCGAGGGTGTTGATGGTGGAGGATGTCGTCACCACCGGGCTCTCTAGCCGTGAAGCGATCGCCGCGGTGGCACGTGAAGGTGGCGAGGTCATCGCCGAGTGCTCGTTGGTCGACCGATCCGGGGGCCGATCCGATCTCGGTGTACCATTCTACCCCTTGGTCGCGATCGACTTCCCCACTTATGACGAAAGCGACATCCCCAAAGACCTCGCACGCGTAGCTGTCACCAAGCCTGGTAGCCGGAAGGAATAGACTGCATGCACCGCGCGCTCCTCGCCGTAGCTTTGGCCACCTTCGCCGCACAAACTGGTTATGCGCAGACGGTGGGTTCGGAGCCGGTTGAGATTCAATTGCCATTTGGCGAACCCAAATCGGATCGACAGGCGACTGCATGGTTCGCGCAAGCGCAGAAGATCCAGCAATTTGCATTCTCGCTCGGATTCAAGGGAGAAATTGCAATCGACATGGGCGATCTCCAGATGTCGATCGCCGTCAGCCCGGATATGGAACGGGAAGGCTACGTCCCGCTGGTCGGAGAATCCGCACTTTGGCCCTACGCGTCGGTGACGAAGCAGATCCTGGCGGCGCGGCTCCTCGGCGAACTGGCGATCGAGAACACCAGCCTCGACACGCCGATTTCGCGCTTTGTCCCCGGCATAAGCCGACGCGGAGGCCGCGTTCCAACAATCCGCGAATTGCTCCAGCACCGCTCCGGCTTGCGCAATCCTGAAGACACGCCAAAGGAAGAAAACGGCTGGCCGGCGTTCTACAACAATCCCGACGAGTACGGGCTCGATTGGTGCCTACGCGGTAGGTCCGCTCCGCCCAAGACCGGTTGGAGCTACAATAATTGCGATTACATTGTCTTGGGGGCCGCCTTCGACGAACTCAGCTACGAATCGGTCGAATATATGCTCGCCGGACAGGAGGGCATCGTCTTCGAGGAAGGGGATGACGAAGGCCGAAAACTCGTCGAACGTGCGTTCATCCGACCCGAAAATACCGGACAATTCTACGCGATGCGCTCTCCCGAAAGCGAGGTGCTGCCCGGATACGGCGCATCGGGTGCTCTCGGCGGTACGCTGCAGGACATGATTTTCTTCAATTGGAATGTGATGTACAAATACGGCCAGCCGGACGATCCGATGGTTGAGATGTGGAAAGGCGACCCCGCTCTTGGCTTCATGTCGCTGGGCCAGTGGGTGTTCGAGACACAGCCGCAGGGATGCGATGCTCCCGTCGTAGTGGCCGAGCGCAAGGGCGAGATCGGACAATACCGGATGCACAACATCATGCTACCGGAACTGAAGCGATCGATGGTCCTTGCGACAGTCGATCCAAAATTCGAATTCGGCGAAATCTGGGCCGGTGAAGGCTTCATGGCCAAAGCCGTCGCGATGCTGGCCTGCGGAGTACCTTCATGACCAATTTCAGTCGCCCCAATTCCCTCAGGTTGGGCGTCAACATCGATCACGTCGCGACCATCCGCAATGCGCGCGGCGGGGATCACCCGGATCCTGTGCGCGCTGCCGAGATCGTTGCAAGTGTGGGGGGCGACGGCATCACCGCGCATTTACGCGAAGACCGTCGACATATTCGCGACGAGGATCTCAAACGCATACAGGACGCTACAGACCTGCCGCTTAACCTCGAAATGGCAGCGACCGAGGAAATGCTTTCGATCGCTCTTCGCCATCAGCCGCATGCCGCCTGCATCGTTCCGGAAAAGCGCGAGGAACGTACCACCGAAGGCGGGCTGGACGCGGCAGGCCTCCACAACACCCTGGTGCCGATAGTCGACAGGCTGCGCGATGCCGGCATTCGCGTTTCGTTGTTTATCGAAGCAGACGAGAGACAGCTCGATGCCGCCTTGCGGCTCGGCGCACCCGTCGTCGAGTTCCATACCGGCGAATATGCCCACGCGATCCTGGATGGCGATAGCGAACGCACGTCCAAGGAGTTGCGCCGCATCAACGATATGGCTGCACTCGCCGCAAAGAATGGGATTGAACCGCATGCCGGGCACGGCCTGACCTACGAGAACGTCCAGCCGATCGCCGCCATCCCGCAACTGGCCGAACTCAATATCGGGCACTATTTGATCGGTGAGGCCGTTTTCACCGGCCTGGAGTCGGCGGTCCGCCGGATGCGCGAATTGATGGATGAGGCGCGCTGACCCGGTGGCCGAGGACCTGCCTGAGTTGACCGGGGAGCAGAAGCTCTGGGCATTGGCGGCAGCCGTCCTGTTCCTTCTTGCCATCGGTTTTCTCGGCTTCGCGCTGCAATCGCAAGTCCTGGTGCCTTTCGCGATCGGCTGGGTCGCGCTGCAGATTTTCGGCTACGTCGGTTCGCTCAAATTCGCCAAGGGCGATTTCGCCAGTCCGCTCTTCAAGAGCCAGGTGATGTTGCACGTCATGGCGCTCATGCTCCTCGGCGCGCTGATTGTGCGGGGCACAAATTGAATCTCGTCGACACCAAGCCATTTGGTCGGGACGCAACGAAGGGTAGCTCATGATCATCGGCCTTGGCTCCGACCTCTGCAATATCGAACGAATCCAGAATTCTCTCGATCGTTTCGGCGAACGCTTCGAGAATCGCGTCTTCACCGAGATCGAGCGCGCGAAGGCCCGGCGTCGCCCGTTCACCATTGCCGGAACCTACGCCAAGCGCTTCGCAGCAAAGGAGGCGTTCAGCAAGGCGGTGGGAACCGGGTTCAAGCGCGGTGTCTTTATGAAGGATATCGGCGTGGTTAACGCCCCGTCGGGCGCGCCCACCCTTGCCCTCACCGGCGGAGCCGCAATGCGGGTTGAACAATTGCTTCCGTCGGGCCATGAGGCGCACATTCATCTTACCCTAACCGACGACCATCCATGGGCGCAGGCCTTCGTGATTATCGAAGCGCACGCCAAGAGCCTTTGAACAAAGACGATTTTACGAAACCCGCACCGTGAACCAGATCGAAACCCCCCAGGCCGAATCCAGCGAGGCCAATGCCAACAAGGCCAAACCGGTCGAGCCAGGCAGCGACGATGCGACCGATAAGAAGATCAACTGGTTTGCAGAAGCACGAGGACTGGCACTGATGCTCCTCGCCGTTTTGGCATTCCACAGCCTAGTCGCCAAGCCGTTCTACATTCCTTCCACTTCGATGATGCCGACCCTTTATGTCGGCGATCGGTTGGTCGTGAGCAAATACCCCTACGGCTGGTCCTGGGCCTCAGTGAGCTTTCACATGATGCCGCGCGGGGAATGGCGAATTCTGCCCGCGACACCCGAATATGGCGACATCGTCATCCCGGTGCACCCGCAGCGGGACGAGGACTACATCAAGCGCGTGGTGGCGCTGCCCGGCGACACGATAGAAGTGCGCGATGGGCGTATCATCCTGAATGGCGAGCCGGTGAAACGCGAAGTCGTTCCGCCACACCGGATTCCATTCGAGCCTGAATTGCTGTGCTCGAGCAACGGTCTGATGGAACCCTGCCTGTCGGATTTTGAAGCCTATCGGGAGACCGGTCCCGATGGTTCGCAGTATTTCGAACCCGATACCTATCGCGAAACCTTACCGAACGGCGCAAGCTATCTCGTCATCGATCACAGGAACCAGCCGCTTGACAACCATGGCCCGGTGATCGTTCCCGAGGGCCACGTGTTTGCGATGGGCGACAATCGCGACCATTCGGCAGACAGCCGCGCACCCGCCGCCGCACGTGGACTTGGCGGCGCAATACCGCTCGAGAATATCGGTGGCCGGGCTGAGTTCATTACTTTCTCGCTCGACGGTTCGACGACGTGGAACCCGCTTAGTTGGTTTTCAAGCATGCGCGGCGATCGCGCATGGACCACTTTGCGCCCGCCAGTGGCCGAACAGTCCGGCGCTTCCGAATAGGCGAAGAACCGCACGAATATGGCCAGAAAGTTCCTCTATTTCGTCGCCTTTTGTATTGTAGCCATCCTTGTGGGCGCCATCGGATTCCAGATGTTCAGAGACGATCTGGCAGCCTTGGCGCTTGTCCCGACGACGGAATTCACACCGACCGAACCGCTCGAAGTAAATGCTTACCAAGACCCGGCGCTGTGGTACTCCCGCCCAGGAATCGGAGTGAACGATCCTGCCCGCTGGCAACCGGCACTGGCCGAGCGTGCGGCAGACGTGCCGCCGTCACCCGACAATCCGGCCGCCGAAAGCACACTGGGCCGCCCGGGTCCGTTGGAAACAACCGGCTCGCGCCCGATCGATCCACGGGCCGCGGGCGATGTTGCGGATTTCGCCGTCTTCTTCGTCCATCCCACCAGCTATCTCAGTCGCGAGAACTGGAACGCTCCGATCGGCGGCAATGCCGACGAGGAAGCGGAGCGCATCGCGCGCATTTATGTCCGCGGAATGGCCAGCCCTTTCAACGCCGCCAGCGAGATTTGGGCGCCGCGTTATCGCCAGGCGACGATGGGTGCATTCCTGACCGACGAGCCGGAAGGCCAGCAAGCGATCGACGCCGCGTATGAAGACGTAAAAGAGGCGTATCGATACTTCCTCAGTTCGCTCGACCAAGACACTCCAATTGTCCTTGCCGGACACAGCCAGGGTGCACTGCACCTGCTTCGTCTGCTGCGCGAAGAGGTGATGGATACGTCCGCCGAGGACCGCCTGGTGGCGGCTTATGCAATCGGTTGGCCTATCTCGGTCGAGCACGATTTGCCGGCGATGGGCATCGCCGCATGCGCTACGCCCGCTCAGACTGGCTGCATCCTGTCATGGTCCAGCTTCGCCGAGCCGGCCGATCCGTCGTCGGTGATCGAAGCCTATTCGAACTCCGAAGGGCTGGACGGGACCCTGCGCGGCGACAGCCAGATCCTTTGCACCAATCCGCTCACGGGAATGTACGGCGGCGAAGCGCCTGCGAACGCCAACCTGGGGACGCTCGTACCGGATGACAGCATCTCCAACGGTGAGCTGGTCCCCAACGCCGTGCCGGCGCGATGCGACGATCGCGGGCTGCTCTTGATTGGAGACCCGCCGGAGCTCGGATCGTACGTCTTGCCCGGCAACAATTACCACGTCTACGACATCCCTCTTTTCTGGGCGAATACCAAAGCCGACGTAGCCCGGCGCGCCAACGCACTGGCTGCAGCGAGCGGCTCCTGATTACCGAAACGGCCAGCGATTTCGCCGAAGCGTTGCCGGAGGGCGGCGCGCTGCTCGGTCTCGATCTTGGCACCAAGACGATCGGCACCGCCACCAGCGATGCAGGTTGGCGGTTTGCGACCAATGGCAAGACCCTTGGGCGGGGAAAATGGACCCGTGACAAGGCCGTTCTTGCCGAATTGATCGCGGCGCGCGCCATCAAGGGAATGGTACTGGGCCTGCCGCGAAACATGGACGGCAGCGAAGGCCCTCGTGCCCAAGCCAGTCGTGCCTTCGCTCGCAATTGCTCCGAGGCCTTTGAATTGCCGATCTTGTTGTGGGACGAACGCTGGTCCACCAAAGCGGCCGAAGACGCCATGATCGGCCAAGACATGAGCCGCGCCAAAAGGGCGGAAAGGATCGACAGTCACGCCGCAGCTGTCATCCTGCAGGGTGCCATCGATCGGCTGGCCGGTGGCGTGATTTAGGGGACAAGCGTGTTCGATGAGATCGACCTGTTCGCATTCCTCCCGAAGAAGGTTCAAACCGGATGCCTTATCGTTATGCTGATGCTCACGATCGCAGTGGTCGCCTATGTCTTGATCACCGACGGCTTCGCGAGAGGCTAGGTCGAAGCTAGCTCCCGTCTCTTTCGGCCGGCCGATGCCGCCACCATCCGACTTCCGTTCGTCTCCGCCACGCGCCACAATTGGTCCACTTGGGCAGCGCCTTCGAGCACAGCGGCCCTAGCTTCCAAGCTCGCCAACCGAAGCCGATCGCTTGGATGGGTATTGCCCATCCACTCGGCGAATTCGAAGGCCTCGCCTATGCCAGTCGCCACCGCGACCCGCAAGAATGCCTCATTCGCATTGGGGCTGAGCAGGCGATCTACCTCCCGTTTCTCAAGATCGAAGCCATATTGGTCGAACCAGCTTTGTGCTGGGTCGATATGCATCACATTCAGCGATACCGACAGACGCTCCGGCGGAATCTGGCTGTGAATGTCGAGATGGCGCCGGTAGAGCATCAACTTGCCTTCGTCGAGCGCGCTGCGCTCGACGAATTTCAGGTCGACCTTTTCACCTGGATGCCCCGCGACGCTGGAATAGTCGTATTCGTAATAGTCGCTGCGATAGCCAGGCCCGAGATAGCCGCAGGTCAGGAATGAAAAGTCGTGATCGTGCGGCACACCGTAGACGAAACTGCGCGCACCGCTCGTGCGGAAGCACAAATCATGCTCGGCCGGCCAGATATTGGCGCGCAGGAACATGCCGCCGGTTTTGCCCTGGCAATGTCGACTGAGGACAATCGCTTGCGGGCTGTAACCGGTGTCCACCACCGCACTGCCGCGCCCGGCCAACTGATCGATCAGCAGTTCGCCGAGAAACCTGCGGTTGTTTGAAAGACGGCGCAACCAACGCGCCGCTTCGCCGAGGCGTTCTTCGCAAGTCGGATCGAAATCCAGCGCGGCCAAGGCGTCCGTCGCGTCGCCAAGCGAGCAATCGCTTGTATCTTCCATTTCGATGGATCGAGGCATCACGCAGCCTCCCGATCAAGCTTTGCGAGGCCGGCATGCTCCGCGATCAACTGCGATCGGAGCCGTGCCGCTGGCAGGGCGAGCGGATCCTTGGGTCGTCGCGCTAGGGTAGAAAGCACTGCAAATCCGCGTACCGAGTTCAGCGCCAGCGATTGGCGCACGGCCTCCCACCTCAAGTCGAGATCACGTGTTGTATCCAGTGCAAGTCGCTCCATCGTTTCGAAAGCGCCGCAATCCGGCATTGCGCCGAGCACATTTAGTGCCATCTGATCGCGGCTGGCCTGCTTGTCGCCGCTAGCACTGCTGAGCAGTCGCCCGTCACTCAGGTTGAATTTGCGTGTCACTTTCGGGATTTCGGCCGACCGCATGAGCTGCAGTGTCAGGATTGTTCTGTCGAACCTGAGTAGGTGTCGTGCATCACCGGCGGTCAGTTCGATCTGGTCACCTTCCCGCCAGCAGTGGGTGCAGGTTGCAAAGTCGACCCGGTCATTCCCAGGGTCTTCGCAATGATGCGACACGCCTTCGGCCTGTCCACAGAGCAGCAATTCCGTGCTCTCTCGATCAACCAGCAACACCGTTTCCGGACGGCTCCGCCGCTGCGGGGGGTCGTACGCCACCATACTCAGTACGGCCCGGCCAGCGGAAAACAGTTGTATCGTTGCAAAACCTTCCGAACAGCCGAACCGCAGCGGCAGGTCGCCCAACGGTTCCTCGCACATTGTCGGAATCAGCCGTTCGATCAATCCACGGACCCAATCGAGCGCCGCGCCATGATCCGTCAAAACGCCAAGAAGCGAAGCGCAACCGGCCAGCTCCGCGCCTCCGCCATAGTGCTTCAAATCCTTCTCTATGTCTCGTGAAAGCCCACTCCCATACCAGGCAGCCACGGCCTGTTGAAGCGCTGCTTGAGCTCGGCGCTGCGAGGCCCAATCGCCCCGCAGCGCCCGAATGGCCGGATGCACATTCATCGCCCGCTCGCAGCCTCAGGAGAACAGGCCGGGGGGCGGAGGCGGTGTGGTCTCGTAGATGAAAACCATGATGTCGACGATGGGATCGGGCGATCCACCTTCGTCGGACGTCAGCGAACCGTACAAGGCCTGAGCCTTGTCCAGCCCGGGAATCGAGGAAAGATCAATCTTTGGCATGTGTCGCTCCTTGGGTCTCGCAGCGAACGGAATGTCCGGCTGCGAAGCCAAAGTGACCGAGAAACGACTGTTGCAAAAATTAAAACATTGTAATGAAACGGAACTCATCGCACAGGGCGAAGCATGAGTTCGCAACAGGCCCGATTTGACCCCAAGGAAGCGTCGAAATTCTTCTTTCGCCATGGCCATTCCGGGTGGCTCGGTCTGACCTATCGCGACCACGGTGAAAATTGGGTTGAGCTCGAACTTCCTTGGCGAGAAGACTTGCTTGGCGAGCCCGATCGACCGGTTCTCGCCTCGGGCCCGATCGTCAGCCTGATGGACATGGCAAGCGGAATGTCGATCTGGCAGACGACCGGATCATTCACTCCGATTGCGACGCTCGATCTGCGGGTCGATTATCAGCGTCCAGCTCGTGAGCGCGGGGCGGTATACGGTCGGGTCGAATGCTACCGCACCACGCGCTCGGCTGCCTTTGTGCGCGGTATTGCGCATGATGGCGATCCGGACGATCCCGTAGCGCATGTTGCGGGCGTCTTCATGACGATCGCGTCAGATCCGCGTCAGAAGATGGAAACCGCCAAGTCGGAAGGTGGCACCGATGAGTGATCCCGCGCGCGACCTGGTCTTGCCCGCTTATGCGCGGGCACTCGGAATCGAAGTTCACGCGCTCGAAGACGACCTGCCCGTTCTCACAGTCGATTTCGGCCCCAACGTCGAAGGCCGTCCGGGGCATTTCCACGGTGGGGCGACGGCCGGCCTGCTCGAAAATGCCGGCTATGCAGCGTTGCGCGCCGTTCTCGTGCGCGAAGGACGCAATCCGCAACTCAAGCCGATCAACATCACGGTCCAGTATCTTTCGGCGGGTAAACAGAAACAGACTTTCGCGCTCGCCCGCATCACTCGCCTGGGTCGGCGCAATGCCAATCTGTCGGTCGAAGCGTGGCAGGACGATCGCAACCGTCCGATCGCCACGGCTATCATGAATATCCTGATGGGCTAGTTGCGAGGACTAGTCGTCGGGATCGAGGGGCTCCACGATCAGGCCGTCCTCGCCCAAGCGGAACTCCACCGGCACTCCGTCGATCTCGGTCTCGATTGCGACGCCATCGTCTTCGAAACGCAATGTCGCCCCGTCGTCGCCGAGCGGCACTTCCGCCCCTTCTTCGATGTCGAAGGGCTGCACAGGGCCTTGCGGATCAGGCGACGCACTGGGACTTGGTGCGGGCTTCAGCGACAGGGCGCCGCGCATGAAATCCTTCCAGATTCGCGCCGGCAATCCGCCGCCGGTTATCCTGTCTAGCGGCGAATTGTCGTCGTTGCCGACCCACACTCCGACCACGAGATCCCCGGCATAGCCGACGAACAGCGCGTCACGATAATTCTGCGTCGTGCCGGTCTTGCCGTAGTTCGCGATCGGCAGCGTTGCCGCCCGCCCGGTGCCTCGATTGATAGCGGCACGCAGCATCCGCTCGATCTCGTCGTGGGTCCCGGCAGAAAAGCTGTCTTCCGGCGTTGTCAGCCATTCCCACCAGCCTTCGTCGTCCTGTTCGAAAGCGTGCGGCCGGACCGGGAATTCATTGGCTGCGACACCCGCATAAGCAGCGGTCAGCTCGAGCAGTGTCATGCTTGACGTGCCCAACGCAAGGCTCGGGTCTCCTTTGGCCAATGGGGAGGTCACGCCGAGCGACCTTGCTGTGCGAATCACATTCTCGCTGCCGACTTCGTTGAAAAGTCGCACGGCCGCCACGTTGCTGGAGGATAACAGGGCCTGTTCCAGCGTTATCGTGTCCGAATAGGTGTCGCGCGCATTCTTGGGGCGATAGCTCCCTTTCTCGATCGGCGTATTGGCGACTGAATCGTCGGGCTCCCATCCAGCCTCGAGCGCAGCGAGATAGACAAACAGCTTGAATGTCGATCCCGGCTGGCGCCTTGCCTGCGTGGCCCGATTGAACGGCGATGAGGCGTAGTCCTTTCCACCGACCATCGCCACGACTTCCCCATTGGGCCGCATCGCTACCAATGCCACTTGGGCATCGCCCAGCGACGCACGACCCGTGACCCGGCTGGCGAGCGCCTGAAGGCGGGCATCCAGCGTCGTCGTAATGACCTGGCGCGAATAGCTGGTTTCCATATCCCTGCGCGCGATCGGCAGCGCCCAATCGGCAAAGTAGGTGCCGGTCGGCAGGTTATCCTTGGTACGCACATCGAGCCGGGGGTTGGGCAATGCATCGGCTTCGGCCTGCGTCAGGTAGCCTTCCTGCACCATGGCGCCGACCACGAGGTCCATCCGGCGCTTCGCGCGATCGTAGTGCTTGGTGGGATTGTAGCGCGAAGGCGCCTGCAGCAGCCCGGCCAGCAGCGCCGCCTGCTCGGGCCTGAGATTTTCCGGCTGGCGATAGAAATAGTGTAGGCTGGCCGCACGCAGGCCATACTGATTGTCGCCGAAATAGGCGTTGGAAAGATAGCGGGACAAGATGTCGTCCTTGGTCAGCCAGCTTTCCATCCAGAAGGCAATCAACGCCTCGCGCGCCTTGCGTGTCAGCGTCTGTTCGGGGGTAAGGAAGGTGAATTTGGCCAATTGCTGGGTGATGGTGCTGCCTCCACCCCGCCCGGTCCAAACCGCACGCGCGATTCCGCGCGGATCCACTCCCCAATGCGAATAGAACCGTCTGTCTTCGATAGCGAGAAACGCCTGCACGACATGATCCGGCAAGTCGTCCACTTCAACCGGCTCGTCCACCATCGCGCCGCTGCGCGCGATGGGCGTTCCGTCGCTAGCCAGCAGGGTGACCTGCGGCGCGGCGATCGGTTCGAGGCTCTTTGAAAGAGGAGCCGTCACGGCAAGCCATCCGACGAGGGCAATGAACAGCAACAGGGCCAATGCAATTGCCCGGACCGCCCACCAGCGTTTGCGCCGACCGCGCCAATGTGCCGGACGCCACCATGGCAGGCGACGACGCTCTTCACGGTCTATGTGACCGTCGAGACTTGAAAGTTTCGCGTCCCAGGCGTCGAATTTCGAGCTGCTCCGCCCGAAGCTTCGACCGCCAAAATCGTCATCGGCTACATAAGGACGCTGGCTGTCGTAGAGGGCAAAATAACCCGCATCGCCGCGCGAAGCACTGTCGCGGGTGCGTCTGCGGAATCGTTCAAACATGCCCATCGCCTACTGTATTAGCAGACTATAACACCAGCCTGCAAGGCGGTGCTAGGGATAAGAGCATTTACGAACCCTTAGCGGCGCTTTCCGGCAGGTCTTCGTTGAAGACTCGCTGGTAGTATTCGCTCACGACTGCACGTTCGGATTCGTCGCATTTGTTGAGGAAGCTGAGGCGGAATGCAAAACCGACCGAGTTGAAGATTTCCGCATTCTGCGCCCAGGTTATGACGGTTCGCGGACTCATCACGGTCGAGATTTCGCCGGATATGAACCCTTCCCGGGTCAGCGAAGCCACCTTGACCATGTCGGCGATCAGGCCGTCTTCGGTGTCCGGTGTCTTCGACTTGACGATCTTTTGTTCGGTTTCGGCAGGCAGGTAGTTCAGCGCGACGACGATGTTCCAGCGGTCCATCTGCGCCTGGTTGATCGCCTGCGTGCCGTGGTAGAGTCCGCTCGTGTCGCCGAGGCCGACCGTGTTGGTGGTCGCGAACAGGCGGAAGTAAGGGTTCGGCGTGATAACCCGGTTCTGGTCGAGCAGCGTCAATCGACCGTCAAACTCGAGCACGCGCTGGATCACGAACATGACGTCCGGACGCCCCGCATCGTATTCGTCGAATGTCAACGCGACAGGGTGCTGCAGCGCCCAGGGCAGGATGCCTTCTTTGAACTCGGTAACCTGCAGCCCGTCCTTCAAGACGATCGCATCGCGACCCACCAGATCGATCCGGCTGATATGCGCGTCGAGGTTCACACGGATGCTGGGCCAATTCAGGCGCGCTGCAACCTGCTCGATGTGAGTCGATTTACCGGTGCCGTGATAGCCCTGAATCATCACCCGGCGATTGTGGGCGAACCCTGCAAGTATCGCGAGCGTCGTATCGGGATCGAACACGTAATCCGTGTCGAGTTCGGGAACATGCTCGTCATTCGCGCTGAAGGCGGGAACCTGCCAGTCGATATCGATGCCGAACGTGTCGCGTACGTCCACCATTGTGTCGGGCTCGGACGGGATGGCGCTGGCGCCGGTGAATTCTTCGGAAGAGTGTGAGTTCATCGCGGTGACCGGTTAGAGCGCGATGGCGGCGGCTGCAAGCGGATCGCGCCTGCTAATTTTGCAAGTCGCCGCAATGACGCTGCGGAATGCTCAATTGCCTGGGACGGTGATGTCCGCAAGATGCCCGCGCTTGATCCATAGCCGCGCCCCATCCGGCCCGGCGATCAAATGCACCGATTCGCCCGAGGGAATGCGCAACCAGTCGTGCTTGGCGTAGATCTCGTTGTCGTGCTTCAGCGTACCATCGAGGATCAGAATTTCTCCCCCGGCGGCTTCTTTGATCGTCTGGCCAACCCCGGCGCCCCAGTCCTCGAGCGCCACACGCTCGTAGTCCCGATCCGCGAGCATCGCCTCGCGCACTCCGGGCCGTTCCGGATCGGGTGTCAGATCGAGCGAGTTGATATCGACCGCAAACTGCTCCTGATCTTCAGGATCGAACTGCCACAGCTTGACGAAGATCGTGCAGCCCGGTTTCGAGCGCGGGATATGGTGGGTGCCCACAGGATTGCGGACATAGGTGCCTGCAGGATAGTCGCCATGCTCGTCCTGAAAGACGCCTTCGAGCACGATGAACTCCTCGCCGCCCGAATGGGTGTGCTCGGCAAAGGAACTGCCTTCCGCATAGCGCACTAGGGACGTCGCCCGGGCCACTTCATCTCCGATGCGATCGAGCATGCGGCGTTCGACTCCGACCATCGGAGAGGCGATCCATTCGAGGCTGCTGGTGTGGACGAAAACGGGTTCGTCGAAGTTGGCGTTGATCTTCATGAAAGAGGAGATGGTGGTGATCCGTGGCGGTTTAAGGGCGTTGGCGCTCGAAATATCCGATTGCTGTGACTACATTTCCTGCGATGGCCGATCCGATCGAAACCCTGCGCCTCAGGCTGGTCGAGCAAGTGCGCGGCGTGTTCAATGACACGCAGAGCGGTCAGAAGCCGGTCCCACCTTCCGACGATGCTCTTTTCGAAAAGGATACGCCGATCCGCAATGTGCACGCGGATCTGGTCGGGATGATGACCGGCGGCATACGCGGGCTGCTGCTGCAAATGCTCCACCCCCATGCGCTGCAGGGAGTCCTGGATCACTCGAATTTCCGCGAAGACATGCATGGTCGCTTGCGCCGCACCGCGCGTTTCATCGCGGTCACGACATTCGGCCACCGGGACGAAGCGATGAAAGCGATCGAACGGGTCAATCGCATCCATGCCAGGGTCGGCGGGACGCTTCCCGACGGTACGCCCTACAATGCGGCCAATCCACGAACGCTCGCCTGGGTGCACGTGGTCGAAGCACAGAGTTTCCTCGCGGGCTATCTGCGCCATGTCCGGCCCGACATGCCTTCGAGAGAGCAAGACGAGTACTACAGACAGTTCGCGGTGATCGCGCGCGCGCTGGGGGCCAATCCGGTGCCCGAGAGCCGCAATGAAGCTGAATCGATTTTTCGCGAGCTGCGCACCGACCTGCGGTCATCTCCGGAAGCGCGGGAGGTGGCGCAATTGGTGCTGAGCCAACGTCCCAAAGGCACCCCACCCGCCTTGCAGTCGATAATCCGTGCGGAATCGGTGGCCATGTTACCGGATTGGGCGCGCTCGATGCTGCGCCTGCAGAAACCGGTCCTCACCGCCTTCCCCGCTCGCGCCGCCACCTGGGGCGTTGGCCGAACGTTGCGCTGGGCCTTCCGGCAATACTGACGCCAAGCCGCCACAATCCTGCTACATTGCTTTCCAGCAAGTGTTGGAGGGAGAGTGGCGATGTACGTCATGGGTGCAGTGCTCGGCGTGAAGGCCGATCGCGAAGGCGAATATCTGGAACTGGCGCGCTGGATGAACGAAATGTTCCTTGAATTCGGCGCACTCGAAATCGCCGAGAATTGGGAAGTCGATGTCGCCGACGGCGAGCACACCGATTTTCGCCGCGCGGTCGCGGCCGAGGAAGACGAGAAGATCGTATTTTCCTGGATCACATGGCCTGACAAGGAAACGCACGACGCCGCGCATGAGAAGATGTTGCAGGACGAACGTATGCAGAAAATGCCGGAGGACATGCCTTTTGAGGGCAAGCGCATGATCTTCGGCGGGTTCCGCAACATCTATCACGGCAAGAAGGAGGGCTGACACTATGGCCGAATTCACCTTCTACACGGTCGCCATGAGCCGGGGGCAAATCTCGCGCTGGGCGCTGCACGAGGCGGAAGCCGACTACGAGCATGTGGTGATGGAATGGGATACGCGTCCCGAGACCTTCAAAGACATAAACCCGATGAACAAGGTTCCGACACTGGTTCACCATCACGGTGACCACGACCACGTCATCACGGAAGCCGCCGCGATCAACCACTATCTCGCCGAAACGCACCCCGAAATCGGATTGCTGCCTCTGCCCGAGGAGAAGGCCGCCTACTACCGCTGGCTCTTTTTCGCGTCAGGACCGCTCGAGCAGGCGATAATCGGCAAAGCCATGGGCTGGGAGGTTCCGGAAGATAAGGTTGGGATGGCAGGCTTCGGGTCGCTCGAACTGGCGCTGGACGCGCTCGACGGCTGGCTCAAACTGAACGACTGGGCTGCGGGTGACCGTTTCACCATGGCCGATACCTATGTCGGTAGCCAGTTCATCTGGGGCCTGCGGTTCGGCTCGGTCCCGGAGCGTCCCTCGTTCAAGGCCTATGTGGAGCGCTGCACCACCCGTCCCAAATGCATCGAAGCGGTCGCAGTAGACCAGAAGCTGATCGAGGAAGCGGCCAATGCCTGATCAGCCGATGGCAACGTGTCTGTGGTTCGCGAGCGGTGCCGAAGATGCAGGCGAATTCTATTGCGGCTTGTTCCCTGACAGCGAAATCCTGCGCGTCGACCGTGCGCCAGATGACTATCCCGGTGGTTTGGCGGGCACCGTCCTTACCATCAGCTTCATGATCCTTGGCCGACCTTTCATGGCCATGAACGGGCAGCCCGAAGGCGACTTCACCGATGCAGTCTCGTTTCAGGTTTTTACCGAAGCGCAAGAAGAGACCGACCGCTATTGGGACGCACTCACCGCTGACGGCGGATCGGAAATGGCGTGCAGCTGGTGCAAGGACCGCTTCGGCGTGCGCTGGCAGATAGCGCCCAAAGTGCTGATGGATGGTCTTGGCCACGAGGACCCCGACACCCGCAGCCGGGTCTTCAACGCGATGATGGGGATGGTAAAGATCGACCATGCCGGGATTGAAGCGGCACTTGCAGGAGAAGACGCATGAACGAGCTTTCCGTCTCACGGTTCATCGCGGCTCCGCCCGAAAAGGTCTGGGAAGTCATGACCGATCGGCAGGACGAGTGGTGGTGCCCTCCGCCGTGGCGATGCGAGACGAAGGTTCTCGAGCGCAAATCGGGCGGTCGATGGTTCGCAAGCATGATTGGTCCCGACGGCGAGGAAATGCCCAATGACGGCCTCATGCTACATTGGGAAGAGGGCAAGCGCTTCGTCGGCACCGACGCCGTCCAGATCATCGATGGCGAATTCATTCCTGCCCCCGCTTTCATGATCGGCAGTTGGGAGATCGAGCCCGCCAGCGAGGATGGCGTGCATGGCACCCGCTACACAGCCACCGCGAGGCATTGGTCGGAAGAGGCGTGCAAGGAGCACGAGGACATGGGCTTCATAGAAGGCTGGAAGATTTGCGCAGAGCAACTCGCCGCCCTGTGCGAGGAGTGATCAGGCGATCGCCGTGCTCTTGCGTAGCAACTGATACGCCTCGACCACCTTGCCAAGCCGCGCTTCGAACTTGCGGTCGCCGCCGTTGCGGTCGGGATGGTAGCGACGCACCAGTTCGGAATAGCGTCGCCGCAACCGCCGCCGGTCGGTGTCGAGGCCCAGGCCCATGGTCTCGAGCGCCTGCGCTTCATCCTTGGAGAACCGACCGTCCATGGCCATCGCCGCCTCGCGCTGAGCCTTGCTCTTTATACCGGCAGCGCGCGCCGAAATCGCGTCGAGCGGGTCGTCGAAATCGGCCCAGCGCGGCATCCCGTCGACATGCACGCGCTGCGAAAAGCCGGGGCTTTCAGTGCGCCAGCCGGCCGTGGGCGACTGTGCTGTCAGGATTTCTTCGGCGCTCATTCCCTCGAACCAGTCGTACCCGGCATTGAATTCTCTTACGTGTTCGAGGCAGAACCACCGCCACTCGCCCGGCCCGTCGAACCCGTTCGCTCGAAATCCGGGTGCGCGGAATTCGCCCGGCTCGCAGCAGCCAGGCGCCTCGCACCGGCGATCTGCGCTTTCGTGGCGTCCGTGGAACTTGGATTGAGACATAAAGTTTGGAGAATGGGGTTTCTCATCCCACTTGCCAAGGATGCAAAAAAGGACAACCCATCATGGCTGGACAGATCGCTGACGAAATGACCACCCTGCTAACGCAGGCCTTCAGCCCAACGCGGCTCGAAATCATCAATGACAGCGCCCATCATGCGGGCCATTCGGGCGACGATGGCTCGGGTGAATCGCACTTTACAGTCGTGATCGAAGCGGAAGCCTTTGCGAGCATGACTCGACTCGCCCGCCAGCGCGCCGTGATTGCGGCTTTGGGCGATATTGTCGGCGAGCGCGTGCACGCGGTGGCGATCAACGCGAGCGCGCCGCAGTAATGGATGCTCCTCTCAAGAAGCGAGTGCGCCGCGCTGCCAGGATCATAGTGCTCGATCAGCAAGGCCGCGCGCTCATGTTCCGCTTCGACGTGCCGGACCGGCCGCCATTCTGGGTGACGGCGGGGGGCGAGTGCGAGCCAGGCGAGAGCTTCGGCGACGCGGCGCGGCGCGAACTGTTCGAGGAAACCGGGATCACCACCGATCCCGGCCCCCAGATCGCCCGAACCACACCTGAGTTCGTGACTGTCGAAGGCGAGCCGGTGCGTGCGGATGAACGCTATTACCTCGTCCGCGTAGCCGAAGCGAAGATCGACACTGCCAATCACACCGAACTGGAAAAGTGCCTGATGACCGAGCACCGCTGGTTCACGCCGGACGAACTTCGAGAATGGCCCGAAGCAGTCTACCCCGAGGCCATCGCTGACATGATCGAGCAGGAGCTGGAAGAATGATCACCCAGACAATTACCCCGGTTACCCACGACCTCGGTCAATTCGAAGTGCGCCGCGTGCTGCCCTCGCGTCAGCGGCAAATGGTCGGCCCTTTTATCTTCGTCGATGAATTCGGCCCCGCGGATTTATCCGGCGGCGATGGGATGGGTGTGCGCCCGCATCCGCACATCAACCTCGCCACTGTCACGTGGTTGTTCGAAGGCGCGATCGATCACCGCGACAGTCTCGGCACCTTCGCGACGATCCGTCCCGGTCAGGTCAACCTGATGACCGCCGGCCGCGGGATCGTGCACTCCGAGCGCAGCCCCAAGGGCGAACTTGCGACCAACCCGAAGATGTTCGGGATGCAGACCTGGCTCGCACTTCCCGACGGCAAGGAAGAGATCGACCCGGCGTTCGAAGCGGTCACCGACTTGCCCATGGTCGAGGACCAGTGCGCCAAGGCCTGGGTGATCATGGGAGATCTTTGGGGCAAGAGCGCACCGACAACGACCCACGCCGAGACGATCTATGCGGAGATCGTACTCGCGCCGACCGGTGCCCTCCCGATCGAAGCCAATGCCGATGAGCGCGCCGTGATGCTGGTCGGCGGAGAAGCCAGCGTCGATGGCGTTGCACTGACTCCATACGAATTGGCCGTTCTAGCACCGGGCAAGGAGATGACGCTGTCGAGCGCAAATGGTGGGCGGGCGATGCTGCTCGGGGGCGAGGCCTTCACCACCAAGCGGCACGTCTGGTGGAACTTCGTCAGCTCGGATCGCGAGCGGATCAACCAGGCCAAGCAGGACTGGCGCGAAGGCCGCTTTCCCAAGGTTCCCGGCGACGAGGAAGAATTTATTCCCTTGCCCGAAGTGCCAAAGACGATCAGCAATCCCTGACGAGAATTCAGGGAGAGAGATATGGAATACGAAGGCAAGGTGGCGTGGATCACCGGAGCCTCATCGGGAATCGGCGCGGCGCTGGCGCGCGATCTCGCATCGCGCGGCGCGCATGTCGTGTTGTCGGGACGGGATGAGGCACGACTGGCCAAAGTTGCGGCTGATTGTGGCGAGACCTTGATCCTGCCCTTCGATGTCCGTGACGACGCAGCTCTTGCCGACGCCACTGCCAAGGCGATCGCGTGGAAAGGCGGGGTCGATCTTGCCTTCGCCAATGCCGGCGTCTCGCAGCGCAGCCGCGCGCTCAAGACCGACATGCAGGTCTATCGCGACATTATCGATATCGACCTCACCGCGCAGATCGCGTTTGCGCAGGGGCTGATCGGCCATATGGTCGAACGCGGCTCGGGCGCGCTTGCGTTCATCTCTTCGATCGCGGGCAAGGTCGGTGTGCCGATGCGCACTGCCTATAGCGCGGTGAAGTTCGGCCTCGCAGGCTATGGCGACGCGCTGCGCGGAGAACTCTCGCAAACCGGGGTCAGCGTGCACGTGATCTATCCCGGCTCGGTCGCTACCGATGTCGCGCGCAACGCACTGGTCGCCGACGGCTCGAAGCGCGGGCGTAGCGACAAGGTGATCGACGAAGGCATCCCCGCTCCCGACGCGGCGAAGACGATGCTCGACGGGATTGCCGCAGGCGAGCGCGAAATCATTGTCGCGCAGGGCATGGAAGCGGG